>JALZVY010000070.1 GCA_023300125.1 Phycisphaera sp.
GCGCCGGCGAGGGTTTCGTGCACGGCCAAGAAGCCTGAGCGGTGGACGAAGACCGTGCCCGGCACGCCGGTGGCCTCGGAGGCGGCGTCGTTTTCGCGCCCGCGCCACGAATCGGGGAAGAGGCTTTCGGTGCCGTGGGCGGTGCGGACGTTGCGCACGATCCAGCCGTTGCCGCGGTCGAAGGTGACCCAGCGCAGCGTGCCTTCGGGGTCCAGGCGGTGGACCACGGGGCTCCAGAGGCCGGCCCCGCCGCTGTCGAAGTCGAAGACCAGGTGGTCGGCGCCTTGGGCCAAGGCTGCGTTGACCGCGGCTTCGACTTTGGGCACGGTTTCGATGCGCACCTGCAGCTTGTACAGCGTGCGGCGGATCATCTGGATGCCGAAGTTCACGGCGCTGTCGTAGGCGGTGTCGAAGGCCTGGGCGGGGGTGTCTTCGCCCGGCGGGGTGGAGGGGCCGTGCAGGCGGATGGCTTGGATGACGTCGGTGGCGCTGCGGTGGTCCGAGTGGCCGGTGTTGTCGTGGTCGTCGACGCTGCGGACAAACTCGAGCGCGAACGCGTCGCGGGTGGCGTCGCGCACCGCTGGGGCGGCGTGGGGCAGCAGTGTGGCGGTGACCACGTCGGCCAGTTCGCGCCACAGCAGGCCGAAGCTGGCGAAGGGCTTGCCGTCGTCGCGGGTTGGCCCGTGGCGCTGGTGGTGGTCGTAGACGTGCGGCCTCGTGGGCTGCCCTTGCAGGCCCACGCCGTAGCTTCCGCCCACATCAAAGACCACGTCGGCCTTCGCCCAGGCCTCGGGGTCACGCGTGCGGACAAACGTCACGTCGGGGTAGACCAGCCGCAGCAGCCCCCCCGCCAGCACGTCGTCGGCGTGGAACATGTGGTCGTGGGTGGCCGCGGTGCGGATCGCCGCGGGCAGGCCGATGGCGGCGGTCGCGGCGACCGATTCGGCAGACGCCACGTCGGACACGTCGTCCTGGGCCGGCGGCGGGGTGACCGGGCGCAGGTGGGCGACGCCGCCGTCCACCACGCAATGCAGGTCTTGGCTGCGGGCGTGCCCGACAAGGGCCAGACGCAGCCTCGGCGGTCCGTCGGTGAGGTCGTAGACGCGCGGGGCGGGGCCGTCGGGTAGCTCGTCAAGGTCGGCGAGATCCAGGGCATGAACCGCAACGCCCGACACCGGCGCCACTTCGGCGGCGCCCAATACGTAGAGCACGCCGGGCTGCAGCCGCTTGATCAAGGTTGTGTGGTGGGCGGGATCGACCGCGGCGGTGATCAGCAGGCAGCCGCGGGTGGCGACGGGGTTGGGGTCTTGCATAGCGTGGAAGTGTACGGTCTCGGGGCCAGGGGCCGGGGTTCATTTCAGATCGCGTTGGGCAAAGTGGGCGATGCCGATCGTCACAAACGTTGCGCTTAGCCCCACCAGCACGAGCGCCGATTCGGCGATCGCCGGCCACGGCGGATAGGTGTGAAACGTCCGGACCCAGGAACCCATGTGATAACTGGCAAACCAGGGCCGCAGGCTGCGAAAGTAAGGCAGGTTCATCATCACCACGTCGATAAATAGCAGCGACAAGGTGAGGATCGTGGCCGCGGCGGGCTTCATTTTGAAGCAGCTGAACATGAACGCCAGCGACGTGATGGTGATCGTGGCTGCGGCCAGAGCGCACACGCCGCGGACGTAGCGAAACAGGCCCTCGCCGGTGTCGTAGAACGCGAAAAGGTTCTCTTCGGGGATGAAGATGAACAGCTTGCCCAGGCCCCCGCGGTAGACGCTGGCGAAAAGCAGCGCGGTGACGCCCAGAAACAGTACCAGCGACACGCTGTAGATCACGCAGGCCGCGAACTTAACCAGCAGCAGGCGGACGCGCGAGACGGGTCGCGCGAGCACCAGACGCAGGGTGCCTTCTTCATACTCTTTGGCGACGATGTCGCCGGCCACGAGCGCGACGTACAGCCCACCCAGGAACGTGAAGCTGAAGGCGATGACCACGATCGCTAGCGTGAGCCCGCCGTAGTGATCGCCAAAGTCCAGCCCGTTGGCGTTGAGCAGCTTGCCGATCTCACCTTTGGCCCGCGGGTGCTGCAGCATCGCCAAGATCGCGGCTTGCAGAAGCACGAAGGCTCCGAAGCCGATGTAGGTGCGGCGACGGGCGTACAGCTTGTATAGCTCCCAGATCAACACGCGGGAACCTCCCACGCCCGCTCGCGCTGGTCCATGTAGAACGTTTCGAGGGTGCGCGCCACCGGCGCGATCGCACGCACCCGGAAGCCTGCGTGCACAAGCTTGGCGTTAATGTCTGCCAGATCAACGCCCGCCGCGGTGGCGAGCCGCTGAGGGGCGATCATCTTCTGAGTCCGCAAAAACGCCAGCGCCTCGGCGTGTCGGTCCACCTCCAGCATAAAGCGGTCATCGTCGGTAGCGCGTTCGCGCCAGTCGCCGTCGAAGACTTTGCGCCCCTCGCGCATCACCGCCACGTGGGTGCAGGTGCGTTCAACTTCTTGCAGCAAGTGGCTGCTGAACAAAATGGTGAGCTTCAACTCGTCGTGCAGGGCCAGCAGCGTCTGCCGGAAGTCAGCGATGCCTTCGGGGTCCAGACCGTCGGTGGGTTCGTCCAGCAGCAGCAGCTCGGGGGCGGGCAGCAGCGCCTGGGCGAGCGCCAACCGCTGCCGCATGCCGTGCGAGTAGGTGCCCACCTTGTGGTCGATGCGTGCCGCGAGCCCCACCCGGTCGATGGCGGCGTCGACCTGGGCGCGGGAGACCTTGGTGGTGTAGCGGCTGAACACCTGCAGGTTGCGCCGACCGCTGAGGTAGTCATAGAAGCACGGTGCTTCGAAGATCGCGCCCACGCGCCCCAGCGCCCGGCCCCGATCGGCGAACACGTCGTGGCCACCGATCGACACCGACCCGCGGTCGGGGAACACCTGGCCCAGCAGCATGCCCAGGGTGGTGCTCTTGCCGGCGCCGTTATGACCCAGCAGGCCGTAGATCGCGCCGCGCGGCACGTGCAGCGAGAGGTCGTGCACCGCGGGGCGCCCGGCAAACGATTTGGCGGCGTTGGCGATGTCGATCACGGCGCGTCTCCGGGCGCCGCGGTCACGGAGAAGTTCAGTTCGTTGGCCGCGTGGCCGTCGGCGTAGAGGATGTTGATGCGGTCAGTGTTCAGCGGGTGCCAGCCCTCTTTGTCGCTGATCAGCGGCACCTTGGATCCGGCGTTGCCGCCCACCAGCGAGTCCAGTTTGTCGATGGGCCGGCCGTTCAGCGTGAAGTTCCAGAAGTAGCTGGTGCCGCTGGCAGCGTGCACCGCGGCGGTGTCGGCGGGGCAGGCGTGCAGCCCCGGCGCCTGGTCGAACCAGGTGTCCAGGGCCGGGCCAGGCTCGGAGGTCGCCGCGCGGTTGTTGAGCGTGAGCAGGCGGCCGTTGCTGTTAACGAGGTAGGCGTTGAGCGCGACCCCGAGTTGGCGCAGGTTCGACAGGCAAACCACGCCGTGCGCCGCGTCGCGGCTGCGCGATAGCGCGGGCAGCAGCAGGCCGATCAGCAGCGCGATCACCGAGATCACGACCAGCATTTCGATGAGGGTGAAACCGCGCGGGGCCCGCCGAGGCGGTGCGACGCCGCGCGCCGCAGGGTGTTCGCCCAGTTTGAGGGGGCGCGGCGTCATCTGCGCCTCTGCAGGTTGGCCTGCATTTGTTCGACCAGCGGCTGAAGGTCCAGCTTGGTCTGAGCGTTGGCGGAAGACAGGTAGCTCTTCATGCCCTGATCGACGATCTGCTGGACCTGCGCGTCGCTGAGCTCGGGCGGCGGACCGCCTTGGTCGTCGATGCGGCGCGAGGCTTCGTCCACCATGCGGCGGCGCTCGTCGGGGTCCATGGCGTTGAGGGCGAGCATCAGCTCGTCGAAGCCGCGGGGCAGGGTGGCGTCTAGGTAAGCCTGCTGCTCGGCGTCGGCCAGCTGGGCGAACACCGCCCGCAGACTAAGTTCCAGCGGGGCGTTCATGCGTTCGCTGCCGCGCAGGCGGTTGACCTGACCGGCCAAGGCGTCGAGGTACGCCCCGCGGTCTTTCTCGGGGAGCGGGTGGTCCGCCAGCCACGCCTGCACCGAGGCCGAGGTGGTCACTTGGGTGCGGGCAAAAATGCGCAGCCCCCAGACGCCGGCCCACACGCCGGTCATCACGAGGACGGCGATCAGGAGCGGGCGGGTGCGGGCAGTCACGCTGGATGGTAGGTCGCGACGAGCGCGGGGTCAGACAGGGGCAGACGAAGTTAGGCGGAGTCAGACGCTCGCGGGCAGCGTGCCGGCCAGCAGTGTTTCGAGCTTTTGGCGGCCGTCGGCGTCCAACTCGGTCAGGGGCAGGCGCACCTCGCCGGTGTCGACGCCGGCGATCTGCATGGCGGCTTTGATGGGGATGGGGTTGGTGGCGAGGGTGAGGCAGCCTTTGCACAGCGCGAAAAGCTCCAGGTGCAATTGCTTGGCCTGGGCAAAGTCGCCCGCCGCGCCGGCGGCCACCAGGGCTTTGATGCGTTCGGGGAACAGGTTGCTCAGCACGCTGATGACCCCGACGCCGCCGATGCTCATCAGCGGGAGGGTGAGTGAGTCGTCGCCGCTGATGATGGCGATGTCGCACATGCTGCCGATTTCGCTGGCGATGTCGAGGCTGCCGGTGGCTTCTTTGATCGCAGCGATGTTGGCGTGTTCGTAAAGCCGCACGACGGTGTCGGCGCTCATGGTCACGTTGGTGCGGCCGGGGATGTTGTAGAGGCAGATGGGCAGGTCCACCGCGTCGGCGACGGTCATGAAGTGGCGGTACAGGCCTTCTTGCGTGGGCTTGTTGTAGTAGGGGTTGACCATGAGCGCCATGTCGACGCCCGCGTCTTTGGCGTGCTGGGTGAGCGACAGGGCTTCGCGGGTGCTGTTGCTGCCGGTGCCGGCGATGACTTGCACGCGGCCGTGGGCGGCCTCAACCGACTTTTCAATCACCGCGCGGTGCTCGTCGTGGCTGAGCGTGGGCGATTCGCCGGTGGTGCCCACGGGCACGATGCCGTCGATGCCGCCTTCGATCTGGCGCTCGATGTTGGCGGCCAGACGGGTGAAATCGACTTCGCCGTCGGCGAAGGGGGTGATGAGTGCGGTGTAGGCGCCGGCGAGCATGGCGGGAATCCGGGTGCGGGGTGGGTGGGCAGGGTCGGTGATGCAGCGAATGCGGTGCGGGGTAGAGCACCAGTTTATCGCTTGGGGCTTGGCTTCGGCGTTGGGGGAAATCTCAGATCTCCCCGAGCAGGGGCTAGCTTGGGCTGCGGCGCAGGGCCAAGATCAGTTCGATCTTGCCGATGGGCTCGTCCAGCTCGCGGGCGATGTCTGCGGGGCTGTGTTGCTGATCGGACAGGGCGTGCACGCGGGCGACCAGGGGCTCGGCGGAGTCGGGGCGGGGGG
>JALZVY010000071.1 GCA_023300125.1 Phycisphaera sp.
GCCGGCGGGCTGGCCGCCGCCACCCTGGGCACCGACACGGGCGGGTCGATCCGCCAGCCTGCGGCGCTGTGTGGGGTGGTGGGCTTCAAGCCCAGCTACGGCCGGGTGTCGCGCTACGGCATGGTGGCCTGCGCGTCTTCGCTGGACCAAGCCGGCACCTTCACCCGCAGCGTGGCCGACGCCGCCTTGCTGACCAAGCTGATGGCCGGGGCCGACCCCAATGACAACACCTGCGCCGACCGCCACGTCGAAGCCGACCTGGATCAGGTCGACACGCCTGTGGAAGGTCTCAAAATCGGCCTGCCCAAGCAGTACGTCATGGAAGGCGCCAACCACCCCGCGGTGCAGGCCGCGGTCGAAGCCGCCTGCGACCTCTACCGCGACCAAGGCGCTCAGCTGGTCGAGGTCGACCTGCCCCACACCGCCTACGGCATCCCCACCTACTACGTGCAGATGACCGCCGAGTTGTCGAGCAACCTGGCCCGCTACGACGGCGTGCACTACGGCCACCGCACCGGCCAATCCACCAGCGACCTGGCCGAGCTGACCGCGCTGTCGCGCGAAGAAGGCTTCGGCGACGAGGTCAAACGCCGCATCATGCTGGGTACCTATGCCCTGAGCAGCGGCTACGAGCAGCAGTACTACGACCGGGCCCTGCGCGTGCGTCGGCTGATCCGCAACGACTTCGACAACGTGTTTAACGCGGGCGTGCACGCCATTCTGTGCCCCACCACCACCGGCCCGGCGTTCAAACGCGGCGAGCTGGTGGACGACCCGCTGGCGATGTACCTCAACGACATCTACACCGTGAACGTGAACCTCGCAGGCATCTGCGGCATCAGCTTGCCCGCGGGCACCGCCCAGGTCGACGGCACCACCCTGCCTGTGGGCATCCAGCTCATCGGCCCGGCCTTCGGCGAGCAGACCCTTCTCCGCACCGCCCGGCAGTACGAACAGCACGCGGGCCACAGCGGCCTGCGCCCTGCCCTCTAGCGTCCGCCCTGCCGCGTCCGCGCGTGCTTGCTTCACTCCCATTGCCTTCTGGTTTCAGCCATGCCCAGCACCCCTTATCTCGGACTCGACCTCGGCGGCACCAACATCCAGGGCGGTGTGGTGCTCGACGGCAAGGTGCTGGCCCGCGACAGCACCAAAACCAAAAGCGCCGAGGGCGCCCAGGCGGTCATCAAACGCATCGTGAAGCTGTGCGACGAGGTGGTTGACAAGGCCGGGCTGAAAAAAAGCGAGATCGCGGGCCTGGGCATCGGCGCCCCGGGCGCGGTGGACCACCGCACCGGCACCGTGATCAAGGCCGTGAACCTGGGCTGGGAAGACTTCCCCCTGGCCAAGGTGCTGGGCAACGAAGTCAAGTGGCCGGTCACCGTCGACAACGACGTGAACGTCGCGGCGTGGGGCGAGTACCGGGCGGGCGCTGCACGCAAGCTCAAGAAAGTCGACAGCCTGCTGGCGGTGTGGTGCGGCACGGGCGTGGGCGGCGGGCTGGTGCTCAACGACAAGCTGTTCCACGGCGCCTGCTTCACCGCCGGAGAGATCGGCCACACCGTGCTGCGCTCCGGGGCCGGGCGCGGGCGGCGCACCCTGGAAGACCTGGCGGGCCGCAACAACGTGGTGGCCATGCTCACCCGGCTGATGGCCACCGGCCACCCCTCGGCCATGGGCAAGATCGTCGACGGCGACCTGGGCCGCATCCGATCCAAAGCCCTCGCCGCGGCCTTGGCCCAAGACGACCCGCTGACCACCGAACTGCTGAAGCAGGCCGCCACCGCGGTGGGCCACGCCATCGCCAGCACCGTCACCCTGCTCAGCCTGCCCGCGGTGGTGCTGGGCGGCGGGGTCAGCGACGCCCTGGGCGAAACCTGGGCCCAGTGGGTGCGTGAGGCCTTCCAAGACGCGGTCTTCCCCGAAGTGCTTCGCGAAACCCAACTGGTCATAGGCGAGCTGGGCGACGACGCCGGGGTGATCGGCAGCGCCATGCTGGCCCAAGAACGCGACTCACAGGCCCGTTGACAGGCCTGGCGGCCCCCGCAACCGGAAGTCCCAGCGAAAAAAACTTGCTTCGCGGCCTCCCCAAGTGGACAAAGGGTGTGAAGATAGGTAATCTAAGACCCGGAAGTTCGTTTACCGGCCTGCCATTCTGAGGCCGCCTTCAGTAAAAAAACTGGAGGACTCTCAATGCGATGTGCGATACATTGTGTCAGAGGCCACGGGGCTTCTCCCCACCCCTGCTTTCTCCCCTCCGCCCCGTTGTCACTTCTGTGGCAGCGGGGTTTTTCTTTGCTGCGGACGCCGGGCATGCAGCGGGGGGCTTCGGTCTGCTGCGACGCGGGCTGCCGAACCCCCGCTACATGACCTCCTCCCCCCTTCGCTTAGCGCTCGGGATCGCATCGCACACAGGTGTGGAAAAAACGCTTCTTTCCGAGATCCCCCGGAGCGTGCGTGATGCGAGATCAATCCCGACGTCTTGGTCAGTAGCCCAGGTTGTCGCGGCGCGGCACGGTGCGGTAGGAGGTGGGCAGCACGTGGTTGACACCGCGGTGGGCGTAGACGCGTGCGGACAAGGCGAACTCCGGGGAGATGTTGGCCTTGCGAACCTCGTCTTCGAGGTTTTCAAGCAAGCCGCAGGGCATCAACACCACCGGGGGCTCATCGGCTTGCGATCCGTCAGCGGCGAAGGCAAACAGCACCGCACCCCCGGCCTGACTTCCAACGATGCGGCCGCGGCGCTCCACCAAATACGTGCCTTCTTGGCGCGGCGGGGCCACCACCGGAGCGTCTGCGCCCGCGTGGGACTCGATGCCCTCGGCCACAGCCCCCACGCTCGGATCGCCCGGGGTCGAAGCGGGCCCGCCCGGGCGAGACAACAACTCCTCCATCTGGCGGATGGGGTCGTCGCCACCGGCAAAGGTCGACGGCGGCGACCCGCCGGCGCTTTCAAAAGAATCGCTCGACACCGCCGGGGCGTTGGACCGTTCTTGGGGCGCAGCCCGCTCATTCAACGCCCGACGCTGGGCGATGGCCGACGCGATGAGTGCCGCAGCCTGGGGATCGGGCTGCGCGGTGACGGCGCTGGGCAGCAGGTAGTTCACATTGCGGTGGGTGTGCACCTGGCCGGTGATCAAAAAATGCCCCACCAGCCGGCCCCGCTCCGACGCGCTGCCCGCCTCGCCGCCCGACGCATCGCTGCCCCGCGCGTCCTGCATGATTTGCAGCCGCTGGGTTTTTTGCACGATCATCGGCCGCAGATCGTCGACGCCCGCCACCCGATCAAAGGCGAACACCCACAACTCGCCACGAGCCTGCGGGGGTGTTGAAGGGTCGGGCACCGCGATCAATCGCCCTGGACGGTCGACCACAAAGCCCCCTTCGCGCCGCAGCCGTGGCAGCGGCGTGTCGGGGTCGATCTGCACCACCCCAGGGTCCAGCTGGCCGTGGCCCACGCTGTCCGTCGCCGTTGCCGCGCCGCGTGGCCGCGGCGCCACCGCCCGGTCCGCGCCGTTGCGGGGCTGGGCAATCAGTCGGTCGATGATTTCACGAGGCGTGTTGGCCGCTGCGCTCGGGTCGTCGGTCGCCTGCGCCGCCGACCACGACGGCACACCGCCCGCAAGGGTGAGGGCCAAGGCCAGCCCCGCCCCACGCCAGCGGACACGTGGCGACGGTGCCACGCAAGCGGGCAGCCAAGGCCCAAAGCCGCGGGGTCGTCTGGGGCTGGGGCTGGGGCTGGGGCAGATGCAGAGGCGCTGAAACATCGCGAAGTCTCCGTGCCGCAACGCGGCGTTCGATACAAGGCGGGTGAACCGATTCAAACCAACAAGCCCGCGGGAACAAACCCGGGACATAAGCAGGGGCATAAGCAGGCGGCGCAAGGGAGCGCCACAAAGGGCAGCCGATTCAAAGCCCCGAGTCGGGGTCCAGCCCCCGCCACACACGCACGCTCGTGACATGCCAGCCGTGGCCGGTGTCCAGTTTCAAGTTCACCGTCGCCAACCGCGGGCCGTTGCTCAGCGGGCAAAGGATGTCCATCGCGCCGCTGTGACCACTAAGGCGCACGGCCCTGAGCTTGTAGACCGGCAGCGTGCCGCTGGGCGTGGGAACGGGCCACGCCGCCGCCTCGGCCGCACGCACCGCCTCATCGCGAAGCACCGCACGCCCGCTGTCTGTATCCACCTCCACCTCGGGAATGCCCGTGGGCACGCGGGCGTCTTCGCCGAGTTGATGCACCACCTCGGCATAGGTCTCGGGGCTGGCGCCACGCGGCAGCACCACGGCGTACGGCGCGGGGCCGGCTTGGTCATCTCTGACCGCCTGCACCGCCACCGCCATGGCACGGCTCAGATGCCTGTCGTTGATCGCCGCTTGGGGCTGATCGTCCGAGGCGTAAATCCAACGCGGGGTCGCACAGCCCACCGCGGAAAAGACCGTGATGGTCGCGAGAAGCAAAACCCGAATCATGTTGACATTCCTGGTCGCGGATCAAATGCGCGTCGGCTCCGCCGGCGCTTCGCAACCAGTTTACGCGCACCACGCCAGCGCGGCGGGCGCTGCGTCCAAGCTGCGAGTGAACATCGATCTGCAGGCGCAACACGCCGCCCCGGGTGTGACACACCGCAACGCTGCTTACTCCACGGTGACCGACTTGGCCAGGTTCCGCGGCTTGTCCACGTCGTGGCCACGCTGCACCGCCGCGTGATAAGCCAGCAACTGCAAGGGGATCACCGTCAGCATCGGGCTCAGTGCATCGCTGATCGCAGGCACGTGGAACACAAAATCGGCGTAGTCGCCGATGCGGGTGTCGCCCTCGGTGGCCACGGCAATCACCCGGCCCCCGCGGGCTTTCACTTCTTCGATGTTGCTGATGACCTTGTCGTACTGGCTGCCTTGGGTGGCGATGAAAACCACCGGCATGCCGTCGTCAATCAACGCGATCGGGCCGTGCTTCATCTCCGCGGCGGGCATGCCCTCGGCGTGGATGTAGCTGATTTCTTTAAGCTTGAGCGCGCCTTCCAAGGCCACGGGGTAGCTGTAGCCGCGGCCCAAAAACAGCCAGTTGTCGCGGTCGACCACCTGCTTGACGCACTCGCCGATGTAGGCGCTTTGTTCGACGATTTTGGCAATGTGGTCGGGCACGGCGTTGAGCTCTTCGAGGTAGCGCTCCACGTCCCCGCCCGACAGGTAGCGACGCTTGCCCATGTACAGGGCCATCATGGTCAGCACCGCCACCTGCCCGGTAAAGGCCTTGGTGCTGGCCACGCCGATCTCTGGGCCCACCCGCAGGTAAACCCCCGCGTCGGTCTCGCGGGCCATGGTGCTGCCCACCACGTTCACCGCGCCCAGGCTCAGGGCCCCGCGTTCCTTGGCTTCGGTCAGCGCCGCCAAGGTGTCGGCGGTTTCGCCACTTTGGCTGATGGGCACGATCACCGTGCCCTCTTCGATGATGGGGTTGCGGTAGCGCAGCTCGCTGGCGTAGTGAGCCCGGCTGGGCACCTTGGCCAAGGCTTCAAACAAATACTCGCCGATCAGCCCCGCGTGGTACGCCGTGCCCTGGCCGGTGAAAATGAAACGTTTGGCGCGAACAAGTTCGCGCGACAGTCCTGCCAGGCCGCCCAGCACCACACGCCCTTCGCGGGTGTCGATGCGGCCGCGCAGGCTGGTGCGCACCGCCTCGGGCTGCTCCATGATTTCTTTGAGCATGTAGTGCTCGTAGTCCCCCAGCTCGATCTGCTCGAGGTCCAGTTCGAGGGCCTCGACCCGCTGGCGGACTTGCTCGTTGTCGATGGTCGTGGTGCGAAAGTCCACGCTCCACGGCCCGCCGTGGGTGGGCGATTCGGGGATCTGGTCGCGCGGCCCGGCGCACAGGCGCACCACCTGATAATCCTCGAGGGTGATGGCCTGGGTGGTGTGGCTCACGATCGCGCTGGCATCGCTGGCCACCACGTAGGCGTGGTCCGCCACGCCCACAATCAGCGGGCTTCCCTTCTTGGCCACCACCAGGGTGTGCGGCTCGCGCTCGCAGGTCACCGCGATGGCGTACGCCCCGGTCACTTCGCGCAGGGCCGTCTGCACCGCACGCTCGAGCGCCGCCCCCGACCCGCCCTCGGTTTCCACCTCGTACAATTCGGCGATCAGCTTGGCCAACACCTCGGTGTCGGTCTCGCTGGTGAACACGTGCCCCTTCTGCTCCAAATACGTCCGCAGGGCCCGGTAGTTCTCGATGATGCCGTTGTGCACCAACGCGATCGTGTGGCCGTCTTTGGTGGTGCCCGTGTGCGGGTGGGCGTTCTCTTGGGTGGGCGAGCCGTGGGTGGCCCACCGCGTGTGGGCGATGCCCAGGGTGCCCTCAAACTGGCTTGACTGGGCGTTGACCTGCTCTTCGAGCACACTCACCCGCCCCACGCTGCGCGACATCTGCACCGTGCCGGGGGTATGCACCGTACCCCCACTCAGCACCGCCAGCCCCGCCGAGTCATACCCGCGGTACTCCAAGCGTTTGAGACCCTCGATGAGCAAGGGGGCGGCGGGCTTGTTGCCAACGTAAGCGACGATTCCACACATACGAGAAGATTCCTGAGAGAGGTGCCCCCGCAGGGCCTGCATCAGACCGCGCGGGGCGATCCATCATGATAGATCCAGATCCCGCGGTACGACACGCCGACGGCCGGGGTTCAACGTCCAAGTAAGCCACGGCTCACGGCTGGGCGCCGACCCGCCAACCCCCATGCCCCGCATCCCCACCGCCCCCGGGTGGGTCTGTGCCGTCTGGCAGGGTCTCAAGCCCTTCTGCGCCCTGCACCGGCGCGTGGTGCCGGGTCACCAGGGCCCCGCGGGGGTCCGCAGGCAGGTCGATTTCCCAAAACCCCTGGCCCCGCGGCCAGCGGGGGCTGGTCATGCACGGGGCCCCGGCGTTGATGCACTCAAAAGCCGGCCCTTGGCCTGCGGGCCCGGGCATCGCGTGCCAGGGCTTGTGGATGTGCCCGTGGACATAAACCACCCGGCCCTTGCACGCCGCGAGCGCGGCTTGCAAGGGCCCGGCTTCTCTCATGTCGTGCGACCAGCCATGGTGCACGCCCTCGGGCAGCGCACAGGGGTAGTGGCACAGCACCATCAGCGCCTCGTCGTGGCCCACCGCCTGGATTGCCTCCACCGCCTGGGCGAACTGCCGCTCGCCCAGCGCCCCGCGCGAAAACACCCGGTTGGGGATCGCCGAGTCCAGGGCCAAGAGTTTCCAGCCCGGCTGAAGCTCGCGCAGGTGCGGAAACGTTTCGGGCATCAGCGCGTGCAGCAGCGTCTCGATGCGTTTGACCCGGCGGCTGCCAAAGGTGTAGCGGTCGTGGTTGCCGGGCACCAGCACGCAGGGCACGTCGTCGATCAGCGGGCCAAAAGCGCTGAGAAAATCTTCGAATTCGTGCTCCAACGACGAGGTGCTCACATCGCCTGAAAACAGCGCCATGTCGGGCTTGAGCGCTTGCACCCGCGCCACCAGTTCAGGCAGAAGCCCGTGGTTGAACTGATGCCGGCGGTTCATCAACAGGTTGGTGTGCGCCATCACCCGGCGGCTGAGCAGCCGCTTGGGATGGAAACGCAGCGTGAACAGATGCACGTCACCGATCAGCGCCAATTTCATGGCCGCGCCTCCGTGTCGGCTTGCCCCGCGGGCAGCGCCAACGTCTGGCGGGCCATCAAATCCAGCACCCCGGGCAGCAAGATGAACGAGGTGTAGTGGTTCCCGGGCATCCAGAGGTGGTGGTCCTCGTCCAACCCGATCGCCGCGGCGAGCGCCTGGGCGTTGTCCGCGGGCACCACCGTGTCGTCTTTCGCGTTGACCATCCACGTGGTCGCCGGATCCAGCCGCGGGGCAAGCCGCAGCGGCTCCACCGGGTCGATCAGCGCCGTCAGCTTCGCGTGGGTGTCGTAGCCGTAGTGCCGCAGCGCCCCACGCACGTGGTAAGCGTCCTTCTGCCCGTTTTCAAGAATGTCCACCCCGTTGCCCCCAGAAAGCAGCAAGATCGTCGTTGCAAAGCAGTCGTCCAGCCCCGCGGCCGCGGCCGCGAAGTAACTGCCCAGACTGGTGCCCTGCAAGACCACCCGGCTCGGGTCCACCCCGGCCCGGCTGGCGATCACGTCGTAGGCCCGCCGCACATCGGCCACCGCCATCCGCGACTCTTCAAGCGGGGTCACGCCGGTCATCTTCGCGGGCGTGGGCACGCGGGCGCCATAGCCCGGCAGCTCAAGTAAAAACGCGTGGATGCCCTTGGCCCGCAGCCCGCGGGCCAGGCCCAGGCCAATGGGCATGTCCGGATGAAGCGAGTGGATCAACAACACCGCGGGCCCCGCGTCCGCGTCGTCCGCAGCGTCTGCACCCCGCGGAGCAAACCAGCGCAGCCGCACGGTGTCCATCGCCGCGTCGCCCGCGGGCCGGGCCGTGGGAAAGCTCAGTATCGCGTCCGCGTCGCCGTCGCCGGGCTGCGCGTCCACGTCAAAGGCCCCCGGCTCCCAAGCCAGGGTCTCCAGCGCTTCGGCCACCGCCTTGACGTCCCCGTCACGCAATGCAAAACACGCGGTGTCGGTCACCGCCTGCGCGGGCACCCCCACCATCCATACAACAAGCATCATCCTCAGCATGCCAAGAAGCATAGTGCAGGACGGCCGCGGGCCCCACCGCGCGGCATCAGTAGTCCACGATCACCCGCACAAAGGTCCACCCGTCGCTGGGCGGGGTTTCGCCGTCCAGGGTCAGGGCCAGGGGCAGAGCCCCAGACTTGAGCTGCCCCAGCACGATCAGCCGCCGGCCTTGCAGCAGCGCGGTGAGGTCGGCACCCGGCCCCAAGGTCCCCCGGGCCATGGCCGCGTCGCGCGGAAAGTCCAGCTTCAAGAAATTGGGCGGTGGCAGCGCGTCGTAAAAACTCATCAGCGCAAAGCGGCGCGCGATCACGCTCTCGTCCAGGCTCAGCGTGCCCGCGACTGCGCCGATGGCCCCTTTCTCTTGCGACAGCAGGTCCCCCAGGTAGCCCTCGACGGTCAGGTCGCGCTGGGCGCGGTAGCGCGTGGGACGCGTGACCAAGTCGCGGTAGTCATCGACCCGGCCCGAAAACACAAGCGGATCTCCCGGCGCCCAGGCGTCTTGGCCCAGGGCGTTGCTGGGGCGCCACACCCGCGGGGGCAGGGGGCGCCGCACGCCGCGCTCATCAAATCCTTCGCCGCGGGCCTGCACCACCAGCACGTTGGTCAGCACCCCGGGCAGGGTGTGCACCAATTCGCCTTCGGGCCAGCCGTTGGGGCCCTGGGTCAACGGCGTGCGGGCCACCACCTCAAAGGGCTGGGCCAGCCCGGGCGTGGGCCGCAGGGTTGGGCCCACATAATCCAGCAGCAGCCGTTTGGTGGTCGCACGGGTGGGCAGCAGCGCGGCCCCGGGCTTGGCCGCGTTCACCGCGTACGAACGCGCCTCGATGAACCCGGGCCCGGGCACGTCACCCGGCAGGCCCGGCGAGGCGAGCAGGTTGTGCGGCGCCCCGGCCAGCCCCCCCACCGGCGTGTCGCCCAAGGCCGCTTCAATCACACCAAAATCCGGAAGAAACACCGACACCAAGCTGCGCACCCGGCTGTCGCCGCTGTTGGCGTCCACGTCCATCACCGTGATGTGACGCAGCGACGCGGCGCCGGGACGCACCAGCGCCGCGGCCCCCCAGGCCACCCCCGCAAAGGCCAACACCACCGCGGCAAACACCGGCCACGCCCACCGCTCGCGGCCGCGTCGCTTCAGAAGCGGCTGCAAGGCCACGCCCGCCAGCAGCCAATACAGCACGAAAGACACCACCGCCACAAACAACAACACGCTGACGGTGCCGGTCATCGCGATCTGCCCGCCCACAAAATCGCCCAGCGACCGCCGCTGAAGCTGGGCAGCAGGCACGAAGGTGCGATCCTTCACGAGCGGGGCCACATACGCCTCGCTGTACACCGGCGCGGTCAGGTTCAGCAGCCGCGACCACGCGCGGCGTTCGCCCTTGGGCATGCCCGCCAGGCGGATCGGCTCCTGCGTCAAGTCCAGGCCCAGCAAGGTCACACGGCCAAAGCCGTAGCGCCCCGCCACCGCCACGGGCCGGTCCTCGGCGTCGCGCAGCAGCACCGTGGCCGCCCCGACGCCACCGGCATCTTTGACAGAAAACACCGTCTGGCTCACCGTCTGGGGCGCTTCGAGGCCCAGACCGCCCATCCACTGGGGCTCATCCCAGCGGTCGGTTTCCACGCGACGCGCAGCGCGGGCCTGCACCGGCAACAGATCCGCCAACGGCGAGCCAAACCAGGTGTTGTTAATCGCCGGCAGCATCACCACCAGGTGCCCGCCGCGGTAACACCACTCGCGCAAAGACTCCAGCGCCGCATCGCTGACCTGCCGCGGGTCGGCCGGGTCCCCCCCGCCGTCGGGCGTCCACACAAAAGTCGACACCGCCTGCAGCCCCGCCCAGCGATCAGGCAGCGTGGTCAACGACACGCCCCGCACCACGCGCACCGCGGCGTGGGCCGTCTCGTGCCGGCCGTAATCCGACAAGCCCAGGTCGGCGCTGCTGGTCACCACCATCACCGTGTCATCGGCCGCGGCCAGGCGGTCGGGGTCGGGGCCAAACACCACCGAGGCCAGAAGCTCGCCACTTTGGCTGTCCACACAGCGGGCCGCGAAGACCGTTTCGGAATGCATCGCCGCGGGCAGCGCGGCGTACAGCCACACCGCTTGGTCGTCGCGCTGACGGGCCAAGGTGACCCCGCGCTGGGCCACCACGCGGTCGCCGTCTTCGTCGGTCAGCTCCCAGCTCAGCGTCACGTCGCGGTCGTCGGCTCCGGGGTAATCCAAAAGCAGCCGCAGCCCCGCCCACGACCCGGGCCGCACCACCCCATCGAGCCCAAAGCCCCCGGGCGCGATCCGCATGCTCACGGTGTTGTGCTGCGCCCCAGCCCCCCCGGCCACCGCCCCCACCAGCGCCAGCACAAACAACCAGCGCATCGCACGCCACACCGACACGGCAGATCGCCCGCCACACCGCGGAGCGCAAAAAAGGCATTTTTCGAGCATCGTGCGAGTGTATGGCCTGCGCTTGGGCCCCGTCAGCTCCCGATAACCGCGCAGCGCGGTGGCTTTCACGCCCGCCGGGGTCGGCCGCATCCCGATGACATGCCCATGCTTGATCCGCTCACCCTCAAAGCCCTGCTGCTTGGCGGACTGGCTTTCCACCTGGTCACGCTGATGCTCTATGTGTTGGCCCGGCAACACCAAATCGGCGTCGAACGCCACGACCTGATCCGCGCCGCACGCCAGCGGCGCAAGGACTACCTCCAAAGCATCGACGACCGCCGAGAGGCCATCAACGCCATGGCCCAGAAGCGCCAGGCCAATCCCTTGGGCGTCGAATCCCACGCCCGGGGTGATTACAGCGATCAGCCGGTGGGCAGCGTGGGCCCCGCCGATACCGCCCAGGCCTCCGAGCCCGCCCTCGCCAAAGCCGCTTAATACAGCGCCCCGCTGCAGCGGCCAAGCTGCCGTGGACGCCCCTCTTGCCGTCGCTTAGGTCTTGATCCGCGTGAGCTGCCACGCGGCCACGGGCAAATACATCGCCACGGGCAACCAGGCCACCAGCGCCGGATTCGCCAGCCCTCCGATGGGCAGCGACCCGGGCCCCACCTGAAGCATCACCAATCCCCCGCCCCAGGCGCCGATGCACAAGCCCGCGGCCCGCAGCGACGCCACCAACGTGTTGCCCGGCACGCGCGAGAGGAAAAACGGCAGCGCCATCACCAGCAGCAACGCGTTGAGCACCATCAAGCTGAACCGGCTCCAGATCACCTGCTCGATCTTGCCGCGCCGCGTCGATTCCACCGCGCGGTTCTTCGAGAGTTTTTGCAGCTCCCGGATCGAGAGCAGGTTCGCGAACATCGCGGTTTGGCGGGCCTGCAAGACCGTGGGCGACAAGTCTGTGTCGTAGGCCGCCACCTCACGCACCACGCCCCGCGCAGAAAGCCCCTCGCCTGCCCCTCCAGGCACCCCAAGCTGGGCCCCGGTCTGGTTGATTTCTTCGGACACCCCGTTTTCCAACACCCACCGCATGCGGATCTCCGGCGAGCCGCCGCCCGCCGCCGCCACATCCTCGGGTGTGATCATCTCTGCACGCCAATACGCCGCATCGGCCCGCACGAAGCGCACCGTCCGGCCTTCGGGGCTGCGGTCGTGGATCTGCAAGCCGCGCAACACCCCTTCTTCGGCGTCGAACGACTCGGCGCTGAGCAGATCGCCCCCACCTGCCGCGGCGTAAAACACGGGCTTGCGCTCGCGCTCGTCATCGACCTTTTTCAAGTGCGATTTTTTGCGGACCAGCTGCGAAGCCAGCTGCGGCAACACGAACTCCTGCACCGGCAGGGTCAAGGCGCTCAGCAGCAGCCCGGTGACCATCAGCGGCGCCGCCACCCGGTACAGGCTCACCCCGCTGGCGATCATCGCGGTCAACTCGCGGGTGCGCTGCAGGTTGGTCAGCGTAAAGCCCATGGCCCCCACCACGATCAACCCATTGAAAAACACATACACCAGCAGCACCACCGGCCCGTAATAGCCCACGGTGATGCCCAGCGTCGCCACCCAACGCCCACCCAGCCACGCGGCCGCGTGGGCTTCCCCGGCCTGGATGAACTCATCTAGGTCCACGATCAGATCCACCACCACAAACAGCGACATCAACACCACGAACAAGATCGCGAAATTGACCAAAAACTGACGCACGATGTAGCGGTCGAGGGTTTTCATGGAGGGGAGGAGGCGGCTTCGCCGCCGGGGTTGGGGGTTCGGGATTCGGGGTTGGGGCTGGGGCTGAGGCTGGGTTGGGGGCGTTGAGACTTCAAGAACAATGCGCGTTTCATGGATCCGGCGAACGGCGTCTCAACCCCGAATGCCCAATCCCCAACCCCGGCGGCGAAGCCGCCTAATGCCGCACCACCTTCAGATACAGCACCGCAATCACGCCCACCAGCAGCGCGTTGCCGCTCCAGATCACCGCCAGGCCCACACCCAGCGGGCTGCCGGTGGCACCGGTCACGTTGCCCCCGGTGCTGATCACAATCAGGGCCACGATGGCCAACAAAAAGCTCCAGAAATACACCGTCAGCGGCGCCTGGCCGCGCATGTGGATGCTCAACACCGAGCCCAGCACAATCAGCAGCGCACACGACACCGCCGAGGCGGCGCGCTGGTTGCGCTCGGCCAAGATGCTGCGGGAAAGCTGGGCGACCGTCCCACGCAGGTCGCTGGTGCGCTGGGCCACCGCCGCGGCGCCGGCAAAGGTCGGCTCGGCGGCCCGGGCAAACAGCTGGGCCACGGTCTGGTTCGCCAAGTCATCGGAAAGAATCCGCGCAGGCCATTTCAAACCGCGCAGGGCCAGGCTGGGCTCGTTCACCGACGGCAGTCCCGACGACGGGCTGCCGTGCACCGTGGCATCGCTCAGCGCCAAGTCGATCGCCGGCTCGGGGTCAAAGCGGCTGGTGTGCACCTGCACGCCCGCACGCGGCGCCGTGTAGCTGCGGTCCGGCTCGCCGGCGGTGTCGCCATTGGCGTAGTAAGCCACCCGCACGCCGCGCAACACCAACCCCCCATCGCCACCGGACTCCTCCACCACGCCGGGCTCAACCTCGGCGGCCGACAGCACGTACCGCGCCGACAGCACGCCCTCTAGCACCGCGCGTTCGCGGGTGACCACCAGCGCGTTACGCACGCTCTCGGTGGCCAGCGCCGCGGCCAACTGCTCCATACGCCGGGACACACGGTCGTAGCCCTCGGGCGCATCGTTCAGCCGGGTCAGCTCGCCGCTGGTGAAAAATTTGGGGTCCTCGGAAAACTGGCTGGGCACGCGGATCATCCGCGTCTCCAAGCTCTTGACATAGCCGATGTCGTGCCGCGTGACCTCGAAAAGCCGCAACCGGATCCACGCATCGCGCGTCAGCTCGTCCTCGTACACCATCAGCTCGGCCCGCTCGGCGGTCGTGTCGCTTTCGATGCGGTTGTCTTCGTTTACCCGGCCCACCGCCACCCCGCGCAGCTCCACCAGCTGGGTGATCGGCAGCGGCGTGTCCAACCCCGTGGGCGGCGGGTGCTGAATGGTCTGGTCGGCATAGATCACAAAGCTGCCGGAGCTTTCCGAGTCGATGCCGCTGACCACAAACGGCTCGTGGTTGGCCAGCTGCCCGGCCATCAAACCCACCACGTCACGCGTGGCCGCCTGGGCCGCCAAGCGGAAGAAGCGCGGCACCACCTGATTGGCCAGCAAAAGCAAGCACACCGTCAGCACCAGCCCCGTGCCAAAGACCGGCGCCAACAAGCGCCGATAGCTGATGCCCGACGCCGAACAGGCGATGATCTCGTTGTCATTGCTCAGCCGCAAAAACGTCAGCGTGCTGGCAAACGCGCCGGCAAAAGGCAAGGCAAGGCCCAGCACCGTGGGCGCCGTGAAGATCACAAACTTCACAAACAGCCCCGGGGTCAGCAGCCCGTCGCTCATGGGCTGGAAGGCCGCGGCAAAGCTCATCACCACCACCAACACCACCGTGGTGAGGCCCAGCAGCTTCAGCAGCTCACGCAGAATGTATTTGTAGAGGGTCCAGGGCATGGGGTGGGCGGCTCCGCCGCCAGCGTTGGGGGTTGGGGATTGAGGGTGACCGCCGTCTGTCGGTCAAGGCTCCCCACGGACCTGCATGACAGCGCACCGCCATCACGTCACCCACATAGCGTATCGAACACCCCCGCCCGCGTCGCGTGACTCAAGTTCACCCACGTCATGTGTTTTCCGTGGTCGTGTCACACCCCACACGCCGCTGCGCTTACGCGCACGCCGCGACCATCTCGGGCACCGCGGTGTGCAGCGCCGCCACCACGGCGGCGGCCGGCGGGTCCACCCCGTCGTCGGCCGCACGCAGGCGATCGAAGGTCCGCACCATCTGCCGCACCGAAGCGACCTGCGGCGGGCCGGTGCGCCAGCGGCGGATCGACGGGTGCGCGGTGGGCGCCATGTCTTCGCCTCGGTAGGCCAGCTCTTCAAACAGCTTCTCACCCGGACGCGGCCCGGTGAACGCGATGCCCACGTCCACCCCGGGCACCAGGCCCTGAGCCTTAAGGAACCGGTCGGCCATGTCGACAATGCGCACCGGCTCGCCCATGTCCAACAAGAACACCTCGGCCCCGCGGGCGGTGGCCCCGGCCTGCAGCACCAGGCCCGCGGCCTCAGGAATGGTCATGAAATAGCGCGTCATGTCGCGGTGGGTCACCGTCAACGGGCCGCCCTGGGCCAACTGCTCGGTCCAGATGGGGATCAGCGAACAAGCGCTGCCCAGCACGTTGCCAAAACGCACCATGCAGAACGTCGTGTCGCTGATGTGATCCAGGTGCTGGATGTAGCGCTCGGCCATCCGCTTGGTCGCCCCCATCACCGACGAAGGATTGACCGCTTTGTCGGTGCTGATCATCACAAAACGCTCGGCCCCCGCCGCCGCCGCGGCATCGGCCACGCTGCGCGTGCCGTGGAAGTTGTTTTCCACCGCCAAGGCCGGGTGATCTTCCATCATGGGCACGTGTTTGTGCGCCGCGGCGTGAAACACCACCTCAGGACGCACCCGACCCAGCAGGCGGGCGGTGCGGTCGTGGTGGGTGATGTCGTGCATCACCGTGTGCCGAACCACCTTCGGAAAACGGTGGGCGATCCGCCGGTCGATCTCAAACAGCGCGTTCTCCGAGCGCTCCACCAGCGTCAGCTCGGAGGGGCCGTACCCCGCCACCCGCAACGCCAACTCAGACCCGATCGACCCGCCCGCCCCAGTGATCAGCACACGCCGCCCGCGCAGCACCGCGGCGATGGCCACGTCGTCCAGGGGCTCGGGCTGGCGGTCCAGCAGCTGCGACAAATCAAAACCAGGCCCACCGCGGGGTGCGGCGCGTTCTTCCATCTGATCCGCCAACGTCTTCACGTTCGACCACGCGACCCCCGCGGCGTCCAGGGTTTGGGCCGCCCGCCGCGCCGCGGGAGCCATCACCGCAGGCAGGCTGATCACCACACGCTCAATCCCCGGCCGAAGGCACAGCTCATTCAACTGATCGACCGTGCCCCACAGCGGCAGGTCCGTGGCCGCGGGCTGCATCAACACGCAGCCCACCACGTGGGGGGCGGGCACCGTTTCACGCAGCCCCGCCGCCAACTGCCGCACCGTCTGAGCCGTGCCCAGCAGCAGCGTCCCGCAACGCGCAGCCCCCGAGCGACCCGCCGGACGCGGAGGAGCGCTCGCCAGCAC
Organism: Phycisphaera sp.; assembly: GCA_023300125.1. GTDB lineage: Bacteria > Planctomycetota > Phycisphaerae > Phycisphaerales > Phycisphaeraceae > Algisphaera. The sequence goes on from JALZVY010000071.1 coordinate 16,324, forward strand.
CCGAATCTGCGGTTCTGAGCTCTGAGAGGCATTTTCTTGCGCCTGAACCGCCCCTTCCAAGGGGCTCACCGAAGCGCGAGAGGCAACGCGAGAAGGATTATCAGCCATGGGGTTTTATCGGAGCCCCCCCCGTGCGGAGGCCAGTTAATTGCCGACTCGGCCCCACCGATAGAACCGTCATCACCCTCCCGGCCTACCGGGAGGCCATCGCCTCTGGCCCATCATCAGCCCCACGGACCCCGCCATGACGTTTGCCTTCCCACACTCCGAGTCGTCCGAGCCCACCGCCCCCAAGTCGACTCCCCGCGTGGCGGAAACCCGCCAGCAGCCCCGTCTGAAGGTCTCCGCGGCTTACAGCGTGTTGCGGGTGCGGCGTGTGGGCGAAACCGACTACCAGTGGACCGGCCACATCTACGACGTCAGCATGAGCGGCATGCGTTTTGAGATCGACGACGCCCTGGATCCAGGCACCCACGTCGAGGTCCGCGGCCTGCTGCCCGGGCAGACCAACGCCCAGTTTAGTGCACGCGGCCGCATCGTCCGCTACCACGACGAAGGCCCCGAAGCCGGCCCCACCCGCATGGGCATGGTGTTCGAAGAATTCTCCACCCGCACCGACGAGCTGCGTTTGGCCCACTACCTCGACGACGCGGGCCTGCGGATCGCCGCCTAAGCCCACCACACAACACATTTGGGACAGAAGCCCGGTCGGAGGAGACCGGGCTTTTTTGTGCGCGGCCCTCGGCAGCCCAGGCTTGGCTTAGTGGCCTGCCTTCGGCAGCCCAGGCT
>JALZVY010000072.1 GCA_023300125.1 Phycisphaera sp.
CTGCTCGACGCGCTTGTTGTAGCTGCGGATGACCCGCTGGTTGCGCGAGCCGAAGACTTTGGTGAACTGACGGCCGATGGATTGAACGACCATGGTGGTATCTGCTTTCGGAAAAAATCAATTGAAGAAGGCAAGGGCCGCGGCCCCGCACGGTGGCGGAGAACAGCGGCATATGCGGCGTGGGCCGCGAGACGTGACGCGTGACGGCTGGACGTTGCGTCCGCTGTCACGCCGCGCGCGGCGGTCACGTGGGGTTAAGCATGTGGGGATCGGCTTCCACAACACGGCGGCCCAGGTGGGCCACGCCGCGCGTGAACCAAGCGCCGGCAGCGGCGCTTGTCAGAATGACACGGAAGGCGGCGGCAGATACAGCCGCGCGAAATCAAGACGGTGGCCCAAGGCCAAGCTGCCGCGCGTCACCGGCGGCTGGGGACCGGGCACCGCGACCGGGCGTTTGCCCGCGGTCGCAGGCCGTGCCGCCGCACAGGGCTTCACATCCGCCTGGTCGCGCGACCCAGCGAGCGTTCGCGCCGCCTCGTTAAGCCGCGCGATGAACTGGGCCGCCGCGGCCGACTGGCCGCCGACCATCTGGGCCTGGGCCCCGCCGGGCACCGCCACCGACAACGTCACCAAGGCCGCCAACGCGAAAAGCGCAGCGGAGCCGGTGATCGGGCGAGGGCGGGGTGGGGCGTGCATAAGCACCGCATTATCGTCGTTTTGCACCCCCGGGGTCAAACCTTCAGCCCTTGAACGGCCCACCGAGCACCCCTCGGGCACCCCTCGGGCACGAAACGGTGCCGAAATGGCCCCCGCCGCACGAAAAGGCGTCTTCCTCATGGTTGCGCGACAAAGTCCTAGAATCGGGGCCATGCGCCATTTCCACACCTTCGTAGGGGTCGGACTCATTCTCGCCACCTGGCCCCTGCAAGCCCGGCCCCAGCCGACGGACGCATCGATCAAGCGTGCTCAGCAACGACTTGAGCTCAACCAGCGTATCTCCGAGGCTCAGACCGCCGCCCTAACCGCATCCACCGACCACGTCGCGGCCCTTGCCTCGGTCAAGACCGAACAGCAGCGCTACGACGCCGCCCTTGCCTTGGTCCTGGCCAGCCTCGAAGAAGACCCCGAAGCCCAAGCCGCCAAGCAAGCCCTGGCCACCGCAGATGCCCAGAGCGCGGCCGCCCAGGCCTTGGTTGCCGCTGCCCAGGCTGCTTTCCAAGATTCCGCGGGCCGCGACCGCAGGCCGGGCATGGTGCGAAAGCTGCGGACCATGACCGCTTCCCAACGACGCCTCACAAAAAACCTCGAAAAGCTCACCGTGCTCTACGAACAAAACACCAAGCACTCGCAGGTCGGAAGCGGCGCGTCACGGGAAGCGAAAATAAGAGCAAGCAACCGCTTCTTGCGAGCTACCTCGCAAAAACGACAAATTGAAAAAGACGAAAGGACGCTCGAACAGCTTCAAGCATCCCTCGCCGACCTCGCCCGCGAGTTCAAACCCCTTGACGAAGCCTTGGATTCCGCCAAGCTCAAAGCCGCCGACACCGCCCCTGTGGCCCGCCGGGCCCGATTTCGAGCGCGGGCCGTCGACACACGGCTGCGTGAACAAGCCCAGCAAACACCAGAGGTCGCGGCATTGGCCCTCGTACGCATCAGCGCACAGCGCAAAGCCACTGAAATTTCGCAAAGGGTCCTCACCCAACTCCGCCAAGAAGACCCCAGCTACGCAGCCATGGTGACCCAGCGAGACGCATTGCAAGCCCGCTGATTCGCGGCGTGGAGGGCACACGCTGCAAGGCGGCATCGCTAGGGTCGGCATCACTGGGGTCTAGACCAGACCCCAGTGATTCCACGCTACCATCCCTTAAATCTCCCTGATTCTCCTCCCTGATTCTCTTTTTTCATAAAAAATGGAGGGGATTCAAGATTGTCAAATATGCGAACGGCTTCTTTTTCGCTTAAAGGCACTGGCCATACCACCAACTCGCCCGCGCCTGCGCAGTATACTATTGCATTACTCACAAACGGAACTACTCCTTCAACTTGACGCCCACCTTCGTCGAATCGAAGCACTATTCCGTCGGGGGTTAATTCGTAGTGAGGAGGCTTAGTTTCTGACAGAACCTTCGAATTTATCGTTAAAACAACTAAACTATTAGTTTTATCCTCTAGCATCAAAAGCTGCGATCTAACAAAGTTCTGATTTACGACCTTAGAAACCCACGCGACCTTCACATCCTGGGTCGCAGGATATACTAAATGATACTGGGTCGAAATTTCCGGATTACTGTCCGAGTCGAGTTGAACTTCGCATCTCTCCTTCGAAATCGGCGAGAAATTGCACGCATACAAAGCGAATATCGCACAGCACAGAAAAAGATGGGCCAACATGCTTGGTTGGGATTTCATGTGTTTACACTCCAAGGCCAACAAGAGATTCACCCGGACCGCGTCCATAGTTCAGTTCAAACAACAATGCGTCTTTATATCTTTCGCCGCACTTTCCGCACCCTTCAACTGGAGAAGACATATTCAAATCGCCGCCTTGACTGGAACCCAGGAAGTCACTGGGGTCGGGAAGTCACTGGGAAGTCACTGGGGTCGGAGCTCCACTTCCCATTAACCGCTCTCCAACCGCTCCGACACCACGCGGTCCACGCCCTTGGAGGCGCGGGCCAGCTTCGGAGAGACGTCGACCCGAGCCAAGGCAGTTTGCACACGCGATGAGCTTCGCTATCCCAACGCATCGGACAGTTCCTTTCCACACTAACCCTAGCGGCCCACGCACAACCACACCGCCACATTCCTTTCGGGTTAAGGCTTGCCAGCCCTCCAAGCTCATCAGCTTCCAGCCAAACCCCCTCACCACCCGCCCCGACTGACGGCGTGGTTCAGGGCGTTCTCGCATTCGATGCGAACGGGCCGTGACATGAAAGACAGACGGAAACCGTCAGCGGGGGAACGTCAATGCGCAATGGAAAATGGAGCTCCGGCCGCAGCGGCTTTACGAATGGCCAGTGCCGCTTGGACTGTTCGATCCATCAGGATTCTGCGGTGGACAGATTCTCCGGCAGCGCCCCCGAGCGGGTCAAGGGTCGAGTTCGGGGTCGGGGTCGGGGTCGGAGCGTGCATAAGTTCCGCATTATCGTCGTTTTGCCCCCGCAGGGTCAAACCCAGATGCGGTACCGGCGCGGCGGCAGGCAACCCAGAGCCGCCACCGCCACAAAACCGCCCCCTTCGCCCCGCAAACCGCTATCCTGCTCCGCTATGAAGATCCACGAATACCAATCCCGCGAGCTCCTCCAGTCGTTCAACATCCCCGTGCCCGGCGGCGTGGTGATCGATACCGCCGACCAGGCCGCAGGTGCTTTCAAGCAGCTGGCCGACGGCGGCGCCACCCTGGCGGTGGTCAAGGCCCAGGTCCACGCCGGCGGCCGCGGCAAAGGCGGCGGCGTGAAGCTGGTGAAAACCGCTGCTGAAGCAACGGAAGCCGCGACCACCATCCTCAGCAAAAACCTCATCACCCCGCAAACGCCCCCCGAAGGCGTGCCGGTGAAGAAGCTGCTGATCGCCAGCGGTGTGGACATCGCCAAGGAGTACTACCTGGGCATCGTCGTGGACCGTGCCCAGGGCTGCCCGGTGCTCATGGCCAGCAGCGAAGGCGGCATGGACATCGAAGAGGTCGCCGCCAACACCCCCGAAAAGATCATCAAAGAGCCCATCGACCCCGACAAGGGCTTGCTGGGCTTCCAGGCCCGCAAGGTCGCCTTCGCCATCGGCCTGCAAGGCAAGCAGGTCGGCCAAGCGGTCAAGGTCATGATGAACCTCACCAAGCTGTTCTTGGACACCGACGCCAGCCTGGTTGAAATCAACCCCCTGGTCGTCACCCCCAGCTGCGACAAACACCCCCAGGGTGAAGTGCTGGCGATCGACGCCAAGATCGACTTCGACGACAACGCCGCGTTCCGCCACAAAGACCTGCGCAAGCTCGAAGACCCCGACGAAGTCGACGCCAGCGAAGCCAAGGCCGCCGAGTTCGGTCTGAGCTACATCAACCTCGACGGCCACATCGGCTGCCTGGTCAACGGCGCCGGCCTGGCCATGTCCACCATGGACATCATCAAGCTGCACGGCGGCGAGCCCGCCAACTTCCTGGACGTGGGCGGCAGCGCCACCGAAGAAGCCGTGACCGAGGCTTTCCGCATCATCCTGGCCGATGACGGCGTCAAGGGCATCTTGGTCAACATCTTCGGCGGCATCGCCAAGTGCGACACCATCGCCAACGCCATCGTTGGCGCCGCCAAGAACATCGGCTTCACCGTGCCTCTGGTCGTGCGTCTGGAAGGCACCAACGTGGAGCCCGCCCGCAAGATCATCGAGGCTGCCAAGTCCGAGATCCCCACCATGATCGTGGGCAGCGACCTCACCGACGCGGCCAAGAAGATCTGCGACGCCACCGCGGCGTAAGGCAGCCGCCCCCGCTTACGTCCACGGCCCGCAGAGCACTCCTCTGCGGGCTTTTTTTGCGCCCTGCCCTCTCACCCCACCCAACGCCCGCCGATCGCTCTAGGATGACCTCTATGAAACCTGAACCCCTGCTCGCCGAACTCAACCGCATGCGCAAAGACCTGGGAGAAGACCAGACCGACATCGAGTGGTTGACCCTGCACCACGCGTTTGTGTTTATCTCGTACCAGCACACCGCTTTTGAGAAGTACGTCAAAGAAGCCGGCGAACGCGGCGA
>JALZVY010000073.1 GCA_023300125.1 Phycisphaera sp.
CCCACCGCCCCCCAGCCCCCGGCAGACGCCCCAGCCCGGCCCAAACCAGCGCCCCGGCCCGCCGACCCGGGCAGTGCCGCGGATTCGACGCTTTTGTCGTGGGGCCCAGCAACCGCATGGCCCACGCCGCGGCCTTGGCCCTGGCCAACCCCTCCGCCGACGCCGAGCTCAACCCGGACCTGGACGCGCACAGCGCCGGGGCCTACGACGGCCCCGCGGTGCTGGTGCTGCACGGCGACTGCGGGCTGGGCAAGACCCACCTGCTGCTGGCCGCCTGCCAGCACGCCCAGGAGCGCGACCCCAGCGCCCGCGTGCGTTATCTCACCGGCGAGCAGTTCGTCAATCAGTTCATCGAGGCGGTGCGTAGCAACACCCTCAAGACTTTCCGCGCCGGGCTGCGGCGGCTGGACCTGCTGGCCATCGACGACGCCCAGTTCTTGGCCAACAAAACCAAGAGCCAGCAAGAATTCCTGCACTGCTTTGACCACATCGAGCAGAGCGGCGCCCGGGTGATCATGGCCAGCGACCAGCACCCCCGAGACCTACCGGCCTTCAGCGCCCCCTTGGTCAGCCGCTGCGTCAAAGGCCTTGTCGTCGAGGTGCGGGCCCCGGACCCGGCCACCCGCTTGGAGCTGATCGAGCACCTGGCCCGCCGCCGCGGCCTGGCCTTGCGGCCGGGCGTGGCCGAGAGAGTCTGCCGCCATGCCGGGGCCTCGGTCCGCGAAATCGAAGGCGCCGTCACCCGCCTACAAGCGGTGGTGAGCTTGGGTGCCGCCGACCGCCCCCGCCCCGCCGCCGGGCTGCGGGTGCCCCGGGCCGTCTCGCTGCAAGACGCCGCCCAGCTCACCGCCTTGGAAAACCCCACCCGCGCACCGCGTCCGGTGCGCTTCGACGAGGTGTTCGACGGGGTCACCACCGCCCTGCACGTCAGCCGCGAGCAGATCATCGCCGGCTCGCGCCAGCGTGAAGTCGTGCTCGCCCGCGGGATCTTGGTCCACCTGGCCCGCGAACTGACCACCCTGAGTTATCCCGAGATGGCCCGCGCACTGAACAAGCGCAGCCACTCGACCCTGGTCAGCAGCGCCGGGCGATTCAAAACCCTGCTGGCCGCCGACGCCCCGATCCTGCTCACGGCCCGTAACAGCGCCGTTACCCCCTCGCAGCTGGTCCAGAGCGTGCGCTCGGCGGTGCTCGACGCGGTGGCCTAGCAACTTGCCCTCCGAGCCATACACTCCCGGCCATGAAGCTTCTACACACCGCCCAGCAGTTCCGCGCCTTTCGCGATGAACTCCACGGAACCGTGGGCCTAGTGCCCACCATGGGGGCGCTGCACGACGGCCACATCGCCCACCTGGGCGCGGCCCGCGCCGTGGCGGGCGTGGACCACACGGTGGTCAGCGTGTTTGTGAACCCCACCCAGTTTGGCGTGGGCGAAGACCTTGACCGCTACCCCCGAACCCTGGGCGAAGACGTGAAACGCTGCGCCGCCGCGGGCGCCGCCGCGGTGTACGCCCCCCCGGTCGAAGACATCTACCCCCCCCACCTGCCGCCGTGTCCGGTGGGCCCGCCCGCGGTGGCCGACGACCTGGACGGCGCCCGCCGCCCGGGCCACTTCGCGGGCGTGTGTCGGGTGGTGATGAAGCTGCTCCAACGCGTGCAGCCAGACGTGGTCACCTTTGGCCGCAAGGACTACCAGCAGCTGTGCGTGGTGCGGGCGATGATCGAAGACTTGTTTGTGCCCGTGCGCATCGTCGAGGTGCCCACCGTCCGCGAGCCCGACGGTCTGGCGATGAGCAGCCGCAACCGCCACCTGGACCCCGACGCCCGACGCCGCGCCAAGGCGCTGAGCAAAGCCCTACGCGCCGCCGCCGCCCTGGCCGCACGCGGCGAGACCAGCCCCGCAGCCGCCGAATCCGCCATGACCGACGTGCTCAACGCCCACGGCTTGGAGGTCGACTACGCGGTGGTGCGCCAACACCGGTCGCTGGAGACGGTCGACACCCTGAGCCCCGAACACTGCGTGGCCTTGATCGCCGCCCACGTGGTCAATGCCGACCAATCGCGTGTGCGGCTGATCGACAACCTGGCGCTGGATGAAACCATCGCCGGCTGATCTTGCCCACGTGTTTCCACGCTTGGATCGCGCTTGGATCACGCCCCGGGCGAAGGCTCGTCTGTCGCTGCAGGCTCCGCGTTTGGTGCGGGCTCTGCGTTCGTCGCAGGGATCACCGCTGGATCTTCCGCCCCCTGGGTGGGCAACACCTGGTCACCTGGCCCGCCGCGCCCGGCCGCCCGCACCGGCACCGCGGTGGGCTGCGGGGCCTCCGCCACCGGCCCGTTTCGCACCCGACGCCACGCCGCGGGGGTGGGCGTAAACACACCCAGCGCCTCATCGAGGCGCCGCGTGCCGGCCGGCTGGGTCACGCGCAGCTTCAGCTGGGTGTTCAACAGCCCCACCGGGGGCGGTCCGTCTTGGCGCGGGGCCTGCGCGCGGCGTTCGGGCGTCAGTTGAAACACCGTGTTGGCCCCGGCCACCTCGATGCGTGGCGTGTCGGCTGAGATCTCGCCGCCGGGGCCCACCAAGGCCACAAACTGCGGCCGCCCCACCAGCGCCCGCACCCCCGGTTCGCGGTAGCCGCGGTGCTGGTGGTGCAGCAAGCCCGTCGCCGGGTCGTGCCAAGCGGTGTTCTCACCGCGCCGGCGGGGCACCCGCAGGTCTTCGGTTTCCGCGGCAGGCTGGCCCCAACGCACCACAAAATCCACCGGCCGCAAGCGCGAGCCGGGGGTGAATGGATCGAATCCCGGCGGGACCTGCCCGGGTTTCGCGGCGTGGGGGTTGGTCACCGGAGTCCCCGCCAGGGGCCCAGAAGTGGAAGTCGGCGCGGGAACCGCCCTGGAGGTGGAAGCGGGGATGGGGGCCTGGGCTGTGGCCTCAGGCTGAGCATGGGCCCCCAAAGCCAGCAGGCCCAGCAAAACGCCCGCGGTCGCCGGCCTCAGGGCCAAGCAAACGCGGGCGCACACGCCAGCGTCCGGCTCGGGCCGGCGGGCGTCACAAGACAGGCGGGGCTCAGCGGCTCTGTGCACCGTCGGCCTCGCGGATACTCATGCTGATGATCGTTTCCTGATCGGGCAGGTCGACCTTGTCGCCGTCCAGCCGCTTGCCGCCCTTCATCTTCTGGCCCCATTCCGCCACGGCGTCCAGGGTGTACAGGTCCCAGCGCATGGTCTTGGCCGGGACGTCGGGGCTGCGCTGCACCTCATCGCCCTCGCCGCGGCCAAAGTCCAAGCGCAGCTGCTGGCCTGCGGGCACGTTGATCGACCACAGCGTCTCGCCGGTGGTCGTGGAGACCACCGCGATGTTCTTGGGCGAGTTGGTGGTCGAGCGGAACACGTGGATATCCCGCGAGCAGCCGCCGGCGGCGAGCAAAAGCAAGAGGCACACGGTCAGCGCGGGGGCGAAACGGGGGGCGAAACGGGCGGCAAAGCGGCGAGCAAGCAACATGTTCGGCGTCCTGAAAATAGGGCGTGGAGGGCGGGGCGAGGGGTTTCACGAATCTGAAAGCCCGGGGTTCTGCACGTCGTGGCAGAGCCCGGCCTCACAGGATACGCCCCTCCGCCGCGGCAAGCCAGTAAGCCACCGCCAACCGGCGCGCAGCGAAGCTCAAACCGGCCGGGACTGATCGACACGCCAGGTCATCGGCCCCTCCCCGCAGTCGAGGTGGGCGGTGAAAAAACCCCTTCGGTGCTTCCAAAACGCGGGCCAGATCACTTCGCGATCACTCTGAGGCAGGGTCAGCCCGTCGATCTGCTCGCGGGTGAACCACTCCAACTGACCCTCATCAAAGCTCGTGGGCGTCACCGCCACAGGCCGGGTCACCTCGTACAGGAACATCAGCCAGTGGGTCTGGTTCTCAAAGGCCCGCTCCGAAACGATGCCTGTCAGGTGCAGATCCACGGGATCCACGGTCAGGCCCACCTCTTCCTGGATCTCGCGCACCGCGCACGCCGTGGGGCTTTCGCCTTGGGCCATCTCCAGCTTGCCACCCACCGGCGAGTACAGATCCTGGTTGGGCGGCTTGCAGCGGTGCAGCAGCAGCGTGCGGTCGTCCTCATCGAAGAGGTAGCACAGCGTGGCGATTTTGTAAGGCAGAGTGGGTGGGGTCATCGGAGGCAATCGGCCAAGAAGAAGCAGTGACGGCGAGAACGCGTCTCAGGGTAGTGCGCATTCGCCTGCGGGTTGGACCGCCTTGATCGCGCACAAAAACACCGCGGACCGACCGCGGTGTCACAACGCCCCAAAGCCATCAGCCAACGATTCAGGCCGCTTGCTTGTCTTCGTCTGGATCCACCGAATGGGTGAAAGCCGGCGCGTCGGCGGCTTCGGTCCAGTCTTCGGCCCCGGGCAATTCCAGGTCCATGGGCTGGGTCTTGCGATAGCCCAGCTTGCGCACCACTTCAAGGACCTCGGTCCAGGTGGGAAACGGACGCTGGTTGACCCGCTTGAAAGCGTCGATCGACTTGATGAACAGAAACTGCTCGGGGGTCATCTCACCCTCGTCGGCGGCCTTGACGAACTCGTTAAGACGTCGGCCCGGCCCACGGCGACGCTCCAGGCCCGTCCCTGACGTGCGGTTGTCGACCACGCTTTCGCGTCGCTCCGGACCGCGAACCGTCTGTTTTTTATCGGGGCTTGGTTTGCTCATGACGGGCGCCTCTCAGAAAAAGGGCGACCCGCTAGCGAGGCTGGCAACCCGGTGTTTAATCCTCATCAACGAGGAAGTCTTCGTCCTCTTCGTCGTCGGGGATCTCGTCATCCTCATCGTCATCAAAGAAGTCATCCTCATCATCGGCCAACGCGTCGGCCTGATCCTCCTCGTCATCGAGAAAATCTTCGTCTTCGATTTCGCCCTCATCGTCGACCATGACCGGCCACGCGGGCTGGGTTTGAAGTGACTGTTCGGTCGTGCTTGACCAGATATCAGAACCTGCATCCATCAGGAAGTCCTCGTCGGGTGTAATCGTCTACGCAAACAGGTGGTGGCGCAGACCGTCGGGGGAGGCAAGGGGCCAGAGCACCCATCGCCCAAGCGGTAAGCTATCCCGCCGCGTCGGTTTGTCAACGCCGCGGCAAGCCGCCCCACCTGGCCCCGCAGAACCCCTCGGCCCGGGCCCCCGCCATGCCTTTGGACCCCGCCCACACCCCAGCCCCAAGCCACCCCGCGTCCCGGCCCGCGCCCAC
>JALZVY010000074.1 GCA_023300125.1 Phycisphaera sp.
GGACAACAGCTTGAACTTCGAACTGCGGGTTTTCATCACCGATGTGCTGCGGCGCTACATGATCAAGAGCGAGCTGCACATGGCCATCGACGACGCGTTTCGCGACGCGAAAATCAGTATCGCCTTCCCGCAGCGCGATATTCACTTGGATCAAACGGGCCCGCTTGAAGTGCGCATCGCCGACACCGCCGTGCCCACACCGCACCCGCCTGCGGCCAGCGCGTAGGCTGTTGCCGGTTCTGCTTCCGGTTCTGCTTCCGGTTTGCTCCCGTTGCGACTTCCCGTTCCGCTTCAACCCCGACACCTCTTGACTGCGATTTTGAATCTCGCCATGCAGATCTTGATCCCCAACCTTGGCCCTAAGACCGGCCTGGATTACGCAGCATTCGATAGCGCCACGCCGGATTTGGTGGTGAATGGCCATGAGTGAATCCCAGTCCATTGTGACGCGGTCGATCCCGGGCGCTGCGCCTCCACCCGCGGGCGGGGCGCCCAAGCCCGCGACCAGCCCCGCGAAGTTCGGCACCTTCGGCGGCGTGTTCACGCCCTGCGTGCTCACGATTTTGGGCGTGATCATGTTCCTGCGTTTTGGCGACGTGGTGGGCAACGCGGGGATCTTCAACGCGATTTTGATTGTGCTGGCGGCCAAGGCCATCACCACCCTCACCACGCTGTCGCTCTCGGCGATTGCCACCAACACCCGCACCAAAGGCGGCGGGGCTTACTTCCTGATCAGCCGAAGCCTGGGCGTGGAGTTCGGCGGGGCGATCGGCACGGTGTTCTTCTTGGCCCAGGCCATCTCCGCGTCGATGTACGTCATCGGTTTTGCCGAGGCCTTCGTGGGCACGTTCCCGGGGTTGGGCCTTTCGTTGGCCACCGTGGCCACCGCCACCAACCTAGGCGTGTTCGTGTGCGTGATGATCGGCGCGGGCTGGACCATCAAGGTGCAGTACGCCATTCTCGCGGTGCTGCTGCTGTCGCTGGTTAGCTTTGCCGCGGGCGTGCCCCAGGCCATCGACCCTGAGCTGTTCAAGGCCAACTGGGGCCCGGGCTTTGTGGCCGGTGAAAGCTGGGTCACCATGTTTGCGCTGTTCTTCCCCGCGGTCACCGGCATCATGGCCGGGGCCAACATGTCCGGCGACCTCAAAGACCCCGCGTCGTCGATCCCGCGGGGCACGCTGTGGGCGATTTTCTTCACCGCGCTGATCTACCTGGGCTTGGCGGTGTTGTTGGGTATGGTGCGGCCGCGCGGCGGCGAAGACGGGCTGATCGGCAACAACATGATCATGAACGACATCGCCGTCGTTCCGTGGCTGATCACCGCCGGGGTGTTTGCCGCCACGCTCAGCAGCGCGCTGGGCAGCATGATGGGCTCACCGCGGATCCTGCAGGCTTTTGCCCGCGACCAGGTGTTGCCGGTGCTGCGGCCGTTTGCCGCGGGCAGCGGGGCCAGCAACGAGCCGCGGCGGGCTACGGTGCTCACCTTTGTCATCGCCCAGGCCTGCATCCTCATGGGGGACCTGAACGCGATCGCGCCGGTGATCACCATGGCCTTCATGATCACCTACGGCACGCTGAACCTCGCGTCGTTCTACGAGAGCTTCACCAAAAACCCCAGCTACCGGCCGCGCTTCAAGTACTGCCACTGGAGCCTGTCGCTGGCCGGGGCGCTGGCCTGTTTGGGCGTGATGCTGCTGCTCAACTGGGTGTGGGCCATCGTCGCCATCGCTGGCATGTGCGGGCTGTACTGGTTGATCGCCCAGCGTGAGGTCGAGGCCAACTGGGGCGACGTGAAAAGCGGCCTGGCCTTTGAGCGCGCCCGCAAGAACCTGGCCCGGCTTGAAGACGAGGCCTACCACCCCAAGAACTGGCGGCCCATGCTGTTGACCATGGGCGGCGCCGGCGAAGCGCGCCGTCACCTGGCGACCTACGGCCACTGGCTGACCAACGGCCACGGCATCCAGACCCTGGGCCTGGTGATCGAAGGCCAGTTGATCGAAATGATGGACCGGCGCGCGGCCCAGCGCAAAGTCTTGCGCAACTTCATCCGTGAGCAGCGCCTGTCGGCCTTTCCCGCGGTGGTGGTCTCGCCCAGCGTGGCCGATGGCATCACCGCGCTGGTGCAGGCCCACGGCCTGGGCGGGCTTGAGCCCAACACCGTGATGCTGGGCTGGCCCGACCTGCGCAAAGCCGAAGACGTGGCCGACGATCCCAACGAGGCCTCGGCCGCCGCGGCCGAGGCTTCGGCCACCCGCCGGCGCTTTGCCAAGCTGACCCACACCGTGGCCCGGCTTAACCGCAGCGTGGTGCTGGTGCGCTCGCGCGACCGCGACGAAAAGGTCTTCGCGCCGCCCGGCGGCACCATCGACGTGTGGTGGCGTGGCCGCGACAACGGCCCGCTGATGCTCATGATGGCGCACCTGCTGACCAAGAACCCCGAGTGGCGCCGCCACAAAATCCGCCTGCTGCGCTGCGTGCCCAACGAAGCGGCCAGCACTGAAGTCCACAAGCACCTGCGCGAGCTGGCCGACACCGCCCGGATCCGCGTCGATGCGCAGACTTTTGTGACCGACAACGCGCCGGTGACCATCCGCGTGCAGAGCGCCCGGGCCGCTGTGGTCTTCCTGGGCTTTGCCCCGCCCGAGGGCGACGAAGCGGGCGAGACCTTCGTGACCGGCTTCGAGAAATTCTTGGGCGACCTGCCCCGCGTGGTGCTGGTGAACAACGCCGGCGGCGTAGCGCTCGAAAGCTGAGACACCCCGCATGCACACCCCCGCCCACCTGGCTGTGAGTTTGTGGGTGTGGCGCCGCGAGCCGGGCCGGGCCGCGGCGTGGGCGATCGGTGTGGGGGCGGTGCTGCCCGATGCGCCGATGTTTCTGTTTTATGCCTATCAGAAGCTGGTGGCCCAAAGCACCGAAAGCCAGATCTGGTCGACGCTGTATTTCGACGACCAATGGCAGCTGTTTTTCGACGTCTTTAACTCCATCCCGCTGATGTTGGTGGTGCTGGGGCTGAGTGTGTGGCGCCGCTGGCGCTTCGGGTGGCTGCTGGCGGGCAGCGCGCTGCTGCATCTGCTCTTTGATTTGCCCCTGCACAACGACGATGCCCACCGCCACCTGCTTCCGCTGACGCACTGGCGCTTCGCCAGCCCGGTGTCGTACTGGGACCCGGCGCATTATGGCCACGTGGTGATCTGGATCGAGTTGGCCGGC
>JALZVY010000075.1 GCA_023300125.1 Phycisphaera sp.
CGCCGACGGTGGTGGTGGTGGGGCGGCCCAATGCAGGCAAGTCCACCTTGCTCAACCGCTTGACGGGCCGCGGGGCGGCACTGGTCTCGGACACGCCGGGCACCACCCGCGACTGGGTGGGGGCGCTGGTCGAGCTCACCCCCGCCGGCGGTGAGCCACTGCGCGACGCGGTGGCGGTGCGCTGGCTCGACACGCCGGGGCTGCGTGGGGGGCACGAGGGCGCCGGGGACATCGAACAGCGGGCGATTGCGGGTTCGCAGCAGTGGATTGCCGCGGCCGATGTGCTGGTGGTGATGCGCGCGCCCGATGTGGACTGGCCCGACCGCGCGGCGCTGCCGCGCGAGCCGGATCTGCGGGTGGTGAACAAGTGCGACGGGGCGGGCGAGGCCGGGCTTGCCGACCGCGGCGCGATCGCCATCAGCGCCCGCGAAGACCGGGGCGTCGACCGGCTTGCTCAGGCGGTGTTGGATCGGCTGGGGGTGCTGGGGCTGCCAGATGCGGCGCTGTGGGATCTGGGCCCGGGGGCTTGAGACCCGGCGGAAGCAACGCAAAACGCCGCGGCCTCAAGGGCCGCGGCGTTTTGCGTTAATCGTTGGATGTTGGATGCCTCACGCCTGTGGGCTTGGCCGATCAGCTGTCTTGCGTGGGCTTGCTGATGCTCTCACGCATGTCGGTGTCGGCGATGACGTTTTGCATCTTGTAGTAGTCCATGATGCCCATGTTGCCGCTGCGCAGCAGCTCGGCGAGGGCTTTGGGCACCTCGGCCTGGGCCAGGGTGACCAGGGCCTGGTTCTTTTCGATGTCGGCGCGGTTTTCTTGTTCGAGCGCCACGGCCATGGCCCGGCGCTGCTCGGCTTCGGCTTGGTAGCGGCGCTTGTCGGATTCGGCTTGGTCGGCCTGCAGCTTGGCGCCGATGTTGTCGCCCACGTCGATGTCGGCGATGTCGATCGAGAGGATGGTGAAGGCGGTGCCGCTGTCCAGGCCCTTGCCCAGCACGACCTTGGAGATGCTGTCGGGGTTCTCCAGCACGGCCTTGTGGTCTTGGGCCGAGCCGATGGTGGTCACGATGCCTTCGCCCACGCGGGCGATGATGGTTTCTTCGGTGGCCCCGCCGATGAGCCGGGCGAGGTTGGCCCGCACGGTGACGCGGGCCCGGGCCCGCAGCTGGATGCCGTCTTGGGCCACGGCGTCGATGGTGCTGCGGCCCGTGTCGCCGCTGGGGCAGTCGATGACCTTGGGGTTCACGCTGGTTTGCACGGCTTCAAGGATGTCGCGGCCGGCCAGGTCGATGGCGCACGCTGTGTTCCAGTCCAGGTCGATCTTGGCGCGGTCGGCGGCGATCAGGGCGTTGACCACGCGCGGCACGTCGCCGCGGGCCAGGTAGTGGGTTTCCATTTCGTTGGCGCTGACGTCGATGCCGGCTTTGCTGGCTTGGATGCGGCTGAGCACGATGGTGCGGGGGTTGACCTTCCGCAGCCACATGCCCACCAGCGAGCCGAGCGACACCCGGGCGTTGGAGACCGCGGCCTGGATGTAAAGGCCGACGAAGCGTGAAAGAAAGACCAACACGCCCAGGGCGGCGATGACGGCGATGACCAGGCCAATCCAAAGCAGCTGCTGGGGGTTGACGGGCTGGGCGAGCAGGAGAGGTGCCAAAAGGACAGAGGGCATGGCGGGGATCCTGTTGAGAAAAAGAGGCGGGGGCAATTCGCCGATGAGGGCGTCGACCGACGAGTCTAGCAAGGCGGCTGCCGCGTCCGGCGACGAACCTGGGGCGTTTCACGCTGTTTGAATCGCATTCCTATACTCGGCCCGCGAACCTGCGGGGCTTTCCCGCCTTTTAACCTTGGGATGCAGACCGATGAGAGCAATCGTGACCGGCCAGGTGGGCATGGACAAAAAGTCGTACCTGCAGGGCGTTGTGGACCTGGCGGGCCGGCGGGGCGAGAACGTTGAGCTCTACAACGTGGGCGACCGCATGTACCGCGAGGCGCCCGATGTGAAGCCCGGGCGGATTTTGGACTTGCAGCTGGGGCGACTGGACGCGCTACGCCGCAGCGCGTTCAAGGACATCATCCGCGAGAGCGAGGGCAAGCCCAATATCTTGGTGAACACCCACGCCACGTTTCGCTGGCGTCACGGGTTGTTTAGCGCCTTCGATTTCGATCAGGTGCGCGAGCTTAAGCCCGACACGCTGATCTGCTTGCTGGACAACATCGAGGTGGTGCACGCGCGGCTGCACCGCGACCACATCTCTGACGCGACGCTGAAAGACCTGATGGTCTGGCGCGAAGAAGAGATCATGGCCACCGAGATGATGGCCCAGGCCCTGGGCATTGCTAATCGGTTTTACGTGGTGAGCCGCGGGCGACACGAAGACACGTTGGAGACGTGCTTCCGCTTGGTGTGTCGTCCGAAGATGAAAACGGTGTACCCCAGCTTCCCGATGACCCACGTGGAGAAGCTGCCCGAGGTGCTGAAGGTGATCGATGGTTTCCGGTCGGTCTTGGCCGAGAAATTCATCGCCTTTGACCCCGGTGACGTGGACGAAAAGATTTTGCTGGACCGCGCCTTGGAAGCGGCCCGCCATGGCGAGGACTTCATCGAGGTGGAGCCGGGCAGCTTTATGGGCGGGCGCGAAAAACTCCGCGTGAGCGTGAAGCAGGTGCTGGACATCGCCGGCGACGTGGACGGGCAGATCTACAGCCGCGATTTCAAGATGGTGCGGCAGAGCGACATGATCGTGAGCCTGGTGCCCAACCTGCCCGACGGCAGCCCGGGGCTGAGCAGCGGGGTGGAGCGCGAGCTGCACCACGCCTTTGAGCACGGGCGCGAGGTGTATGTGGTGTGGCATCCCGAGAAAAACCCCAGCCCGTTTATTACCGAGACCAGCACCAAGTGGTTCCGCAGTGTGGAAGAGGCGCTGGCCTACTTCGAAGAAGCGGGCATGTTCGTGCAGACGAACCTGTTTGGGGAGTAGATACCTCCCGCGGTTTGCGGGAGGCTGGAGGAGCTGGGTGTCGCTCTTATTCAGAAGGCACTTGGCTGAGGGTCTGGGTTTGGGGCTGGGACTGGGTCTGGGACTGGGGCGCCGCGGCGGGGTGCTGTTCAACTTTGCGTAGATCGGCGCCGATACCCAAGATCCCGGGCATGTCTTTGCGGACTTGCACCGCGAGGGTGGCGGCGGCGTAGCCCGGGGCCGAGACTTCGATGTGGGTGGTGCCGGGCGCCGCGGCGCGGGCGGCGACCAGGGCCACGCGGC
>JALZVY010000076.1 GCA_023300125.1 Phycisphaera sp.
TTGGTGAGGTTCAGCAACACGTCCACACGCTTGGCCTGCGCCGGGTCGTCCCCGCCGTACACCATGTCGCGGCACACCCCCGCCACCGCGTCTTCAAAACAGATCGGCGTGGCCACACGCAGCGGCTCCGCCCCACCCGACGGCAGGTCAAACACCACCGCCTGCGTGCCCGCGTCGATGGTGTGGTCCACGTCTTCGCCGTAAGGGCTGAACTTCAGCACCAGCTTCTTGACGAACCCCGGGCCCGGCACATACTCGCCCATGGGCACCAGGTGCTGCTTGAAATACGGGGCGGCCGCGTACGCGCCGTCGCCGCCCAGTGCGTACACCGCGTTGTGCCTCTGGCGGCCGCCGTCGCCGCGGAAAGGCGCCCCCACAAAGGTGGGCACGCCGTCGCGGGCGACCGCTTGGGGCACCAGTTCGGCCAGCCGCTGCCGCACCTGGTGGTAAGAGCGGTAGCCCTGGGATTGCCCGCTGTCGTTGGCGGCCGCCCGCAGCGCCGCCAACCCCGCAGGGTTCAACGGAGCGGGCACGACCGTTTCAGGCCACACCACCACGGCCCGCGCCGCGTCTTGTGTGCCCAGACGTTCTTTGATCGCCCGGACCGCCTCACCGTGCAACGCCACAAGGTCGGAAAAATCACTGGCCATGCCCTCGATGGTCGGGGCCAGCTTGTTGCTGTGAGGCACCGAGGTCTGCACCACCGCCACCACCGCCGCGGGACCAGTGCTGCCCGCAGCCTGGGTGATGCGCCACTGGCCGTAGCCCAGCGCTGCGGCCAGGGTCAGCACCCCGATGCCCAGCGACAGCCGCCCGGTGCCGGGGCGGCGCGTGGCCAGATCCACCAGTGCGCCGTTGACGATGGCCACCACCAGCCCCACCGTGTGCTGGCCCAGCAGGTCGGCGGTCTGGGCCACCCGCCCCACCGAGCCGTCGGCCCAAGGCGCCTGGCTGTGAGCCAGCGTGAACCACGCAAAGCCCCCGGCAGGCGCCACCGAGCGCAGCGCCTCGACACCCACCCAGCACAGCGGCAGCGCGGCGACCATCGGCCATCGCAGCTTCTGCACCAGCGCCCCTGCGGCCAGCAAAGCCAGGCCCACATTCAGGCCCAGATACACCGCCAGCACCCCCACCCCGGGCCCGGTGACCGGCCACATCCAATGCAGCATCAGGCCCCACCACAGGGCCGACACCACCGCGGCAGTGATAAACAGCCGCCGCCAGCTGCGGGTGCGCACCGCCGCGATGCCCGCGGGCACCAAGGCCACCCAAGCCAGAAAACTCCAACCCGGGTTTGGGAAAGACATCGCCAGCAACAACGCCGTCAGCCCCTGGGCAAGCAGATGCTGCACCCCCACCTGGGGGCGACGGGTGGAGAAGTTAAAACGGCTTGCGTTGCTGACAGTGGGCATGGCGTAGCTGGACGGGGAAAAAGACCCTGATATGCGGATGGTAGACGCAACCGGACAACTGCGAACAGTGTTTGTTAAGTCAACCCCAGACACCCGCATGGGCCACGGTCCCTCTTACCGGCCCTTTTGCCGGTCCACGCGGCGGGAAAGCCGCAAGGCAAACCCCAATGCCCCCCCCGCCCCATGCCCTGCAGGACCGGATTTTCTTCACTGGGGATGCAAGCCACACCCTGCCGATCTACAGCCCGTGCCCCACCGACCCCACGACTCTCTGGACCTGAGCACCGGCGCTTCCACCCCGCCCCCTTCCCCCGAAACCCCGGGACCGCGGCCCTGGCTGTCGGTGCGCTGGCGCTGCTGCTCAACCTACAGCCGCATCTACCGCCACCCGAAGGCCACCGAATACGTCGGGGGCTGCCCCCGCTGCGGAAAGCCGGTGCGGATCAAAGTCGGCCCCGGCGGCACGGGCAACCGCATGTTCGAAGCGGGCTAGAGCAGATTGACCCTGCGCAGATTGACCCTGCTCACATTGACTCGGCGCTCATTGGCCCCGCGCAAATTGACTCCGCACCAATGGTGCCCCGCGTCCATTGACCCTGCGTGACGCGTGGGCGCAAAAAACCCCGGCTCCTCATCTGGCGCCCCCGCGAAGAAAACGGTGGCACGAGGCAGAGCCGGGGCTCGAAGAATTTTCATTCATACCTCAGGCCGCACACAGAGCGGCCTGAAAATATTTTAGGCGTCGTCATCCAGATCGTCGGCGATGTCCAACCCGTCGAGCTCGCTCTCGGGCTTGGCCGGGCCCACGCCCTTGGCTTCCAGCACCAGCTTGCGGATCTCGTCGAAGACCTCTCGGTTTTCGCGGATAAACGTCTTGGAGTTCTCGCGGCCTTGGCCCAGGCGAATCTCGCCGAAGCTAAACCAAGCCCCACTTTTTTGCACCACGTTCTCTTCAACCGCGAGGTCGATCAGGTCGCCGCTGGCGCTGATGCCTTCGTCGAACATGATGTCGAACTCGGCCTGACGGAACGGCGGGGCAATCTTGTTCTTAACGATGCGCACCCGGGTGCGGTTGCCCACGGCTTTGTCGCCCTCTTTGATGGTGCCGATGCGGCGGATGTCGATGCGCACCGAGGCGTAGAACTTCAGGGCCCGGCCGCCGGGCGTGGTTTCGGGGCTGCCGAACATCACGCCGATCTTTTCACGGATCTGGTTAATGAACACCACCGTGCACTTGCTGCGGTTAATCGCACCGGTGAGCTTACGCAGGGCCTGACTCATCAGGCGGGCCTGCAGGCCCACGTGGCTGTCGCCCATTTCGCCTTCGATTTCAGCCCGCGGGATCAATGCCGCCACCGAGTCAACCACGATCAGGTCCACCGCATTGCTGCGCACCAAGAGCTCGCAGATCTCCAGGCCTTGCTCGCCGGTGTCGGGTTGGCTCACCAGCAACTCTTCCAGGTTCACGCCCAGGCGGCGGGCCCAGCTGGGGTCCAGCGCGTGTTCGGCGTCGATGAACGCGGCCACGCCGCCGTTCTTCTGCACATTGGCGATGGTGTGCAGCGTCAGCGTGGTCTTGCCCGAGGACTCGGGACCATAGATCTCGATCACGCGCCCCTGTGGGATGCCCCGGCCGCCCAGCGCCAGGTCGATGCTGATGGCCCCGGTCGAGATGCCTTGCGGGACGTTCGACGGGTCGTCGTCCAGCCGCATGATGCTGCCCTTGCCAAAGGCCCGCTCGATCTGGCCCAGTGCCGAATCCAAGGCCTTGGTGCGGTTCGAATCGGGTTCGGTGAGCTTGCTGGGTTTTGCGGTTTTGGCGGAACGGGCCATGGGGGACTTTCTTGTCGAGGAGCGTTTGGGGGCGGCGGAGGTGCCGTTGACTTTCTTAGGGCTGCTGGCCGAGAGGGGCTTGGCGGCGGCGGTGGTGACCATCGTAAGGATCCTTCCGAAAGGGGTCTGAGGTGCAGGGCCCGTTGGCCCAAAAGGTGGCAGGCAAGCTCGTGGGAGCGGCCGCGGCCCAAGCCGCGGTGTTAGGTTTGCGTACGATAGTGCGTGTTCGGGATGTGTCAAGTCATACGTTAGGTTTTTATTTATGCCCTGCCGCGGCCTAAAAATCATCCGGTCGTGGTCGCAGCCGACGCCACAAAAGGGCATTGAAGCGCTCTCGCATAAACGTAAGCAACTAAGCAGAAAGGATTAACCGCCCCCTTTGCAGGCTCCCCGACCTCAGCAGCTTCCACCACCGCCAGCCCTTCCACAAAAGCCCGCTTCCTCATTGCCCCACGGCCCTTGACGCGCTCACGCCCCCCCCGATACATGCACGCAGAACCCATTCAATCTGCAATGGATCGACGCCTTACTGGCAGCCGCGTAGGCAGCCCCGCCCGCACGCAAAGTCAGCGCGGCCTAGCGCCGCGCATAATCCACCACCACCGTCACAAACGAACCGGCGGGCAGGGTGACCGTCACCCGATCGCCCTGGATCGACGCGGCCTCGGGCGCGAGCAACGCGTGGTCTTCGCCCTCGCGGGTGCGGTAGACCCGGGCTGATTTGGCCTTGTGGCCCGACAGATCCAACACCACCTGCGCCAGGTCCTGCTTCGACGGGTTCACCAGGTGAACCGTGGCCTGCTTGGTCTTGGTGTTGGCAAAGGCCGCGATGCGGTTAAACCACTTTTCATCTTTTTTTTCCAGACGGCTCTGCACCAGGTATGCGTTGTCCCCTTGCGGCGTGCGGTTCACCATCTGCTGCCACACGTAGTACGGCGTGTCACGCTCCCACGGCTTTTTCCAATTGGCCAAGAAAATGCCCGCCGAGTAGTGATTGGGGTGACCAAACTCGAAGTGCATAATCACCGACGATCCGCCGTGGATCGCCTCGAAACGGCCGACCATCTGGCCCAACGAGTGCGACACCGGGTTCTTGGTGCCTTTGGGCATATTGCGCGGCCCGGTCCACTCGGTCATCCACATCGGCAAGCCAAACGCACGCAGCCGCGCGTAGTGCTCGGGCTTGACGTTCGTGTCATACAGGTGAAATCCAATCACATCGGTATTCTTCTTGGCCGAGGCGTATCGCGAATCGACGATGGATTGGATGTAACGTTGGGCCGACCGCACCGAGAGCGTGTTGGCCGCGATGATCTTGGGCATCACCATGCCCGGGGTCTTCTTCACAAGCTTGCGCAGGTGGTCGCCACTCAAAGCCGCGGCCTTTGCCAGATCGCCAGACCGCCATTTGGTGCCCGGCTGTTTGTGGTCCCAGTCCGGCTCGTTGGCCCAGGTCAGGTACGCCACGTCGATGCCGTGCTCGGTCTTAAGCCGATCCAGGTAGGCGTAGACAAACTCGGCCATCTCCAGGTAGTTCTTGTCGTCGTCCCCCTTGAAAGCCCCGCCTTTGATCTTGCCGTTGTCCTTGAGCCAAGCCGGAGGTGAATAAAGCGTCGCGATAAAAACCATGTCGTCTCCGCGACGTTTCTTGGCTTCAAGCAGCAGCCGAGCGGTCTTGTCCACGATTTTGTAATTGAGCTTCGAGCGATCAAGCGTAAACGGGTCGTTGTTGTCATTGGTTTTCTCGATGTCGTTGCGTGTCTGAAACATCAACAGGTTCTGATCCACATCTGCCCAAAGCCAGTCGTACACCTCTTGCCGCTGCTCCGACGGCACACCCTCCAACAGGTGGTTGGAGTAAAAAACCGCGCCCGATCCAAATCCAAACATTTTCTGGGCCCGGCGTGCAGGGTCCACACGCACTTCAAGCGCCACCGCCCCCTGAGCGGCCGCGCACGCCAACACCACCGCCACGCAACACCCAATCCCCACCGACCCCGCACGCATCCAACGCAACAACGACACCATCATCAACAGCTCCTATTCGCAAAGCGGCGAGTAACACAGACCACGGGCACACGCCCTTCATCGCCGTGACTCTAGGGACCACGCGCGTGAATCACCAATCCCCGCGATGGCCGCTATCCGGCTCCTTGGGCCCGGCCCGCTGGCCCAAACGCGGGCCAACGCCGCATTCTTACGCGCTGCCTTTCAAACCCCCAGCCGCCGCCCTCCCCAATACAAAAACCCTCGCCAAGTCCACAACCCGTCGAAGCCGCCCTCCGCGACAAGCTTCTCGCCAAGCTTCTCGCCAAGCCTCTCGCCGCTCCAAAAACCTCGCCCACCCCCTCCAGATTGACCATGCCCCCACTCCATGTCACCCATCGGGTGCAATCGCGTTTTAAACACAATTAAAAGCTTTTTATTTGATAAAAGCCCTGTTAATATCAACCCCCGATTGAATCGCCACACCCCGTCCCGAGTTTTATACATGCCCGTTTTTGCCACCGTCGTGCCCCGCCTTCAGCCCGGTCTCGCCGCCCTGGCCTTCACCGCCGCCGCAGCCCTGCCCGCAGCCCCCCTGGACGTCTGGGTTGATTTCACCACCGACTTCCACGACGGCAACGACGGCGCCCCCAACGGCGTCGCCGACTGGATCGACGAGCTCAACGAAGCCACCCAGCGGGCAGTGCTCAGCGTCAACGCCGAGACGTCGAGCAACACCTTCAACACCGCACAACGCGAGCAGATCCAAACCAACATCTTGGGTGAACTGCGCCGGATCTACACCGGAACCACCGTCAACTTCGTGACCGAACGCCCCGCGGGCCTGCACGACGTCATCTACTTCGGCCAAGACAACGACAACGCGGGTGTCGGCACCACCTTCGGCTCGGCCCAAGGCGACTTTGCCAACATCAACACCCTGACTTATTCCGCTTTCAACCTATCCAACCCTTCGGGCAACCCCGGCAGCGTGCCCAAGGTCGCGCCTGCCAACTTCAACAGCTTTCTTGAACCCCGCTTCGACAGCCTCGACCAGGCCATCACCGAGATCTCCAACTCCCTGGCCGGCACCGCCGCCCACGAGCTCGGCCACAGCTTCGGCCTGTTTCATCACTTTGCCTACAGCGCCCAGGGCATCACCCCCGACAACTTCAACAATACCGGCGGCCTGCAAAACCAGCACATCATCGCCACGGGCCCCACGGGCCTCAATGAAGCCGAACGCGAAAACGGAACACGCACCTTCTCGCCTTTCTCCCAAGTCATCCTCGATGTCGCCGGCGGACTCAGCTCGCTAGAGGGGGCTTTTAGCCGCGAAAACAGCACGATTGTCGAAAATCCCATCTCCTCCGACGATTCAGAACTGCAAAACGGAGACGCCGGAAACACGCTGGCCACCGCCCAAACACTCACCTTCGACACCGGCACCCTCTCGGGCGCCGAAATCAGCTTTATCGAAGCCGATCTCGACGGCAGCTCCAACGACGTCGATCTTTTCCGCTTCGACATCCCGGTCGAAGCCAACTTCTCCGCCCACGTCTTCAGCGAGCGCCTCTTATTCGCTAGAGAGTTCGACCCCACACTCACGCTGCTTGACAGCACCGGCGAAACCATCGCCTTCTCCGACGACGTGGACTACAACAACGACAGCATCAGCGTCGACGGGTCCGAACCGCTGGACAGCGGAGACACCTCTTTTGAAGACGACGCCTTTCTCTTCAACATCCTTCTGGCCGCCGGCACCTACTACATCGAGATCGCCCCGACCGACGTCGAGATCAGCGACACCCCCAACGCCGGCGACCAATACGCCCTGGTCACCTCTCTGGTCCTGATCCCCGAGCCCACGACCACTGCCGTGTTGGCCCTGGGCAGCTTGGCACTCATTCGCCGCCGCCGCGGCGCGTAGACGGGCGCGTCGCACAACCCCAAACCGGTAAACGCCAAGTTGCGTGGCGGGGGTTCGTCGGCGTTGTGGTGAGCGCGAGCCGTTCGACACGGCTTCGATGCAGACACCGATTTAACAAGACAAGGCTGGCCCCGACGCAAGCGACCGGGAGAGCAGCGGTGCGCGGAAAAACTCAGCACTGGCCCACGGCGCCGCACGTCAAAAAGAACTACAAATAACCCGTTCTGAGAATAGGGACGGGAGATCCGACTCCACGCACATCGCAGCATGTCCGCCACCAAACCCAAACCATTAACGCCAAGTTGAGTGGCGGGGGTTCGCCGGCGCCGTGGTGAGCGTGGGGCGTTCGACACGACTTCGATGCAGGCACCGAGTTAGCAAGACAAGGCCGGACCCGGCGCAAGCGACCGGGAGAGCCGCGGTGCGCGAGACGCTTCATCAAGTGACAACCCCGCGTTATCTCAAGAAAAACAACGAATAGCCCGTTCTGCGAATGAGGACACAATCTCCGACCTCACGTACCCACCGAGCCTACAAGCATCGCGGGTGCCGCCAACCACCTGCACCCACACTCTCGGCCCGTGTCAGTCGATATCGGTGACCACGCCTTCAAGACTGGCCCTGATATGGACGTAGGATGATTCGGTGCGGGTGAACGGCATCCATGATGCATCAGCAGCGTAGCCAATCGTTTCAAAAGCATTGTGTTGTGTGTCGCCCACGATGACGAGTTGCGAGAAAAAGTCTTCAGCGATCGTGGGCTTTATGGGCGAGCCATAGACAAGCTGAAATCCTGCATCACGTAGAACGCGCTGCGCTTCATCGAAGTCCTGCCCCACTGAAATCAAGTTATTGACGCGATCTCGGTTTCGTCGCGCTTCCGCATCGTCGATCCAAACAGGGATGTAGAGAATCACGCTGAGCAAAGCCAGCGCGACCATCAAGATCAAACAGGTTTTTCGCGTGCGTTTCATTTGGATAAGCGTTAATCGCATCGTCCCACATAACCGTCCATGCAGGGGTGGGGCTTTACTGACCCCGCGGAGGTTTTGACGAGGAATACCCTGCGAAGAGGATATTCAATCCATCACGGAACACCAAGGGTTGGCATTCGGAGTGCATCCCAAAGCCTCACCCACCGACGCCCGACTGGCTTCTAGGCGACCGCCATGGACACCGCGTAGCACGTCGCTAACCGCAGCGGCGCACAGCGGTGACCTGAACCTGGGCGCAAGCAAAGCGGCGCACCGTTTGGGGTGCGCCGCTTCGTTCGCCCAAAGCGTGAGCGCATCGAGCCAAACAACTTGGATTTCTGAGACGGCCTTATCGCAGCCGTTTCGATTCCACGCAGCGCTTTTACAGCGTCTTCATGTGGAACCCGCCGTCCACGTTGATGACCTCGCCGGTCGAGAACGGGAAGGTGCCTTCGGCGATGACCCGCACAGCCTTGGCGATGTCGTCGGGGGCGCCCCAGCGGCGGATGGGCGAGATGCCGCGTTCGTCTTGGATGATGAGCTTGTCGTACTTCTCTTTGACGCCGCCGGTCATGTCGGTGGCAATCACGCCCGGGCGGATCTCATAAACGTTGATGCCATGCTCAGCCAAGCGGGCCGCAAAAACTTGGGTCATCATGGCCATGCCGGCCTTGCTGAGGCTGTACTCGCCGCGGTTCACGTGGGCGGTGTAGGCCGAGATCGAGCTGATGTTCACGATGCTCTGGCCGCCGAAAGTATCGTGACCGGCACCCGCGGGCGCGTTCTCGATCATGTGTTTGGCCACACGCTGGGTCAGCAAGAACGGGCCTTTGAGGTTCGTGTCCATCACGAAGTCGTACGACTCTTCGGGCATGTCCAGCACGTCGGCCCGCACCTTGGGGGCCACGCCGGCGTTGTTCACCAGGCAGGTGACCGGGCCAAAGGCGTCGGTCGCGGCCCCCAGCAGCTTCTTGTGGTCGTCGGTGGAGCCGACGTTGGCCTGCACGGTGATGGCCTTGCCGCCGGCGTCTTCCACCAGCTTGGCGGCCTCGTCGGCCGCGGCGGAGTTGCTGTTGTAGTTGATGACGACGTTGTAGCCGGCCGATCCGAGGTTGGTGGCGATGGCGCGGCCGATGCCGCGGGATCCGCCGGTGACGATGGCGTGGTTTTTCATTCGGGAGTCTTCGCTTCAGGGGTCTTGAGGCGCTAGGTGTTAGAGCCTAGAGCTTAGAAAAGGCAATCAGAATACTGGCACTTCGAGCCCGCGGCAGCGCTCTAACTAGGCTCTAAGCTCTAGCGCCTAGCGCCTGAATCCACTGCGACTCCGCCGACGGATCAGATGAAGAACGTCGGATACTTGCCACCCTCGCCGATGCGCTTGACCAAGTTGGCCAGCTCCAGCAGGTGGTAGTCGCCCCACATCGCGCTTTCATCGCACGGCACCTTGCGGCCCTTGGGGATGTTGTCCCAGCCGTTGGGCTGGTGGTAGATGTTGTGCAGCAAGATGCCTTGGTGGCTGGGCTTGGTGGCCAGGTACAGATCGCCAAACAGGGTGCGGGCGGTGGTGAGGCCCGCCTGCACATAGGGCTTGCCTTTGGCCCCGCCCAGGTAACGGCCCAGGCGGATCAGGCCCTGGGCAGCGATGGCCGAGGCGCCCGAGTCCACGGGCTCGTGGTCGTTGTAGGGGTTGGCGTCTTCGTCGCGCCAGTTGGGCATCTGGGCCATGCCCGGGGCGCCGTCGTCCCAGTAGGTCACACCGTCTTGGGCGGTGGCTTCTTTGATGAAGTGGTCGGCGGTGTCCTTCGCGGCCTGTTCGTAGGCTTTGACGACCGCGGCTTTATTCAGGCCTGTGGCCTTCTTGAACTCGGCGGCCCCGATCTTCTTGAAGAATTCCAGCTCTTCGGCGTAACCACAGATGGCCCAGGCCAAGCCGCGGGTCCAGGTGCTGAAGGGGCTGTAGCCCTGCTGGGTGCTGCGGCAGCGGAAGTTGCCGTCGTTGCGGTTGAACACGCCTTCGTGGGCGGTGCGGCCGCGGACGTCGTAGGTGTGACCGCTCTTGCCGTGGAAGACGATGTGGCGGTTGGTGGTCAGCCCGTGCAGCACGCTGCGCTTGAGCAGGTTGGCGGCCTTGTCGTTTTCGTGCATGAGCACGTGACCCAGCTGCCAGGCCACGCCGAGGATGCGAACGGTACGCATGGTGTCGATGAACAGGCTGTGCGGGCCGTTGAAGCTGTACACGTAACCCAGCTCGGAGGCGTTGGCGGTGTCGGCCGCGGGCTTGCCGGGCTGAGCGCCCGACCAGCGTGCGGCCTGCACGGCGCCGCTGGCGGCGATGGCGTTTTCGTAGGTCTTGCGTTCCCAGGCGTCTTCTTTGATCTTCTTTTCGTTCATCAGCCGCAGCAGGTTGCCGTAGGTGCTGAGGTTGTTGAAGCCGTGGTCGTGCACGCCGATGTGGGTGACGTGCGGCAGCATGTGGTCCATGGTGCGCTTCTTGCCCAGCTTGATGAGCTTGGCGTCGTCCAGGGCGTCACCGCAGAGGATGGCGTTGCCGTACACAAAGCCCTGGGTCCATTCGGTCCAGCCGCGGGTGGTGTACTTGCCGTTTTCGGTGAACACCGGGGTGCCGTTGGCCGAGTCCCAGCTTTTGTCCAGGGCTTTGCATTTCTTGGCCGCCAGCTTGAAGACGCGTTCCACGTCGGGCAGAAGCGACTTGGCGGTGACTTTGGAATCGACTTTCATGGGGCGGCTCGCGGGGGGCGGAGATCGGACGGATGGGGCCAATGCGTGAGCCCGAAGTCTAGCGTTCATTGCCCCCCGGGCTTGGGACATTTCTAGACGAAACTTTGTCCGGATCGGTAAACTTCAAGGATGCCACGCTCTGCCGTACGCCGCACCACCGCCCTGTCCGACACCGAAACCAACCGCCGCGTACTGTGCGCCGAGGTTTTCGCGAACCCCGCGTGTGTCGAGCGGGTGCTGGTTCACGACGTCACCGAGCCGTTGACCGTAGACCCGCACGTCCACCCCGACCTGCTCCAGCTGGATTTGATCGACGGCTGCGCCGGCGAAATTCTTCAACACGGCCAGCGATTCGCGGTGGCTGGGGTCAGCGTGTGCGCCGCGGCACCCGGGACCGCGCACGGCTACACGCTGCGGCCAGAGCACCGCCGAGCCAGGGTGTGCCTGATCCGCCTCAAGACCGCCACAGACCCTCAGGCGCTGCCAGCCCTTCGCACCGGGCTGCCGCCACTGGAACACCTTGCCGGCCTGCTGGCCGCCGCCGCCGAGACCTGGACGCCCGCCGGAGCACCCTTGATCGCCGCCGCCAAGCTGGCCGAGGCCTTGTGCCGTTGGCCGGGGGCCGACGAATCCACCGGGGTCAGCGAGGCGTCACACGGCGACACCACCGCCCTGGGCGACGCGGTGAGCGACCGTGTGCGCCGCGCGGTCACGCGCCTGGCCCGTCGCGTGGATGACCCGCCGAGCCTGGACGAGCTCGCCGCGGCGGCCCATATCTCGCCACGACACTTTGCCCGGCGATTTGCCGCCGATTTCAACTGCACCCCGCACGAGTACATCACCGCCCGCCGATTGGACGCGGCCCGTGCGGTGTTGCTGCGTCCGGGGGTGCCGGTGGCCCGCGTCGCCGAAGAACTGGGCTTCGCCTCGTCGTCGGCGTTTTCACGGTGGTTCTCTCGGGCCGCAGGCCAAACTCCGCGTGCGTTCCAGAAGGATCCAGGGGTTTTCTAGCCCAACCTCGGCTCACGCCCACCGGCGCGGCCTGCGCATGTCCTAAAACGTCAACTTTCCGTCCCCATCCGTCCGTGCCCCTCTGGCCGTCGCACCGTAGGATTGATTTCGCAATTCCCAACCAGCCACACCCCACCCCCAACGCAAGGCCACTTCCTATGGAAATCCGTCGCATCGGCATCATCATGAACGGCGTCACCGGACGCATGGGCACCAACCAGCACCTGATCCGTTCGATCACCGCCATCCGCGCCCAAGGCGGGGTGAAGATCAACCCGAACCTGACGCTGATGCCCGACCCGATCTTGACCGGCCGCAACGCCAACAAGCTCGAAGCCCTGGCCCAGGCCCACGGCCCGGCGGTCAACGACGGCAAGCCCTACAAGTTCACCACCGACATCCAGGGAGCCTTCGACGGCAAGCACGGCGACTACGAGGTGTTCTTCGACGCCAGCGGCACCCTGCAGCGTGCAGGCTTCTTGAAGCAGGCCTGCGACAGCAGCATGATCAAGGCCGTGTACTGCGAGAAACCCACCGCCACCGAATCCAAAGAAGCCGTCCGCATCGCCAAGATGGTGGAAGACGCCGGCAAGAAGAACGGCGTGGTGCAGGACAAGCTGTGGCTCAGCAGCTTCCGCAAGATCGCCATGCTCAAAGAACTGGGTTTCTTCGGCGACATCCTCAGCGTCAAAGGTGATTTTGGCTACTGGGTCTTCCCCGGTATGGACCTGGACCAGCCCGCCCAGCGGCCCAGCTGGAACTACCGCGAAGAAGACGGCGGGGGCATGATGATCGACATGTTCTGCCACTGGGACTACGTCATCCGCAACCTCTTTGGCCCCATCAAGAGCGTGGTGGCCTACGGCCGCACCGACATCCCCGAGCGTCGCCACGAAGACGGCACCCCGTTCAAAGCCACGGCCGACGACAGCGCCTACGCGATGTTCGTGCTTGAAGACGGCACCATGTGCCAGTTCAACAGCAGCTGGTGTACCCGCGTGCGTCGCGACGACCTGCTGACCGTGCAGGTCGACGGCACCAAGGGATCGGCCGTGGCCGGCCTGCGTGACGTGTACACCCAAAGCGCCGCCAACACCCCCAAGCCTGTGTGGAACCCCGATGTGAAACAGCCCATCGATTTCATGGACGGCTGGGAAAAGGTGCCTGACAATATCGACTACGACAACGCCTTCAAGATCCAGTGGGAAGAGTTCCTACGCCACGTCGCCCTGGACGAGCCGTTCCGCTACTCGCTGATGGAAGGCGCCAAGGGCGTGCAGCTTGCCGAACTGGGCATGCAGTCTTGGAAAGACCGCGCGTGGAAAGACGTCACGCCTTTGTGACCTCGCCTCCGGCGTTAGGCGTAAAGGCCTAACGCCTGGTTTTCGGGACGCAAGCGGTGGCATATGCCGCGTCCGCTTGCGTCTTTTTTCGTAGGGTTCTACCGCGGCGGCTCGCGCCGTGGCCAGTTCCATCTTTGACACGCTCGACGACACGTGATTCTTAACAACTAAGCGCTAGGCCCTAACGCCTAGCGCCTCCGCCCCCAAAAACCAAAACGCCATGCCCAACCTCCAAAACCACGCCGTCCACACCTTCACCAACAAGCCCTGGAACCTCCAGCAGTGCTGCGAAAACTACGCCCAAGCCGGTTTCGGCGGGGTCAGCATCTGGCGTAACGTCGTGGCCCAAGACGAAGGCGGCGTGGGCTTGGATGAAGCGGTGAAGATCGTCAAGGGCTCGGGCCTGCAGGTGCCCGCTTATGTCCGCGGCGGCTTCTTCCCCGCGGGCGATCCCGACAAGCGCCAGGCCGCGATCGACCACAACAAGAAGCTGCTAGACGAGGCCGCCGCCCTGGGCGCCGGCCAGGTGGTGCTGGTGGTGGGTGCAGTGCCTGGCATGCCGCTCGACGAAGCACGCAAACAGGTTCAGGACGGCATCGCTGCCTGCCTGCCGCACGCCCGGGCCGCCGGGGTGAAGCTCAGCATCGAGCCGCTGCACCCCATGTATGCCGGTGACAAAAGCTGCATCAACCGCATGGCCGAGGCCCGACAGGTTTGCGAAGCACTCCAAGACGACCACCTGGGCATTGCCCTGGATGTCTACCACTGCTGGTGGGATCCCGACCTCGAAGTGGAAATCCGCCTCGCCGGCGAGCAGGGAACGCTCTTGGGTTACCACGTGTGCGACTGGCGCCTGGAAACCCGCCACATGCTCACCGACCGCGGACTCATGGGCGACGGCTGCATCGATATTGCCGGCATCACCCAGATGGTCCGGGCCACGGGCTTTACCGGCCTGGCCGAGGTCGAGGTTTTCAGCGAGCAGTACTGGGCCACCGATCAGACCGAGTACCTGAAGCTCATCGCCCAGCGCTGCGTCTAACAAAGGATGTCGCTCGCGACATCAAAACACCCCCCCCACAGCGCCCCGGCGGTCACCCCGCCGGGGCGTTCGCGCAAGATCACTTGTCGATCAGCAAGGTGTCGGGGTGGGCTGCGTGCCAGCCAAACCAGAAGGCGCTGTGCGAAGGAAGGCGTTCGTGTTGTTCGCCGTTGGGCCCGACCAAGGCTTCCTCGGTCAGGGTCCAGGAATCCCCCGCCTGGGTCATCACCGTGCGGTCGCCGTCGTACTGCGAAAACGACACGCCCTTGGGGTCGTACACCCGGTGAGCACCCGACATATCGGTCAACACCACGTAAGCCTGCCCGCCGTGCTCAGAGGCATACACCGGACGCGACTTCAGAAACGCGCTGCTCAGTGCCGCGGGCAACGCGTCGGCCGAGCCGAAGCGGAGCGCCAACACGCTGGCTTTGTTCTTCAGCCGCTTGTCGGCACCGGGCACCTTGAACATCAGCGCGTCGGTTGAAAAATAGCTGTTGTAAGCCACGCCCTCGCCGTAATCGCGCTGGTGCCCGGTGTCGAGCGTCAGCACCGTGGTCTGGGGGTGCAAGGCTTTCCATCGTTCCCACGTGGTGGTCACCACCGTGCGGGGGGTGAGCTTCAACCCCTTGCCCACCAGCGGACCGATCACCGGCTCGCCGCTGATGGTGGACCACATCGACTCGGTGGCGTGGTCGTACATCAGCTTGTTGGAGCGATACAAGAAACCGCTGGTTCCAAGCTCGTAGTGCTGTCCGTCAATATGCGTGTCGTACACGATCATCGAGCCGCACAGCGTGCAATACACCCCGTTGATCGACTGGCCGCCAAGATGATCTTTCACCATCTCGTGCCAAGCGAGGATGCGC
This sequence comes from Phycisphaera sp., assembly GCA_023300125.1. Lineage (GTDB taxonomy): Bacteria > Planctomycetota > Phycisphaerae > Phycisphaerales > Phycisphaeraceae > Algisphaera. Next base: position 15,137 of record JALZVY010000076.1, read on the forward strand.
TTGGGATACGCGCGGGCCTGGCCGTTGACCACCACACCAAAGACCACATCCGAACCACCCAGGTAGTCCGCCTCGGCGGCGTCTGCGGCCACCGTCTCGGGGTCCGACAAAGGCGGGATGCCGTCACGGCGCACGCCGCCCCACTGCACCTCGTCCAGGCGGATCGTGGCCGAGTCGGTGTGGTCATCAAAGTACGACTCGAAGCGCGGGTCCAGGCGGCGGTAAAGATCAGCCTTCCAAGCCCCGTAGCCAGGCAACGGTTCCACCGTCGCAGCCCAGAGCGCCTGCTGAATCGCGTCGCGCTGGTCACGCACGCCGCCGTCCACGTCCAGGCCCCAAGCCTTGGCCAGCCGGTCCATCAACTGGGCACGCAGCGTTCGTGGGGCCCCCAAAATGCGGTCCAGCTCCAACAACGGCGCGGTGTACCCCAGGTTCCAATGGGCAAACACCTCGTCCAGCAACGCATCGCTGCCTGCGGGGCTACCCCGAAAAATCATGGCCAGCGCCTCCAGAGGCACCGCCCCTCCGTCTGTTTCAGCGCTTTGAGATGAGCCCACGGTCTGCGCACCGGCCCGGGAGTCGCCACCGAACCCCACCTGCCAAAACACCACCGAGACCCAGAACAGCGCTCCAACAAGCACCACAATGACAAAAGGCCCGCGGGGCCCGGCTTTAGAAACGGTAGAGGGTTCATCCATAAGGGTGTAGACCGTATAGACAATCGGTTTATTCCGCCTTCGTCGCGCCCCACACCCAAGCCCGGCGCCAACCCCTCCTCAGCCGCCCTCAACGGTCCCTACACTCGGTGCTGTGCCCGCCGATTTTCCCATCTCCAAGCTCTTGCGCTGGTTCCGCCACCACCAGCGTCCCATGCCCTGGCGCCCCACCGCCAGCCGCCCCGCCAACCCCTACCACGTGCTGGTGAGCGAGGCGATGCTTCAGCAAACCCAAGTGGCCACGGTCATTCCTTACTTCGAGCGCTTCATCAAGAGCTTCCCCACCGTGGATGCCTTGGCCAACGCCGACGAACAAGCCGTGCTCACCCGGTGGCAGGGGCTGGGTTATTACCGCCGCGCCCGACACCTGCACGCCGCAGCCAAGGCCGTGGTGAAAGAACACCACGGGCAGGTGCCCGACCGCGCCAAGACTCTGCTGGCCCTGCCCGGAGTCGGCCCCTACACCGCCGGGGCCGTGGCCTCGGTGGCCTACGACACCCCCGAGCCCATCGTCGACGGCAACGTGGCCCGGGTCTACGCCCGCTTTTACGGCCTGCACGACGCGGTGGACCGCCCGGACACACTCAAAACCCTCTGGAGCCTGGCCCAGACCAACGTCACAGCCTCCAAATCCCCACGCGACTTCAACCAGTCGGTCATGGAACTGGGGGCTTTGGTCTGCACCCCCAAAAAAACCACCTGCACCGCCTGCCCGCTGAAACAAGCCTGCAAAGCCTTGGCTGAAGGCACCGTCGACCGCCTACCGGTTAAAACCCCGAAAAAGAAGCCCACCGCCGTCACCCACCGGGTGCTGGCGATCTACCGCCAGACCCAGCGTGGCCGCCGCTACCTCTTTGTGCAGCGCCCCGCCCAGGGGCTCTGGAGCCGCATGTGGCAGTTTCCCACCGACGAAACCGCCAACGCGGACCTCGCGGGTGATTTGGGGCTCAAAATCGCCCCTCCGAACCCCGTGTCAAGCTTTACCCACCTCACCACCCATCGCACAGTCCGCTTCAATGTCGAACAAGCTCGCGTGCTCAGCGGCCGACTTCTGCCCCAAGCAGGGGTCTGGAGGCCACTTAACCGCCTTGTCGATCTACCTTTGGCAAAACCGCAGCAACAAGCGGCGGCGCAGGTGGCTGCCACGCATTATTGTGCGTAAATTTAACATTAATTACCGCATTCACCTGCTTCAACAAGGGCAAACCAAGGGTTTGGAGGGGATCGACCTATACGCAAG
>JALZVY010000077.1 GCA_023300125.1 Phycisphaera sp.
TCTCGAAGCCCGAACCGGGTCTATCGCGAAACGCGAATCCAACTCAACTCAGTGCCCTCTGTGGTCCGCGTGAGCGGTGCCTTGGTGAGCATTTTGTGACGACTGCATGCTGATCGAACGCCCACTCCAACGCGGCGAAGACATCGCTTCGCGAACCACGGAGTTCACGGAGGCCACGGAGTTCACGGAGCAAGGCAAGGGACACATGCGATTGGGAGGGAACTGGTTGAGCCAAGACCTAGACGCCCGCGTTGTAACGCGGACAGGCGCCTCAATTCTCCCTCCTTCAACGCCTCTCCCCACCGCTTGCGTCCCGTGCCTTCCTTGGCGTCTTGGCGTCTTGGCGTCTTGGCGTAAAAAACCACCCCAAAACCCAACCGTCCCACCACAACCCACGACGAAGCAACAGTCGATTGCAAAATGGAACGCACGCCCCCAGTTACTCGCCAGCGACTCGGCCGACACGCCACCGGTTCGACCCCGCTGCCCGTCTAACCGGCGCGCGGCGCATAAAAAAACTGGACCGGCTTTTGAGGGCCGGTCCAGTTTCAGTAGCGGGGACTGGATTCGAACCAGTGACCTCCGGGTTATGAGCCCGACGAGCTACCAGGCTGCTCTACCCCGCAATCAGGTAGGGGGAAGAGTGTAGCACTCTCATGCTGTTCGTCAAGCCGGCGTGGGGGCGCGGGGCTTTGAACCGGCTACGCTGGCCCCATGGTTTCTTCACGTTCTCGAACGGCGCTGCGTCTTGCGGCGGTGGCTGGTTTTTTGGCCGTGGCGATCGGTGCGTTTGGGGCCCACGGGCTCAAAGACCGCGTGAGCCCGGAGCAGCTGGTGACTTTCGAGGTGGGGGTGCGTTACCACGCGTATCACGCGCTGGCTTTGCTGGGGCTGGCGGCGATGGGCGGGCGGTTGGGCCGGGCGGGCAGCGTGGCGGCCTGGTGCTTTTTCGTGGGCATCGTGATCTTCGGGGGCTCGCTGTACACCCTGGCCCTGACCGGCCAGCGCTGGCTGGGGGCGATCACGCCCATCGGCGGGGTGTGTTTCTTGGCGGGGTGGGCGGCGCTGGGGGTGGCGGCGTTTCGCCCGGGGGACGAAACGGCAAGCGCAAACGTGTAGAGCCGCGGGTGCGTGAGGCCCGCCGTGCTTGCGGCAAACGCCAGGCTGGCCCCTTTGCGCCAGGCCTAGGAGCCCGGCCGCGCTGAGCAGCGCTCGCGCAGAAGCGATTTCTTGCAGACCGTCCGCGCGGCCGCCCGATAAAACGCGACCCGCGCTTGGATTCTGTCCGCTGTCCCCTGCCTGCTGCTTTAGACCATGGTCGATGCCTTAGACCAAAACGAGATTGACGCCCTGCTCTCGGCGGTCGAGGAACAGGAAGACTCGCCCACGGGCGAGAGCTCGTCTTTGGGATACGGCAGCAACGAGGTCCGGGCGTACGACTTCAAGCGGCCCGAGCGGGTGAGCAAAGACCAGATGCGTTCGCTTGAAACGCTGCACGAGTCTTTTGCACGCAGCATGGGCGCTCTGCTCTCGGGCTTTCTGCGGACGATGATGCAGGTCAAGGTCGTGAGCATTGAGCAGCTGACCTTCAGTGAGTTCACCCACGCGCTGCCCAACCCCACCTGCTTCAACCTGGTGTCGTGCGAACCCTTGGAAGGGCGCATCTGCCTGGAAATCAGCCCGCTGATTATCTACCCGGTCATCGACCGGCTGCTGGGCGGATCCAGCGCCGACGTGTTTTTGCCCCAGCGTCCGCTGACGGTCATCGAAGAGCGGCTGGTGGGCAAGATCTTGGACCGCGCGATGGCCGCGCTGAAAGAAGCCTGGGGCGACGTGGTCGACGCCGAGTTCGCCGTCACCGAGCGCGAAAGCAACCCGGCACTGGTGCAAATTGTGCCGCCCAACGAGGTGGTGGTGGTGGTGGGTTTTGAGCTGCAGCTGGGCGACCGCGCGGGCACGATGGCCTTGTGCATCCCTTACGCGGTGATCGAGCCGGTGATGCAGAAACTGGGCACCACCGGCTGGGCCAGCTACAAAAAGCAAAACGATTCGCCCGAGCTGCGGCAAAACCTGGCGGGCCGCTTGGCCTCCGCCCGCGTGGACGTGGCGGGTATCTTGGCCAAGACCACCCTCACCGTGGGCGACCTGGCCCACCTTCAGGTCGGCGATGTGATCACCACCGACAAGAACGCCAAAGACCCGCTGACACTCACCATCGGCGGCCGCCGCAAGTTCTTGGGCCAGCTGGGCCAGCACCGCGGTAGCCGAGCGTTCAAGGTCAGCCGGGCCACCACCCCCGCCGACCGCGTCTAGCGGGCCTGCGGCAGGACGCCCCCGGCCTCCCCACACCGCCACACCGCCCTCACAACCGTCCCATAAGCCGCGATGCCGGGCGTTTTTCCACGCTTGGGGTCGGTATTTGGCCCCATCTCTGCCCACAGGGCCAAGACATGGATCAGCGCTCCGCTTGACCCCCCGCGGGGGGTGCTTGATACTCGCGGGCCCCCCGCTCTCCCGGAGTTCGAATCGCATGCCATCACGCCGGCGCACCCCTTCATCCATCGCCCTATTCACTGCCACTCTGCTGGCGGTCTCTCTGACCCCCGGATACTTGACGGGATGCGGCACCGCGCCCGTGATTCCGGTCAAGGCCCAATCGGGACAGGGTGCCGATTTCACCACCGGCTACCCCGTCGAACCGGGCCACGCCCGCCAGCTGGGCTACGACGTGCGGTGGGTCCACGACCTGCCTTTGGGTCCGGGCCAATCGGTCTCTCGCGTTTTAGAAGACGCCGGCACGCTGCTCACGGTTGAAACGCCGGAGAACATCGTCACCGCGATCAGCCCCGAAACAGGCAACACCCTGTGGAAGACCGTGGTCGGCACCCGGCTTGAAACCGTCGTGGGCATGACCTCCGACGACCGGTGGGTCTACGTCAACACCGCCACCCGCTTGTTCAAACTCGCTCGCCGCGGCGGAGTGATCAAGTCTGTCGGCGATCTGCAATACCCGGTGAACTCGAGCCCGCTGAAAATCGGCCGGCTCGCGGTCTTCGGCTCCGACGTGGGCAACGTGTTTGCTCACCACCTCGACGACGGCTACACCAAGTGGGCTTACGGCCTGGGCGCTCCGATCCAAGCCGCGCTGGTCCAGGCGGAACGCGATCTCTTTGCGGTTGATACTGCGGGGCGCTACGCCATGCTGGACACCACCAGCGGCAAGCTGCTCTGGCGTGGGCAGTTCTACGCCGGGGTGTCTTCCAACCCCACGATCCACAACGGATTTGTGCTGGCCGCCAGCGAAGACCAGTCGCTCTACAGCCTGGGCCAAACCAACGGCAAAGACCGCTGGCCCGCCTACCGGTCAGAAGCACGCCTGACCACGACACCGGTGGTCCACGGCGGTGGAATCTTCCTGAACGAGCCTGGGGTGGGGCTCAGCGGGATCGCCGCCGACACCGGCGAGCGTCACTGGCAATTCGAAGGCGACGCACGGCCTTTCGCGGTCAACGGCAAGACGCTGGTGGCCCATGGCGATGGCTTCTTGGTGACTCTCAACATGTTCAACGGCGACGTGCGAAACACCGTACCCACCCGCCCGCTGCTTTCGGCGCAGTCCGACGACCGTGGCCGCCTGCTGCTTTGCAGCACCCGCGGCTCGCTGACACGGCTGGCCCCCACCACCGCAACCGCCGCGGCCCCCGCCCTTCCGGCACACTGATCCGCACACCGCCCAACACGCCATTCCCAACCGCACCGCCTGTCTCAGACACCACAGCCCATGTCCGACGCCCCTCTTGACCCCGCGCCCATCCGCACCGCCCTGCTCTCGGTCTCGGACAAAACCGGCCTGACCCAGTTCGCCACCGCCCTGCACAACCGGGGGGTACGCCTGGTCTCGACCGGCGGCACCCGCCGACACCTGGACCAAGCAGGCCTGCCCACGGTGGCCGTCGACGAGGTCACCGGCTTCCCAGAGATGATGGACGGCCGCGTCAAGACACTGCATCCCAAGATCCACGGCGGCCTGCTGGCCCTGCGTGAGAACCCCGAGCACGCTGCCGCCCTCACCACCCACGGCATCAGCCCCATCGATTTGGTGTGCGTCAACCTCTACCCCTTTGAGCGCACGGTCGCCGACCCGGGCGTCAGCACCGAGGACGCGATCGAGCAGATCGACATCGGTGGGCCCTCGATGGTGCGCTCGGCGGCCAAGAACCACCGCCACGTGGTCATCATGACCGACCCGGCCCAGTACGCCGAGGTCACCGCAGAACTCGAAGCCCAAGACGGGGGCACCCGCTTGGCCCTGCGTCGCCGCTTGGCGGCCGCGGCTTTCGCCCGCACCGCGGCCTACGACGCGGCCATCGCCGCGTGGACCGCCCAGCGTTTCGCCAGCGACCAGTCCTAACGGCCGGGGCACCGCGGCACCCCGGTCTGAAAGAGCACCATGACGCGCGTCAGGGTTCCAAAGAACAAACCGATCCGCCGACGGGCCGCCGCCCTGCTCGCCGCAGCGATCCTCGTGGCCGGGACGGCGCGCGCACAAGACGCCGATACTGCCCCCGACTCCGGCGCGCTGCCTCCGGTGCCCGCGCCCGGAGCCACCGCCGGAGCCCTGGACCGTCCGGCCCCCGACGAAGTGCTCCGCGACCTCGCGGGCATGTTGAGCCCCGCCCAAACCCGCCAACTGCGCAAGGCCCTGCACGCGCTGCGCGACGACACCGGCGTGCCGGTGTACGCCCTGGTGTTGGACCAGATCCCCCCAGCCCAAAGCGGGGCCGCCGCCGCCGTGGGGGCCCCGCTGGCGGGCTTTCTGCAGCGGCTGTTTGTGCGCATGAGCGACCGCCACCCCCTGCTGCAAGACGCCGACTGGAGCACCGGCGTGGTGCTGGCTCTGGCGCCGGCCCAGCGCCGCGCCCGCGTGGGCTTTGGCCCGGGCTGGAACGACCAGACCCGCCGCCTCGCCGCGGACCTCGCCCCGACTTTCGGGGCCCCGGCGTTTCGCCGCGGCCGCTACGCCCAAGGGCTCAACCAACTGGTTGAGGTCACCGGCGTGCTGATCCGGGGCCAGGCCCTACCCCCTGCCCCCGGGGCGCTGTGGTGGCGTGTGTTGTGGATCAGCGGCGCCGCCGTGGTGGGCCTCGCGGGTCTGGGCGTGTGGCACCGCCCCACCCGCCACCGCACCCTCAGCGTCGTGCGAACGCTGCTGGCCCTGCCGCACGCCGCGCTGAACCGCGCCGCAGGCCGCGGGGCCGACCACGCCCCCCGGGTCTACCCCCTGCCCCCCGCAGGAGCCAGCTCGCGCTGGTAAGCCCATGGCCCCGTCTTCCCCACCCACTTCAGAAGCCGCGGACGCCGCCGCCCTGCCTCCGGGCGCCCAGGCCCTGGACGACGCCATCGCCCGGGCCAAAGCCCAAAGCGGCGCCCACTGGCAAGTCGTGTGCGTGCAGCGTGCCAACCCCGGCCACCGGGCCACCGACGTCATCGCCGCCGCCGCGGGCATCGGCGCCGCCTGCCTCGCCGCCGCCCTGCTGCCTGCCGCCGATCCTTGGGGCGAATCATGGGACGGTATGGGCCCTGTCGCACGGGGACTGCTCACCGCCGCCGCGGGCGTTGCGGGGCTGCTGCTGGGCGCCGCGGTGGCCGGCCGATCCGCCACCCTCCGGCGACTGGTCACCCCCCCCAAAGCCCACGCCGCCGCCGCAGCCGCCGCAGCC
>JALZVY010000078.1 GCA_023300125.1 Phycisphaera sp.
CGCGCCCACGATTGCCCACGCCGCGGGGCGAAAAGCCCCGGCCCTGTCCCACGGCCGGATCTTGCACGAAGCCTTTGAACCCGGCGCACAAGCCCCGGCGGTCGCCCAAAACGTCGAGCGCCTCAACAAGGCTCTCATCACGTTCGGCGCGATGCCCCCCGCGCAACAAGCCGCGTTGTCCGACCAAGGATTCCTTGATCTGGACCACCTGGGCCAGTGGCACCAAACCCCCGCGGCAGCAAACTTCGAAGCATTCACCCGGCAGCAAGAAGCGATTGTTGAGCGCGTGAAAGGGTGAGCCAGCCCCTGTGGGTTTCAACGCCGCGCGGCTTGGGGACGCCGCGCGGCAAGCCCGTGCATGCCAGAGGCTGGATCAAGCCGCGTCGAACCCTCTCACGAAATTACTGGGCGAAAAGTTCTTCGAGAAATGCCGACATCTGCGCCCAGCTACGCTGGTCCGCCGCAGCGTTGTAGCCCACGCCGTCGATGCCCACGCCGTCGGCCGAGGGGTCGGTGAACGCGTGCAGGGCCCCGGCGTAGATCGTCGTGGTCGTGTCCACGCCCGCTTCTTGCAGGGAGTCCACCAACGCAATCAGCTTGTCGGTGGTGTACAGCGGGTCGGCCTGGCCGTGGCAGATCAACAGCTTGGCGGTCAGGCGGTCCAGATCGGCCACCGCCGCCGAAGCGTCGGCGACCCCGGCCCCTTGCTGGGCGGCGGGCCGGGGGTCCAGCAGGCTGCCGTGAAAACTCACGACACCTGCCAGCGGCGCACCGGAGTAGGCCAGCTCAAGGGCGGTGGTGCCGCCAAAGCAGTAGCCGATGGCCACCACACGGTCCGCGTCCACACCCGGCTGCTTCAGCAGCAGGTCTAGCCCCGCCGAGGCGCGGGCGCGAAATAAATTGCGGTCTTGATAAAACGGCCCGGCTTTGCTTTGGGCCACCGAGGGATCATCGGTGCGGTCAAAGTCGCCATACATGTCCAGTACCAGGGCGATGTAGCCCATCTCCGCCAGCGCGCGGGCCCGGCGCTGGGCGTACTCGCCGGCCCCCCACCAGGCGTGACACACCAGCACCGCAGGCCGGTCGCCCGCGTCCGCGGCGTTGTCGCTGGCCAAAAAAGCGGTCAGGGCGGCGTCGCCGTGGGTGTAGGGCAAGGTTTCGGTCACCACCGCGCCGCGAGCCCCAGCCCCGGGCAACAGCAAAACCAACCAGGCGACCAACACAAACGGATTTCGTAAAAGCATGGGGCAACCTTCGATCCACGGGTAAAAAAGTTCTGCCGAACCGGCAGATAGCCCATGGTAACCGCGCGGGTCAGAGATACACTCGATACGTGGTTTGTTTTTCCACCCCGCTGGTTGATCGACACAGGGTTTGGGCACTGACGCTTGTCGCCGTGCTGCCGCTGCTGCTTGCGCCCCAGCGTGCCCAGGCAGCCAACGAGCGGCTGAAGCTGAGCGACCCGGTGCGCTTTGCCTTGGACACCACCCGCGGGCGCCTAACCTCGAACACGCTGAAAGGCCGCACCTACGCGGTGGTGTTTTGGAACGCGGGGTCCAAAAAATTCGCTCAGGCCCTTCCGGGCCTGCGCGGCTTGGTGCAGCAGCGGTCGGCAAAAGAGTTCGTGCTCATCGGCTACAGCATGGACACGTCGGTCACCCAAGCCCACAGCGCTATCGCCCAGGGCAAGATGACCTGGCCCCAAGCGCTGCACGAAGAACAAGAACTCCCCTTCTACAACGTGTTCTACACCCAGCGCACGCCCGTGCCAGGGGCGTTCATCATCTGCGACACCGGGCACCTGCATTGGTTTGGACCGCTTAGCCAGCTGGTCGATGAGGTCCAGGCCTTGCTGGCCCCTGTTGCAAGCGAAGTAGATTCGGGGGCCCCGGGCATGGCCGCGGGCGTGGCCGCAGGATGGGTCTACCGCGAGTTGCTGCGCACCCCCATCAATGCCGCACGGGTGCTCGAACAGCTCCGCGCGATCCCCGATGACGCGTGGGAGCAAGACCGCGGTGTGCGGCTGAGCCTGCGCCGGGCCGCACGCCGCCTCGCGCGGCTGCCCGAAGACCAGCGATCCGCCTTGCGCCAAGCCGCAGCGGCCAACAAAGCCGATGCCGCACGTTTCGAGCGTTTGTGGTCTCTACGCCCCGAGCGGCGCCCCGCCCAGTCCCATGCCGACACCGATGCAGAGGGCCACAGCACCTCGGAGCCAGCCGCCGACCCGGTCAGCAAGGCGGCCCAAACCCTGGCCCAAGCCCGCGCCGCCCAAACCGCCAACGACGTATTGACAGCTTGGGAGGGCTACCGCGCAGTGGCCAACAACCCCGATGCCGGGCCCCACCGCGCGGCCGCCCAGGCCGATCTCCAACAACTCGAAAACCACGCTGATTTTGCCCAGCGCCTGGCCGCGGCCCGCCAGGAGCGTGCGGCGCGTGATCTGTACGTCAAAGCCTTGAACCTGATGGACGCGGGCGACACCGACAAAGCCGATGCCACCCTGCGTGAAATCCGACGCAACCACCACGACACGGCCATCGCCGCGGATGCAGAACGCATCCTGAGGCAACTTGAACCGGAAACGGATTAGCGCCTCAAGGCGCTACAAAGCCACTTAACCCGCCTTGCGGTAAAGCTCAGACATCTCGTCAAGCTTCTTCAGGCAGTTTTTCATCTGGTCGGTTTTATTGGCCGCAATGGCTTTTTGTAGCTTCAAGAGGGTGACCTCAAATTTCTGCGCTGGTTTGGAACCGATCATCGAGCCGTGGTACTGCAGCCACCCCTGCATGGTGTGCAGGGCACGCTCAGCGTGGTTGCGCAGACTCAGTTCCACCTCAGCTTCGTTCTTCTGCTCTTGGACGGCTTTGACTTCCTCGCGCATCTGATCACGCTCGTCGTCGTCCATGCCCCCGGCGCCGGTGATGGTCACCTTCTGCTCTCGGCCGCTGGCCTCGTCACGCGCCGCCACGTTCAAGATCCCGTTGGCGTCGATGTGGAAAGCCACCTCGATGCGCGGCACGCCCGCGGGCGCTTTGGGGATGCCGCTAAGCCGGAAGAGCCCCAAGGGCCGGTTATCGTCTGCCCGGGTTTTTTCGCCCTCGAGTACGTTGATCGACACGCTGCGCTGGTTGTCGATCGGCGTCGAAAAGATCTTCTTGACCGTCACGGGCATGGGCGTGTTCTTGGGAATCAGCGTCTCCATGCGCCCGCGGGCATCGGTGACACCAAAGCCGTGACTGGTTACGTCCATCAGGTGCACGTTGATCAGGTCCCCTTGCAAGATGCCCCCCAGGATCGCGGCCCCGCCGGCCACCACCTCGTCGGGGTTGGTGCTCTTGTTCACCGAATCGGCCTTAAAGGCCTCCATGGCGATTTTTTGCACGCGGGGAATCCGGGTCGAACCCCCGACCATCACCACTTCGTCGATCGCTTCACCCGGCAGGCTCGCGTCGTAGAGCACGCGGCGGCAAGCTTCTCTGATTTCCCCGAACAGGTCGTCGCAGACCGCTTCAAAGCGATCACGGTCCAAGGTGTATTGCAGGTGCAGCGGGCCTTCGGGTGAAATCGCGATATACGGCACGCTGATGTCCACCGATTTGCGGAAACTCAGCTCGGCCTTCGCGCTCTGGGCCGATTGTTTCAGACGCTGCAGAGCCATGGGTTCTTCGCGCACATCCATCTGGTGGGTCCGTAGAAAATCGTCGGCCACGATGTCGATGATGCGCTGATCAAAGTCGTCGCCGCCAAGGTGGGTGTTGCCGTGCACCGCCAACACCTCGAACTTGCCGTCCCCCAGCTTCATCAGCGACAGGTCAAAGGTGCCCCCGCCCAGGTCCACGACCGCGATGTTGCGGGCCCCGCGGTGCTCAACCCCGTAAGCCAGGGCCGCGGCGGTGGGTTCGTTGATGATGCGCTCGACGGTCAAGCCCGCGATGGCCCCCGCGTCGGCGGTGGCCTGGCGCTGGGCGTCGTTGAAGTAAGCCGGCACAGTGATGACCGCGCGGTCACAGACTTCACCCAACTCGTTTTCTGCGATGCGGCGCAGCTCCGCCAGCAGAATGGCTGAGATCTGCGGGGGCGTGAATTTGCGTCCGCCCGCCGAAATCCGCACTTCGTCCTCGGCCTTGCCAATCAGCTTATAAGGCACCATGCGTTCTTCGCTGGCCACCTCATTAAGGCGCCGCCCCATAAACCGCTTGACCGAGTAAACCGTGTTCTGCGGGTTGGTCACCTGCTGGGACAACAGCTTCCATCCTCCATTACAAACGGCTCACGCTTTTCCAACTGCTTGCTGATTCAATCGAAGGCGACTAGGTCCATGTGCATGCTGTT
>JALZVY010000079.1 GCA_023300125.1 Phycisphaera sp.
ACGCGGGCTGCTGCGCGACTGCGCGCGGTGATTGGGCGGGGGCGGTGCCTCAGAGACCGCGTGCGGCAATGGTTTTTTGGCACGAACTTTGCATGTCATTGTGTCTAGACCCTTCTCAGAAGGGCACGGCGAATTTCGTCGCGTGCCTTCTTAGCTGACAGATCACCTTGGACAACGACGTCCGCCGAAACCGACACACCCCGGTGGTGTGGTTGGCATTTGGCGGACCTGTGGAAGCTCACCCATGTGCGGAACCCCCGATACGACCTGCGACGCCTTCTCGGATGATCAGCAGGCTTACCTCGACGGACTATTAAAAGAACTGGATCTGCACGCGGCGCTTGAACGCCCCGGCGGTTCGGCGGCGCAGGACGTGACGGTGTTCGGCACGCCTTACGAAGACCTGTGCGGTGAAGAACAGTCCAAAGCCAACACCCACCCCTGGGACACCTGGCCGGCGATGCGCGCTTGCGCGGCGGCGGGGACGATGTCTCAGGGCGGGGACACGTTCATGTTCAAGCACCACGGGATGTTCAACGTGGACCCGGCCCAGGCGGGCTACATGTGTCGTCTGCGGATCCCCGGCGGGCGCATGCGCGGCGATCAACTTTCTCAATTGGCCGACGCGGCCCAGGAGTTCGCCGGGGGCTATGCCCACCTGACCACCCGCGGCAACCTGCAGGTGCGCGAAATCGGGCCCCAGCACCTGATTGCGTGGCTCGAACGCCTGTGTGCGATCGGCCTGACCAGCAAAGGAGCGGGCGCGGACAGCGTGCGCAACATCACCGCGTCGCCCACGGCGGGCTTTGACCGCGAAGAACTGATCGACCTGGGCCCGCAGGCCGCCGCCACCCACCACCTGATTCTGAACAGCCGCGACCTGCACGGGCTGCCGCGGAAATTCAATATTAGTTTTGATTGCGGGGGGCTGACCAGCTGCGTGAGCGACACCAACGACATCGCTTACCTCGCCACGCAGGTGTTGCCCGATGCCCCAGTGGATGAGGCGCTGCGCGGCACGGTGATGTGCCACGTGTTACTGGGCGGCATCACCGGCCACCAAGATTTTGCCCGCGGTTCGGGATGGTTTTTGCGACCCGAAGACACCGTGGCCGCCAGCGGCGCGATGCTGCGGGTGTTCGCTGAACACGGCGACCGCACCAACCGCAAGCGGGCCCGGTTGAAGTACGTGCTGGATGAGCACGGGCTGGACTGGTTTATCGAGCGGGCCCAAGAGCAGCTGGATGAAGAAGCCGCGGCGCTGGGCACCGAGCCGGCGCGCTTTGTGAAGGTGCCTGAAGAAGCGTGTGCCCCTCGGGTGGTGATGGACCGCCAAGGGCACATGGGCGTGCACGCGCAGCGCGACGGACGTTGTTATGTGGGCGTGCTGCTGCCGGTGGGACGCATGACCCCCGAGCAGATGCGCGGCATCGGAGAGCTGAGTCAGCGCTACGGGGCCAACGACCTGCGGCTGACGGTGTGGCAAAACGTGTTGATCCCGCATGTGGCCCAAGGAGATGTGGACGAGGTGGTGAAGGCCGTGGAGGCGCTGGGGCTGTCGACCTCGGCGTCGAGCTTCCACGCGGGGGCGGTGGCTTGCACGGGCAAGTGGGCGTGCAAGTATGGATCGGCACACACCAAAGAGACGCTGGCTCCGCTGGTGGAGCGTCTGGCGGCGCGATTCACTTTGGATGCGCCGATCAACATCCACGCCACGGGATGCTCTCATAGCTGTGCGCAGCACTACATCGGCGACATCGGGCTGCTGGGGGCTTCGACGGCCGAAGGGGCCGAGGCGTTTCAGGTGTATCTGGGCGGGGGCAGCGACAACGATCAGGGCTTGGCCCGCCACCTGGTGGGGCCGGTGCCCGTGACAGAGTTGCCGACGTTTTTGGAAGGCGTGATCGCGATTTATTTGGACAAGCGCGAGCCCGGCGAGCGCTTCTTGGATTTCACCCGCCGCCACAGCGAAGAGCAGCTGCGTGAGATGTTTGTAGGTGCGCCGGCCATGGCGTGAGGGTGAGGGGTTGAACGTGCTTGATGGATGTGGATGAGCTTGATGAACCGGTTCGTCCGGTGTTCTTTTGAAAGAAAACAATGGTCAGCAGCCGAGAAAATTTCCTTGCCGATGATGCCCCCTTTGCCGCCGAAGAGCGCCAGTGGGTGAACGGTTATTTGGCGGGTTTGTCCGCGGTGGTGGAAGCCGACCGCCGGCGTGCCTCGGCCTCGGCGGGTCCTTCGCCCGATGCCCCGCCGATCGCGGTGTTGTACGGCTCGCAGTCGGGCACCGCCGAGGCTTTGAGCAAGCAGCTGCGCAAGACCGCGGTGGCGACGGGGTATAACCCGCAGGTGGGCACGCTCGATGGCTTTGATTTTGCGTCCTTGCCCGAGGTTCGCCACTTGCTGGTGGTGTGCAGCACCTTCGGTGAGGGCGATCCGCCGGACAACGCCCAGAAGTTCACCGACTGGATTCTCTCGGACGACGCGCCGCGGTTGGAAGGGGTGAGCTACAGCGTGTGTGCGCTGGGCGATCGCAGCTACACGCACTTCTGCAAGACCGGCACCGACCTGGACGCACGCCTGGCCGAGCTGGGGGCCACGCGGCTCGCAGACTGTGTGACCTGCGACGTGGCGTACGAAGACGATTTTGCCGCGTGGAGCGGGCAGGTGTTTTCCTGCGACGACATCGTGGAGAACGCGGGGCCGCCGCCTACGGGCCTGCCCGACGACGAGCCCGACGAGCCGGTGGGCTGGGACAAAAACAACCCGTACTTCGCCACGCTGATGGAGTCGCGCAACCTCAGCGGTGAGGGCTCGGCCAAAGAAGTCAACCACGTGGAGATCTTGCTGTCGGGCTCGGGCCTGGAGTACGAAGTGGGTGACGCGCTGGGCGTGTGGGCGACCAACGACCCGGGGGTGGTGGAGTATGTGCTGAGCCACTGCGGGATCACCGGCACCGACCGGGTGCTGATCAAAGGCGAGTACTTCCCGATCCGCCTGGCCTTGCAGGCCAAGCTGGACGTGGTGACGGTGACCCAGGCGACCCTGGACGACCTGGAGATCGATGCGCCGTTGGCGTCGCTGAAAGGCGGCCACCTGGTGGACGCGCTGGAAACCCACAAGCCCCAGATCTCGGCCCAGGGCCTGGCCGATGCGCTGCGCCCGTTGCAGCCGCGGCTGTACTCGATCGCTTCCAGCCCCAAGGCCCACCCCAATGAGGTGCACCTCACCGTGGGGGCGGTGCGCTACAAACTGGGCGACCGCCTGTGCGGCGGCGTGGCGTCGACCTTCTTGGCCGATCGCTGCGGCTTCGGGGGCCGGGTGGGGGTGTATGTGCACAAGGCCCCGCACTTTCACCTGACGGCCAACGACGACGCGCCGGTGATCATGGTGGGCCCGGGCACGGGCATCGCGCCGTTTCGCGCGTTTTTAGAAGAGCGCCAGGCCCGCAAGGCGGCGGGCAAAAACTGGCTGTTTTTCGGCGACCAGCACGAGGCGAGCGACTACCTCTACCGCGACGAGCTCGAAGCGATGACCGCCGACGGCACACTGGACCAGCTCAGCCTGGCGTGGTCGCGCGACGGCAAGGAGAAGGTGTACGTGCAGTCGCTGATGCGCCAGCAGGCCGACGAGCTGTTTGAATGGATGGAAGCCGGCGGACACTTCTACGTCTGCGGCGACGCGGCCCGCATGGCCGGCGACGTGGACGCGACGCTGCGCGCCATCATCGGTGAGAAGAAGGGCCTGGACGAAGCCGGGGTGCAGGCGTACATGGACACGCTGGTGGCCGACGGTCGCTATCAACGCGATGTGTATTGACGGGAATGCTCAAAGCGAAACCGCATGCGGGGTGGTTGGGTGGCGGTGGGTCAATAGGCTTTGACGCCAAGACGCCAAGA
>JALZVY010000080.1 GCA_023300125.1 Phycisphaera sp.
CCACCATCATGATGGTGGTGTTGTGCCTGGCGGTGGTGCTGGGGGCTTTGGCCCTGGGCCTGTACATGCTGTGGTTCATCAACCAGCCGGGCAACACCGTGGGGGTGAGCGCCTCGGCCTTCGACCCCGCGGGCATCCTGACGGTGGGCCCGCCGCTTCCCGCAGGCCACTAAGCCCGCGATCGTTTTTTCAGCTCCCTCCTTTTGACCGCACACGCTTGAAACAACCCGCCCCCCCGATCAGGACCCCGCCCGCCCCGCTGTCGGACTGCGCCGCGCCGCCGCCGATTGCCGGTCCGGCCCGCGGTCTTTCCGCCCAGTGCATCGACGAGATGCGCGCTGCGTTTGCCGCCGACCCCCAGCAGGTGCGCATGCAAAACGCGGTGACCCGCACCGCGATCGACGACGTGGCCCTGCGCCGCGACGTGGTGACCACCACCGACCACAGCTTCCGCCACCGCTTAGACGACTGGTCGGTCACCAGCCAGAAGAAGAGCGGCCGCTGCTGGGTGTTTGCGGGGCTTAACCTGCTGCGCGTGGGCGCGATGCAGAAGATGAAGCTCAAGGACTTTCAGTTCAGCCAAAACTACACCTTCTTTTGGGACAAGCTCGAACGGGCGAACTACTTCTTCGAGCAGATCCTGGTCACCGCCGACCGGGACCTGGACGACCGCACGGTGGCTTACCTGCTGGACCACCCGCTGGACGACGGCGGGCAGTGGAACATGTTCGTCAACGTGGTGAAGAAGCACGGCCTGGTGCCCATGGCCGCCATGCCCGAGACCGAAAGCTCGTCGAACACCGGCCGGATGAACGCCAACCTGAAGACCCTGCTGCGCGAAGGCGCCGCGGGCCTGCGTGACCTGGCTGCCGCGGGCGCGGTGCGCGAAGCCCTCGACGCCCGCAAGCAGGCGCTGGTTGAAAGTGTCTACCGCGTGCTGTCGATCCACCTGGGTACGCCGCCCACCGCATTCGATTGGCGCTGGCGCGACGACGACAAGGTCTTTCACGCCGACGGCCAGATGACCCCCCAGCAGTTTGCCCAGCGCTACGTCACGGTGGATCTTGACGCGTATGTGTGTTTGGTGCACGACCCGCGCAGCACCTCGCCGGTGGGCCGCTGCTTCACCGTGGCCCACCTGGGCAACGTGCTGGGCGGCGACTTTGACGGGGGCGTGCGCTACGTCAACGCAGACATCGAGGTGATCAAAGACGTCACCCGCCGCTCAATCGCCGAGCGCGGCGAGCCGGTGTGGATGGGCTGCGATGTGGGCAAGATGATGCACCGCGAGCTGGGCATCTGGGACGCGGAGCTGTTTGACTATGCCGGGGTGTATGGCATCGAGAGCGTGCACGACAAGGCCCAGCGCCTGGCGTATCACCAAACCCTGATGACCCACGCGATGATGTTTACCGGTGTGGACACCGATGTGGACGGGGGTTCCGAGACACCGCGCCGCTGGCGCGTGGAAAACAGCTGGGGTGCTGAAAACGGCATCAAGGGCTTCTACACCATGAACGACAACTGGTTCGACCAGCACGTCTTCGAGGTGGCCGTGCACCGCGACCTGGTGCCCGCCGAGCTGGTCGCCGCGCTGGACATCGATCCGGTCGTGCTGCCCGCGTGGGACCCGATGGGGTCGTTGGCTTAGGACGCTTATCGTTCCGCTTGCGTCCGCAAAGCAGATCGCGATCGGACCTCTTGGACCTCGGCGTGCGCCGTTTGTTCCGCAAAAACAAATGCCGCGCTTCGCTTTACCACAGAGGCCACAGAGAGCACAGAGGACACAGAGGAAGGCAAAAGCAACGATTGCAATTGCCTTTCTCTGTGTCCTCCGTGCAGGCAACGTTCGTAATGGTCACCGGCTGGAAGCCCGGAAAATTCTGAATGGTGTATGCGACACGGCTCTGTGGCCTCTGTGGTAAAGCGAAGCGCTGCCTTGCGGACGCCTGAGGTTGGGCCGGTCGTTCTCAAAAAGGCGAGATCGAAAAAAGCTTGGTCACGACGAAGCCGCATGCTCCACCAATCCAATAGGCGAAAAACGAGGCCAGCAAGATTCCGGGGTAACCGGCGCAGGGAATGATCGTCATGACCAATGCGAGTTGGTTAAGGAAGCTTCCATTCGAAGCCATATTGGCGGTAAAAGCTCCTGGCGGCATGGTGGCCATTGCGTAGGCGAGCACAATCCACGGAATAACAGCGGCAATCCACCCGGAAATCCGGAAGCTTTTTGTACGGCTGACCGAAACGAGGAACTTCTCGAAACGATTGTTTTTGGAAATAAGATCGACCCGCATTTGAAATCCAGTCATACGGAAGGTTGGGTGGGGTCATTCGTTAGATTGACCAACGATCAGGGTTGGGCGATTCGCGTGGCCGTCGCCCCTACACCGCCTCGACCACCAACTCGAACCGCTTGACTTCGATCACTGCCACGTCTGTGCCGGGATCGATGAATGCGCCGCTGCTGACCACGTCGATCTCGTCGGGGCTGTTACCGAAACGTGCGGTCCCGCCCGGGCGCAGGGTGCTGACCACCACGCCGCGGTCGCCGACTTTGACGCCATGGCCCAGGCGGTCGTCGCCGTCGAGGGGGGTGGCCGGGGCGCCGCGCGTGTTTGGCCCGTCGGCCAGGACCAATCGGCCAAAGCCCGGCACGCGGCCCAGGTGGTGGGTCAGGGCGATGAGCCCTGCGCAACCCGCCCCCAGCGCGATGATCATGTAGCTGGCCGAGGCCAGCAGGTTGGCGCCCGTGCCGCCCGCGGGCAGGCCGCCGGGGCCGCTGGGCACCACCGAGAGCACCAGGGACACGAGCATCAGCAGCACGCCCAGCACCAGCAGCGCACCGGCGGTCATCGCGGTGACGAGTTCCAGCGCGACCAGCCCCAGCCCGATCACGAACAGGATGACGTGCCACAGCTCGGCCAGGCCGATGACCATGGGCGCGCCAAACAAACCCACCGCGGCCATGAAGGCCAGGGCGGCGGGGATGCCCAGGCCCGGGCTGGCGAGTTCAAGGCCGATGCCCAGCACCAAGAGCAGCACCAGCACCACCCGCACCCACAGGCTGGACAGGAAGCCCGCGGTGTTTTCCGACCAGCTTTGCTTCACGCGGAACACCCGCGCCGCATTGAGGTGGGCCTGGATCGCCGCGTCGTTGGCCAGCGTGGCTTTGGACAGGCCGATGTCGGCCGCGAGGATCGCGTCGGCGGTGAAGAGGGTGTTTTTGCCGTCGTGGATGCGGCCGCGCGGCGCCGATGCGCCGCTGGGCAGGGTTTCCACGGGCTTCCAGCGGCCGAGGTCGGCGGTGGTGGCTTCATTGAGGACCACCGCACTGACACCCGCTTGGCCTGCGCTGCTCACGGCGTTGCCGGTTTTCAATGCTTCCTCATTGCCTTCGACCATCACCGCGTAGTCGGCTTGGTTCACGACCAGCCGCTTGCCGGTGGCGGGGTCTTCGATGACATACAGCTCCACGTCTAGCTCGCACATGGCGTGGAAGGTGGCGTAGGTGTAGCCCGCGGCGGCGGCGCTGCTTTTGAATTCGGTGGCGATGGGGCTAAAGGCCTTGGCCCGTTCGGTGGGGGCCAGCTCGCGGCCGGGCACGATCGGAGCGCAGTCGCCGGTGGCCGATGACGGGGACATGACGATCTGGTCGCAGGCCGAGGCGATGAGGATGCCGGCGCTGTAGGCCTTGGGGTGGACCCAGGCGATGGTGGGCACGGGGACCTCGGTGGGGTCTTTGAGGTGCTTGGCGATGTCCAGCGCCGCGGTGACCAACCCGCCGTTGGTGTCGATCTCCAGCACGATGGCGGTGGCGCCTTGGGCCAGGGCACGCTCGATGCGGCGCTGCAGGCTCTGAAAAGTGAAGTCGTAGACGTTGCCGCGCACGGGGATGATGGCGACGTTGGCCCCCGAGGGCAGGGTGTTGAAGCCGCCGCGTCGCGCCGTGGGCGGCGGCACCACGTTCGGCCCGGCCGGGGCAGACAAGGCCGGGTCGGTGTCAGTGGAGATCGCGGGGCGGTCGGTGGCCTGGGCTCCGTGGTCTTGCCCCTGCAAGGACGCGGCCTGGGGCAGCAGCAAGGCCAAGGCAAACATCCCAAGGGCCAGGCGTGAGACGAGGTGTTTCATAATGTTTGAGTATAGAAACGGATGCCACAGGCCCGTGAACAAACTCGGGTGGGATGGGTTTGGGGCGCGGGGTATCATCGGGCCGTTCGGGTTTGCAGCGGGTGTGGCCCGCGTGTGAGCCGTATGACCTGCTTGGCGGCCTGTGGGCCGTTGTTTGCCTTTTCGCTGTAGAGGACTCGTTTTGATGAACCCTTTTTCCCCGTCTTTCGTCCGCGGCATGGCCGCGTTGGCTGCTTGGACCGCCCTGCACACCGCCACGGCGCAGGCCGATGAGCCGTTGGCCATTTTTGCCGGCGACGGCTTGGAGGTGGTGATTGAATCCGCTGGGCCTCAGGGCAAAACGCTCCGTGGGCAGCTTCACCACCTGGGCCAGCAGTACCCCTTTGAGGCGACCACGCATGCGGATTTTGGCCAAAGCCACGGCACCTTCCGCGTGGGTGAGGACGCGTTTGAATTCGAGCTGCGTCCCACCGGCGATGCGAACACGCTGCAGCTGGTGACCGGCGACGTGGATCAGCCCGACGCGGTGACCTACGACTTGCGGCGGCAGGAGATGGCTGCCGCGACTTCAAGCCCAAGCCACGCCTTGGACACGATCGCCCAAGCGCCTGCGGAGGTGGCGGCAGAACACACAGAGCACAAAGAACCCGAGGCGCCCGCGGCACCCGAGGTGCCCGCGACACCCGAGGCACCCGTGGCACCTACGGCCACGGAGACGCCTGCGGCGGCGCCCGCTCAGTCGGTGGGACTGACCCTCCAAGAGGTGTTTGGTCAAGGCTGGGAAGTGACCACCGTGGACCCGGGCAGCCGGGCCCAGAAAGCGGGCTTTGCCCCGGGGGACATGATCGTGGCGGCCCGGCAAGCGGGCGCTGACGGGGCGCTCATTGCCTTGACCGACCAGGCCGCGGTGGTCGCGGCCCTGACGCAGCCCGGGGTTTACCTGACCACCTCCCGGGCGGGCCGGGCGGACCACACGGTGGTGCTTTATTCCGCCGCGCCGTCGACCCCGCCCGTGGCGCCATCAACCAAGCCCGATGCGGCGCAACACGCGTCGCAGAACCAAGCGACCGGGCCTGCCTCGGCGACCCATGCGCCCCATGCGCCCGATGCGACCCGCTCGGCCCCTGTTGCGGTTCCCGCGCCCACGGGCTTGGTTGGTTTCGAACCCGCCACCGTCACCGACCACGCGGTCACCGGCTTGGTGTCGCACCAGCTGATGCTGCCCCAGGGTTGGTCGCTCGACGCCAAGGTGCTGTGGTCTCCGGCGGTGGACGCGGCGTTTGTGAACCTGAGCGCCCGGGTGACCAGCCCCGACGGCGGGCAACAAGTCACCTGGCTGCCCGACGGCGCGTTCACGGACGCGGTGAAAGCGGACGCGGGCTACGGCGCCATCGTCGACGGGAAAGTTCGCTACCCACGGCTCGACAGCGCAGCAGATTTCATTCAGACCGCGGTGTTGCCGAGCTTCCGTCCGCAGGCCACCGGCGTGCGGGTGCTTTCTGAGGGTGCATCGCAGGACCTGGCCGATGCGTGGCAGCGGAACCACGAATCGTTTTTGACCACCCAGAAAGATCACCTATCAACGCTGCATGCCCACCGCTCGGGCGCGGCAAGCCCGCAGGCCACCCGCGTGCGGGTCACCGCCCCGCAGCTGCGGCTGGGCTACGAAGAACAGGGCAAGGCCTACGAAGAGGCGTTCACGTTCGTGCATGTGGAAATGACCACGCCCGTCGCCGACGGGTCGGTGCACGACTGGTTCGTGTTTTCTGTCAGCGCGTTGCGGGCGCCCGCGGGCGAGCTGGACCAAGCCACCCCCGCCCTGCAGGCGGCGGCCGAATCACTTGTGCTCACGCAGCGCTGGCAGGCGGTGGTCGCGGCCATGGCCCCCGAGCTGACAAAGGCTCAGCCGCCGATGACACCTGCCCAAGCGAAAGAACTCGCCGGGCCGCTGCTGCACGATCTGGACCGGTGAGTTAGCGCACACTCCCGCAGTTCATCCCGAAGTCATCGACACCGCCGCGCTACTGCGCGGCGGTTTTCGTATGCGATTGGCTGTTGGGGCGTGACGTGTTGCCCGCCTTAGGGCGTGCCCAGCACCTTGGCCGGGATGCCCACCGCCACGGCGCCCGCGGGCACGTCTTTGAGCACCACCGCGTTGGCCCCGACCGAGCAGCCCGTGCCCAGGGTCACTTTGCCTAGCACCACGCAGCCCGCACCCAGGGCCACGCCGTCTTCCAACACCGGCGCGTCGTCCAGTTGGTCCAGCCGGCGGATGCCCAGCGTGCAGCCCTGACGCAAGATGCAGCGGTCGCCGATCACCGTGTTGCCGTGGACCACGATGCCGCCTTGGTGCTCGATCACCACGCCGCGGCCGACCGCTGCGCTATAAGGCAGCTCGATGCCGTAGACGTTGCGGCAGCGCACAAAGAAAAACCGGTAGATCAGGCTAAGCGGGGCCCGCAACACCTTGGGCTTCACGCCCATCCGCCACACGCCAAAGCGGTACACCGCCAACGACAAGAAACCGGGCCGCGACCACTCGCCGCGGTGGCTGCGCAGGTCTTCGCGCCACAAGGCCCAGAGCCCGGGCCGCGGCGCGTCGGGGCGGGCGGCTTGCGCTTCGGAGGGCGCTTCAGATGGCGCGTCGGATTGAGGTTCGGGGCTGGCCATCACTTGTATTCCATCAGGGCCTGTCGTTTGCCGCCCAGGCGGCCGCGCAGGTAGCGGCCCACCCCGATCAGCTGCGCGAACTTGCCGAGCATGGTGAACACGCCGTAGCGCAGGGCGTCGGCGGTGCCGTCGCCTCCGGCCCGTCGCCCCCGGGCGATCCGCAGGGCTTGCACCGGGTAGATCAGCCCCAGGGCCGCGGCCGCCACGCCCGGCCACCACCAGGCCGACACCAGCGACAGCACCACCAGGGCCAAGGCCAACACCGGAATGACCACGCCGTAAATCACGATGCTGCGCACCGCCTTCTTGCCGTGTTGCTGAGGCCCGCGGCCGTGCAGGGCGTAGCCCTCCGCATAGGCATGCCCCGAGCGCTCGGCCCGTTTCCACCACTGACCCAGACGCGTCATCGCCGCGTCGTGGATCGACATCGGCGTGGCCAGGGTCACGATGCGGTGCCCGGCATTGCGCAGGCGCACGCACAGCTCGGGCTCCTCGCCGGCGATCAACGTGGGGTTGAACCGCCCCACCGCTTCGAAGGCCGCGGCCCGCACCAGCCCATCGCCGGCAAACGCGTCGGCGTCGCCCGCGGGCCGGTCCCACTCCATGGCCGCCAAGCGGTTGTAGGCCGTCGCGTAGCGGTGGCGCTCTAGATCGGAAGAGCG
>JALZVY010000081.1 GCA_023300125.1 Phycisphaera sp.
GCCGGTCATAAAGGTCTTCCACCTTGGCGGCGTGCTCTTCCATCCAGGCGAAGTAGTCCAGGTGGTCGGTGGCGACGTGCAGCTCGCCACCAGG
Organism: Phycisphaera sp.; assembly: GCA_023300125.1. Lineage (GTDB taxonomy): Bacteria > Planctomycetota > Phycisphaerae > Phycisphaerales > Phycisphaeraceae > Algisphaera. Next base: position 95 of record JALZVY010000081.1, read on the forward strand.
CTCAAGTACGCGGTGCAGCTCGCGCAGAAACGATTCTTGAAACGAGCGCCGTTTGTGGTGGCGTTTTTTCGGCCACGGGTCGGGGAAATACAGGTGCACCCGATGCAGGCTTGCGTCGGCGACGTAGTTGCGGACAAAGACTGTGGCGTCGGCGTGCAGCAGCCGCACGTTCGCCAGCCCGTGGCGTCGGCAGCGGTCCGCGGCGTGGCGCCAGAAGGCCCCGGCGTACTCGATGCCTAGAAAATCGGTGTCGGGCTGCAGGCACGCTTGCTGAACCAAAAAAGTGCCTTTGCCCGAGCCGATCTCCAGCTCCAGGGGCCGGGGGGAGGCTGTGTTGCCTGTTGTGTTTTGAAAACCGAAAAACGTCCGCAGGTCCAGCGGGCCGTGGTCCAAGCCCGGAAGGGTCTCTTGGGCAAAGCCGTGCTGGCCGACATCAAGCCGCGGCGGGCGGTTGTGGGAAGGGTTGGCCAGTGGGTCGGGATCGGCATCGCACATGGCCGGCAGAATAGCGGCCCGCCGCGGGGCAGGGCCTGGGCGTGGGTTGTGTCGCGTGCCAAGCGTGCAATTTATCCCGCGGTGGACGGGCGCCGATGTCCCGTGTGGGCCCGCCCTTGGCCGCAGCCGATAACGCCGCGGCGCGGCCCAAAAATAGGTGCATGAGGTCAGTCAAACCCCCACAACCCGCGCCCCGAGACGGTCGATAGGCCCAAAAGCATGTCCTTTTTGGGCCGGCGGTGAATACCTGTGAGCAACGCCTTTTTCTCCATCTCGAACAACGCGGAGTCGCGTCAGACGCTGGCGAGCGACACCCTCGCGCGGATGGGGGCGTCGCTGCCACTGCGCCCGGGCCCGGTGCGGGACTTGCTCGCCGCCGCGCCCAACCACCGCGAGGCGATCACCGCGGTGGTCGAAGCCGACCCGGTGCTTGCTGGGCGGCTGCTGGGGGTGGTCAACGCGGCCGGGGGCGGCGACGGCGGGCCGCAGTCGATCGGCGATGTGGTGGCGGATCTGGGCAGCCGACACGTGCGGGCACTGGGCCTGGGCCTGGGCGTGCAGACCCTGGTGCTCGAACCCGCGGTGGGCCAGGGTTGGCTCAACGAATGGTGGGACGTGTCGCTGGCCCGAGCCCACGCCGCGCAGTTGGCCCACACCGCCATTGACCCGCGCTGCGGGCGCGTGGCGTACTCCCTGGGTTTGATCTGCGACATTGCCCTGCCGCTTTTGGTGCGCCTGGACCCGGGCTTCTACCGCCAGGAAATGCCCGCCCGCGCCGACCCCCAGACCTGGTGTGCCGCCGAGCATGACCGCTTTGGCGTGGACCACGCCCAGGCCGGGGCGCACCTGCTGAGTCTTTGGGGCGTGCCCGCGGCGGTGTGTCGCATGGTGCGCTCTCACCACGAAGCGCCCGCGGGCGAAGAAGACCTGTCACTGCGCACCGCCCTGTACCTGGCGGGGATGATGCCCCACACCGAGAAAGACCCGGTGCATCCCGATCAGGCCGCGGCTTTGGCCACGCTGCACGCCCGCCTGCTGGCAGATCGCTACGCCACGCCGTCGAGTTTTCTGGAATCCGCACGTTTCGCCGCTTCGCGCCGCCGCCGCCGCGACAACGTCCGCGACGACGGCCGAGAGCTGGACCGCCCGGCCCTGCTGTCCGCGGCCGCGGTGGACTGCGTGGACTTGGTGACCCGCACCCACCGCCTCGAAACCGCCCGCAACCGCCAGGCCGAAGACCTCAGCACCCTGCGGTTTGAGGCCTACACCGACCCGCTGACCAAGACCCTCAACCGCCGAGGCTTTTTCGATCTCGCGCGGCAGCGCCTCGAAAAGCACTGCGGGGATTTGAGCGCCTGCTGCATGCTGCTGGATCTCAACAAATTCAAGCCGGTCAACGACACCCACGGCCACGACGTGGGCGACCTGGTGCTCCGCGGCCTGGCCAAGCTGCTGCGTCGCAGCGTGTCGCGCACCGACCTGATCGGCCGTCTGGGAGGCGACGAGTTTGTGGTGCTTATCACCGATCTCAACGAGGCCGGTGCCCAGTCGGCCGCGGACCGCTTGTATGAGACCTGCCACAACGCCCAGCTGCGGGTGTCCGACCAGCTCACGCTGAAGATCCAGCTCAGTCTGGGAGCCGTGTTTGAACCGAAGCTGGGCGAGACGGTGCGGCTGGACCAGATGCTCGCGGCCGCCGACGAGCTGATGTATCGCCAAAAGCGCACCGGCCATCCGGGGCTGCGGTTTGGGCGGGTGACCCCCGACGCCCCGGCCGAGGCGGACGCGTTTGATGAAGTGGACGTGACCCCCGCAGGGGAGACGCGGGAAAGCGCGGACCCCAAAACCTCCGGGATCTAATCGATTTCGTCATGGGCTTGGGCCCAGTGCTCCGCCGCGGCCCGGTGCAGGGTCGCGTGCCGGTGGGCCAGGGTGTGCAGGTCTGCGTGATAGCCCCCGCCGATCACCCCGGCCACAGCCGCCTGCGCGTCGCGGCAGGTGGCGATGACGTACCGGTCGCGTGCGGCCAGCCCTTGGTCAGTCAGCGTTAACCGCCCCAGCCGGTCGTCGTGGTGGGGGTCCACGCCCGCGTCATACAACACCAGGTCCGGTTCCACGCGGTCCAGCAGCGCCGGCAGCTCGCGGGCCAACACCTCCAAATAGGGGTCATCACCCACCCCGACATCCAGCCCCACGTCGTGGTCTCCGGCGACTTTGCGTGATGGGAAGTTGGCCTGGCAGTGCATCGAAAACGTGAACACGTCAGGGCGCTGGGCAAAGATCGCGGCGGTGCCATCGCCTTGGTGCACGTCCAGGTCCACCACCAACACCCGCTGGGCCAGCCCGCGGGCCACCACGTCGGCGGCCGCCACCGCCAGGTCGTTGAAGATGCAAAACCCCGAGCCAAAATCCCGGTGGGCGTGGTGGGTGCCGCCTGCCAGGTTGCACGCCAGCCCGTGCTCCAAGGCCAGCTCCGCGGTGCGGATCGTGCCGCCCACGGCTGTCACCGTGCGCCGCACCAGCTGGGGCGACCACGGCAAACCGATGCGCCGCACGGCCTGGTGATCCAGCGTGCCGTTTTGAAATGCGTGTACGTAGTCAGAGGTGTGTACCCGCTGCAGCTGCGCCTGCGTGGCGGGCGTGGGCCGGTGCAGG
>JALZVY010000082.1 GCA_023300125.1 Phycisphaera sp.
CGATGAGTTCGCGCATGCGGGCGAGCTCGTCGGGGGGGATGGTGTCGCCGTCTTGGAGCAGGTGCTGCACCACGTCGGCGGGGCGGCCGGCGAAGGCGCGTTGCACCAGGCGTTTGAGCACGGGCCCGAGCACGCGGCGCTTGGCGTTGGCGGGCTTGTAGATGATGGCGCGGCCCTCGCGGCCGGCTCGTTTGACCAGCCCCTTGGCTTCCATCTGCTGCAGCGTGGACAGCACGGTGGTGTAGGAGCGGGTCTTGCCGTCGGGCATGGCGTCCAGCACGGCCCGGGCGGTGGAGGGCCCGGCGTCCCAGAGGACCGAGAGGGCTTGGAGTTCGGCGTCGGTGGGGGATGGGGTGCTCATCTACTGAAATTTTAGTAGATGCCGCGGATTCTGTCTACTGAAAAATTAGTAGTTGATTTAAAGTTCTCCCCCGTCCGCAGGCAGGCGGTTGTGACGCGGTGGTGGTGGACCGTGAATCAGGCGGGCCAAGACGCGGCGAAGGCGTCGTCTTTGAAGCCGGTGGTGGCGCGGGTGCCGTCGGTGACCAAGGGGCGTTTGATCACCATGCCTTCGGTGGCGAAGAGCTGGGCGTAGTCGGCGGGGGACATCGTGGCCCGGCGGTCTTTGAGGCCTAGCTCGCGGTAGCGGGCGCCCGCGGTGTTGAGGCATTTTTCGGGCGCGATCGCGCCGGTGTCGAACAGGGTCTGGAGCAGGGCTTGCGGCGGGGTCTGCTCTTTGAGGTTGACGAAGGTGTAGGCGACGCCGCGGGTGTCTAGGGATTTGCGGGCTTTGCGGCAGCTGTCGCAGGTGGGGATGCCGTAGAGGGTGAGGGTTTGCATGGGGGGCTACGGGACGGGAACGGGTGCCGGAGTGAGGAAGAATTGGGGGAAGTCGGTGCGGAGCTTGCGTTCAAAATCGCCAATGCCCGCCAGCATGGGGTGGTCGGGGGTGATGGACCGTGCGGCGGCAAAGCATCGCCACGCTCTGAAGGTGTCGTACCGTCGGAGCCAGATCTGCCCGACGTCATTCCAGACGCCGGTGAGGTAGGGGTTCTGGGCGATCACGCGGCCCAGTAGTGCGAGGGCTTCGTCGGGACGTCCGCTTTCCGCCAAGCCGTTGGCCTGAAAGATGTCGAGGATATAGGCGTACTGGAGCCCGGTGCGATCGAGGGCGGCCATGCGGGCGGCCAGACCGTCGGGGCCGGGGTCTTGTTGGGGGGCAGCGTGGGCTTCGCGAAAGGCGATGATTCGGGGCTGATCGGCGAAGCGTTTGCTTAGGGCCTGAACCTGCGGGCCGGGATGCTTGCCGTCGTGAAAGGCTTGGGCAAACACGGCGAGTAGGGCGTCGAGGGGTTCGCGGTCGGCAGCCTCGGAAATACGGGCTGCAAACTGGGCGGGGGTGGTGCGGGGCGGCAGATCGGTCTGGGTTTCGAAGCGGTAGAGCCAGAGGCCCAGACCGTCGTCTTTGTCGGCGGCCTCGGGGGCAGGGAGTTGGGGCCAGGTGGCGGTGGGATCGACGGCGGTGAGTTGCATCTTGACGTTGAACCGTTGGACGCCGTCACGCCAGGAGGTGGACAGCGCTGCGGGAATCTCGGGCTCGGCGGTCACGGCGGCCAAGAAGTCGGGGTGGATTTTCCCAGTGTAAAGCAGCCAGAGTTGGATCGCCTCGTTGAGGCTGTCGGGGGTCTGGGGGTCGCCGACGCGGGGTTCCCAATGGGCTTCAGCTTTGCCGTTGTGGACCCACGCGCGTTGGCCGTCGTCGGCGATGGTGACGGCGGACTCTCCGGCGGGCAGATCTTCGACCGATCCAGGCCAGGGCAGGGTGAAGCGGGTTTCGATATCGATGAGGTCGCGGATTTCGTCGCGTTTGGTGATGCCGGCGCTGCGCAGCGCTCTTTCGATCCGGATGACGTTCTGTACCTCCATCACCCGGAAGGCGAGATCGGCGATGAGCGGGACGGTGCGGGCGCCTTGCGGGTTGGCGAAGGTCAGGGTTTGGGCGGCGAAGTCGTAGACCATGCCTTCGCCCTCGGCGGTGAGGGTGGCGAAGCGGGTGGGGCTGAGGTAAACGTGAAGCACGCCCGAACGGTCGGTGACCTCGCCGGGCTCGGTGGGGGTGGGGCGACGTTCGATACGGGACTGAGTGGCGTAGTCCAGGCGCCAAGTTTCCGCGGTTGCCGGGAGGGTGAGGGCAAGCAGGAGGGCGAGTACCGGGAGGCAAAGGCGATGGGGCATGGGGCGGCCTTCGTGCGCGGCGGTTTGTCGGAGAGTCTCGACCGGAGATGACGGTGGGCCAGCACGTGGCCGCTGAATCACTGGGTCACTTGGCCACTTCGCTGGCGTGCCACGAAGGCGGCGTACTGCTCGGGGGTGTCGATGCCCGGGTGCGGAGCATCGGCGTGGATGACGGCGATGGCAAAGCCGTGTTCGAGCACGCGGAGTTGCTCGAGCTTTTCGGTTTGTTCTAGGGGCGTCGGACTGAGGCCGGCGTAGCGGTCGAGGAAGATTTTTCGGTAGGCGTAGAGGCCGGGGTGTTTGTAGACCGTGGCCCCGCCGGTGGCGTCGCGGTCAAAGGGGATGGGGCTGCGCGAAAAATACATCGCGCGGTTGTTTTGGGTGAGCACCAGCTTGACGACGTTGGGGTCGGTGGTGTCTTCGCCCGGGGCAAAGCGGGCGGCGAGGGTGGCCATGTCGGCCTCAGGGTCGGCGGCGAGGCCGCGGACCAGGGCGTCGACGGTGGCGGGGGGGATTTCGGGTTCGTCGCCTTGTACGTTGACGACCAGGGCGTCGTGGGCCAGGCCCAGGGTGGCGGCGGCTTCGGCGAGGCGGGAGGTGCCGTTGTCGTGCTCGCCGGTCATGACACTTTCAGCGCCGAAGCCGAGCACCGCGTCGTGGATGCGGGCGTCGTCGGTGGCGACCACGACGCGGGTGAGGGTTTGGCACAGGGCCAGGCGCTCGACCACGTGCTGGATCAGGGGTTTGCCGGTGTCGTTGGCCAGCGGTTTGCCGGGGAAGCGGGTGCTGGCGTGGCGGGCGGGGATAAGGGCGACCGCTTGGCGGTTGCCGGGGGTTGGGCTGGTGGGCATGTCGAGCGGGTCCACGCGGATGAGGCAGCGTTAGGGGGGGCCGGGACGGAGCGTCTTATGGACGGGCGTGAGATCCTTCAGCCGCCTCTCCATCAAAGCGATCTCCAGCCCCGGGCGGCGAAGCCGCTTACCCCTTGAGTTTTTTGACCAGTTCGGCGGACTGGGTCTTGAGCTCGCGGATGTTTTTGTAGCCGATGTCGGCTCGCACGATCTCCGAGGCGGTCTTGGCGGCGGCTTCGGCCATGTCCAGGTCGCTGTTGTTTTCGGCGGCGGCCAGCTGGGCCCGCAGCTTGTCGTAGTTGAGTTCTTTGCCCGTGGCGTCGTCGGGGATGCCGTAGGCCTCGGCGGCGTTGGAGATGGTTTCGACCGCTTCGTCGAACCAGCCTTTTTCCATGAAGCAGCGGCCCAGGAACATCCGCGCGGCGGTGCGGCTTTTGGGGTCTTCGCTGGCCTGCTGCAGCGAGCCGATGGCGTCGTCGAACTGCTTGGTGGCGAACTGGCGGCGTCCCAACTCGTACTTGAGGCGAAGGTCCGTGGGGTAGTTTTTAACCCTGTCCGCGTATTCTTCGAGCTCGAAGGCCATTTTTTCTTTGCGCGTGTCGTTGTACCGCTCGCGGTAGCTGTCGTCGTCGGGGGCGGCGTCGACAAATTGTTTGAGTTGGCGCAATTCGCGGGTGAATTGCTTCATCCGGATGTCGCCGATGCGGACTTTGAAGATGTATTGGCCTGAATCTTCGTGGGCTCGGGCGAGCAGCTTCATGGCTTGCTCGTCTTCGTCGAAGGCGCCTTTTTTGAGTAGCGCGTCGACCAGTTTTTTGACGCGGTCCAGGTCTTCGGGGTCTTCTTCGTATTCTTCGCGTCGGGCGTTGATGGCTTGGTCGACTTTGGATTCGGCGCGGCTGGATCCGCTGGCGGCTTCGGCGGCGAAGTCCTTGTCTTTGATGTTCTCGCGGAACCCGCCTTTTTGAGTTGCGGTGCTTTTGCTTGAATAGGCCTGGGCTTCCAGGTCTTTCAGAGATTGCTGGACCGCGTCGTTGGAGCTGTCCATGTTCAGGGCTTTGCGGCAGGCCAAAACGGCCTTGTCGTAGAGCTCGAGGGCTTCAAAGAGGTCGCGGATTTTGAGCCAGTTTTTAACCTTCGGCTTGGCTGTGGGAACTTCCAAGGCCATGGTGCCGATCCACTCGCCGATGTCGGTCAGGTCGAGGTTCGCTTCGGCGGTGTTGGCCGCGACGGTGCGGCTGAAGAACTCGATCATGCCGTCTTGGTCGGTGAAGTCGTAGGCCCATATTTTTTCGGCCCGCAGCATTTTGTCGACGGCCGAGGGGCCCAAGGATTTTTTGTCTTTGGAGCCGGCTTTCTTGCCGCCCGCGGCTTTGCGACGCTGGGCCACGGAGAAGAGCTGCTCGTGGCGGGTCATGTTGTCGGGGTCGAAGCGCAGGCCGCTGATGTACATCTCGACGGCAAACTCGAGGCTGTTTTTATCGACCGCGACCTCGGCGTGGTCGAAAAACTTGCGGGCCTTGCGCTCGTCGCGGGTGAAGCCGCTGACGCCGGCGGAGGAGTCACCCGGATCGTCGTTGCCGTCCGAGTCGTCTTTTTTTTTCTTTCCAAACAGAGCCAAAACGAAATCCTGTCGAACGGGGGCGGGGTGAGAAATGAGCGTGGCCCGGGGCCACGAAAACCAACGGCGGGTATTGTACGCGCGGTCGGCGGGGTGTTCCCGTCTGTTGTTACACGATGTTTCTTTAACTTGCGCTGTGTCGCGTGGAGGCCCGATGTCCTTAACCCCTGTTCAACTGGCGATTCATGGCTCGGCGGGCCGCATGGGCCAGCGGCTTGTGGCCCTGGCCAACGAAGACCCGGGCCTGCACGTGGCTGCGGCGGTGGACGCGGCGGATCCCGCGTCGGCCCGGCTGGAAGGCCGCTACGGGGCGGTGATCGATTTCACGCTGCCCGAGGGGTTTCGGGCGGCCGCGGACTTTTGCGAGGCGTCGGGCTCGCCGCTGGTGGTGGGCACCACGGGCCTGACCGACGCGGATCAGGCCCGCATCGACGGGCTGGCGGGGGCGATTCCGGTGTTGCAGGCCACCAACTTCAGCTTGGTGGTGAATGTGTTGAACCACTTGGCGGCCCAGGCGGTGACGCTGCTGGGGGATGGCTACGACCTGGAGATCTTGGAGGCCCACCACCGCTACAAGGCCGACGCGCCCAGCGGCACGGCGCTGACCCTGGCCCGGGTGGTGGCCGACGCGGCGGGGCGAGATTTTGACAGCTGTGTGAAGCTGGAACGCCACGGGGACCATGTGCCGCGTCAGGCCTCGGACATCACGGTGCAGACCCTGCGGATTGGCGATCACGCGGGGGAGCACACCTTGTTTTTGGCGGCGCCGGGTGAACGCATGGAGTTGAAGCACGTGAGCACCAGCCGCGACAGCTACGCGGCGGGGGCGCTGCGGGCCGCGGCGTGGTTGAGTGACAAGCCCGCGGGGCGTTACACGATGAAGGATGTGCTGGGGTTGTGATGTGTGGGGTTTGTGGGCGGGGGTGGGTGCGCGAGAGGCTAACGCCTGGGTTGCATCATCTAAACTGCCCAGCTGTTCTGCCCGCCCCGAACCGCCCCCGAGACGCCCATGTCCACCCCGCACGAATCCGTTGTTCCTTCGCTTTCCGCCGTTGACTACCCCACGGGGACGGGCCAGCTGCGCGGGTTTATGGAGCGGCATTACACCAACTACAACGCCCGGGAGGTGCTGGCGGCGGCGAAGGGCTATGAGGCCCATCTCGACGCGGGCGGGCGGATGATGGTCACGCTGTCGGGTGCGATGAGCACGGCGGGTATTGGGCGGATCTTGGCGCGGTTGATCCGTGAGGACAAGGTGCATGCGATCACCTGCACCGGGGCGAACCTGGAGGAAGACATCTTTTTGCTGCTGGCGGGCAAGGACTACGAGTGGTGCCCGGACTGGCGGTCGCTGACCGCTCAGGACGAACAAGCGCTTTTGGACCGGGGCATGAACCGGGTGACGGACACCTGCATCCCAGAGACGGTGATGCGGCATTTTGAACGGCGGCTGCTGGATTTGTGGCAGACCGCCGAGCGGGAAGGTACGCGGAAGTTTCCGTTTGAGTATTACTGGGATGTGTTTGACCAGCCAGATTTCGCCCAGCACTTTCAAATGCCTGCGGAGGACTGCTGGATGCTGGCGGCGAAGCAGAAGAATCTGCCGATCGTGACCCCGGGCTGGGGCGATTCGACCTGCGGCAACGTGTTTACCGCAGGCATGATCCGCGGGGAGTACGGCCATCAGGTGGTGAAGCAGGATGTGGAGGCGATGGCTTACTTGGTGGACTGGTACCGGCAAGAGGGGCAGCGCGTGACCGGCAGCGTGGCGCAGGGCGGTACGCCGGCACCCGGGTTCTTTCAGATTGGTGGGGGCATCGCGGGGGACTTTCCGATCTGTGCGGTGCCGCTGATGACCCAGGATTTGAAGTGGCAGGACACGCCGTGCTGGGGCTATTTTTGCCAGACGTGCGATGCGCCCGCGAGCTACGGCGGTTATAGCGGGGCGGTGCCCAACGAGAAAATCACCTGGGGCAAGCTGGAGGTCGACACGCCCAAGTTCATGATCCAGAGCGACGCGACGATCGTGGCGCCGATGATTTTTGGCTATGTGTTGGGTGACTAGCGGCTACGGAGATCTGGCCGTTGGCGTCCGTTCTGGCCTGCTGCGCCACTCGCTTACGGCCAGAACGAATGTCAGCGGCCAGACCTCCTTCGCGTGGCGGCCGGGCCTTCTTGTGAGGGCCGCGGGCGGGGCCCGCCGAGCGACATAAGCCGCGGCGAGAGTCGTTTTGTAGGGTGGGGCAAGGGCGGCCGGACCCACCGGGCCGCGGCGTGAAATCACGCGCGACCCGACGCCGAAGGCTCCCGCAAAGTCGGTCAGCGGTGGGTCCGCAAAGCCTTGACCCACCCTACGAAACCAGTCGACGGGGCAGAGGGTGCGGTATGCCAGAACTTGTCCTATCGCTCGCCGCCGAATTCCAGCAGGGCGAGCATGGCCAGCACCGCGGCGGCCTGGGTGCCCAGCACCGAGGCCATCCACCCCGGGACCCGGCCCAGCAGCACGCCGCCCAGGCCTGTGGCCAGGGTGGCCAGCAGCACCACGGCGAGCGCGCTGCGTTTGCCCAGGCCCCGGCGCAGCAGTCGGTGGGAGAAGTGGTTGTGGTCGCCGGTCATGGGGCTTTGGCCCTTGGCGGCGCGGATGACCACCACCGACACGAAGTCGTACAGCGGCACGGCTAAAACCATCAGCGGCATCAAGAGCCCGTACCACGCGCTGGGCAGCTGCACGTCGAGGCGTGTCAGATCGCCCGGCGCACCCGGATCGCCGGTTTGAACGTAGGCGGTGCGGATGGCGATGACCGCCAGCAGCAGCCCGGCGACCAGCGATCCGCCGTCGCCCATGTAGAGCCGGGCGGGCGGCAGGTTGAAAAGCAAAAACCCCAGCAGGGCGCCCAGGAGCAGGGCCGCGAGCGCGGCGACAAACCACTGGCCGGCCATGAGGGTGGCGGCGAGATACAGGCCCGCGATCACGGCGCCCACGCCCGCGGCCAGCCCGTCCATGTTGTCCAGGAAGTTCATCGCGTTGGTGACCACCACGATCCAGCCGATGCTGATCGCCACCGCGAGCACCGACCCCGCCGGGCCCCAGTGGTCCAGCAGCGAGAGCACCCGCATGCCGCCCAGCCCCGCGAGGGTGGCCGCGACAGCCAATTGGATCACGAGCTTGGGCCAGGCCCCCAGCGGGCGGCGGTCGTCGACCAGGCCGGTGAGGTGCAGCGCCGCCAGGCCGGCCAATAGCCATCCGCCCAGGGGGGTGCTGGCCTTGAGGCCCGGGATGTGAGTGGCCAGGGCGGGGCTCCACGCGGACCAGGTGTCGGTGGGCAGGGCCCACACCGCGACGATGGCTGCGATCAGCGGGCAGGCGATGGCCCAGAACACCGCGACGCCGCCGGTGTTGGGTACGGGGGTGTCGGTGGCGGGCTTGTGGGCCTCGGTGCCCGCGGCGTCCACCAGGCCCCGGCGCAGGCTGAGGCGGCGGACCGCGGTGCACAGCGTGACGCTGATCCCAAACGACAAGGCGGCGGCGGCCAGGCAGATCCAGAGCATGGGGGCATGCTATCGGCCTAGCGGGAGTGTGGGGGCGGGGGGGAGGACGCCACGAAGCGGTCGGCTATGCCCCGGGCTTGGCGTGCCGGTGTGAAGAGTCATAAAAAAACGGCCGGCCCTGAAGGGCCGGCCGTCTGATAGTGCGTGTTGAGGGGGTCTCTTTAGCGGACGCCCTGACCGGCTTCCAGCAGTTTGTCGTTGAGACCCGGGAAGAGCTCTTCTTCCTGCTCGTTCTGGATGATGATCGTGGGCTTGACCAAAATCAGCAGGGTGCGTTCATCTTCGGTGACGCTGTTGTTGGTGAACAGGCGGTTGAGGATGGGGATCTTGCTGAGCACTGGCACGCCGACTTCGATCTCGGCTTCGCCGACCAGGCGCTGGCCACCGACGAGCAGGGTGCCGCGGTCCGGCACGCTGACGGTAGCGTTGACGGTGGTGATTTCGAGCTCGGGAGCTTCGATGGTCGCCATGGTTCCCGGCGTGGTAACGGCCACGCCACCAATAACGGTGGTGGTTGCGGCACCGAGTTGCGTGATCTGCCGGATGTCGATCAGGTCCGCGAGGCTTGGCCGCAGCGTCATGGTCACGTAGCGGCGGTCTGCGGAGATCGTGCCTTCCACGTCGAGCACCACACCGGTGGTGATGACCGAAAGCGTGAGGTCAAATCCGTCGCCATCGGGCACCGCTTCGACTTCGGAGATGAAGCTGATCTGGCGGGCCACGGTGACAAAGGCACGCTGGCCGTTGAAGAAGGTCACTCGTGGAGCGGTCAGCGAGATCGCGTTGCGGTTGGCCAACGTGGCTTCGACCAGCAGGCTGACCGAGAGGTCGTCGATGAACGCGGCACCCAAGCTGAGGGCTGGCCCGCCGCCGGTGGCGGCAGCGTCGAAGAACTGGTTGAATCCCAAGGTTCCAGCGGTCGGCTGGGCGATGGCGACGCTGTTCGATTCGGCCGTGATCGGGGAGAAACCTTGGGCTGGAGGCGCGTCGTCGGTTCTGGTGAACGGTGCTCCTTGGAACGAACCGCTGCTGCCTTCGAGCCCGAGGTCGAAGTCCACTCCGAACTGCTCAAGGAAGTTGTTGTCCACCAAGAGGAATCGGGTTTCGACCGAGATCTGGATCGCGCGGGTCTCGCGGAGCTTGGCCAGCAAGCCGAGGATCTGGCGGTGGTTGTCTGGAGTGGTGCGGACAATCAGGTTGCCGTTGAGCTCGCGGACGGTGGAGTCAAAGTTGTCCCACTCGTCAACGGTGCCCACGGTTTCTTGAATCAGTTCGACGATCTGTTGGATCAGCTCGGCCCGCGACAGTTCGACGGTTTCGTCGTCGTCGTTGTCATCGCTGTCGCCGAAGATGCCGCCGTCTCCGCCGCCACCGCCGCCACCACCGCCGCCGCCGCCGCTGCTGGTGTTGGAGAGTGCTTCGCTGAGATCGAAGCTCGGGGCGTCGGTGAAGTTGGGCACCTGCACCAGCAGGTCACGGATGTCGAACACCCGTAGGTCTTTGGAGCGGAACAGGTCGTTCTCGGTCGAGATGGTGATGACCCCATCGATGATCGAGTAGTTGATGATGTCCAGGTCGCCCGCGGCAGAGGTGACCTGCTGCAGGATCAGCTTGAGGGCTTTTTCGGCCGAAACATTGCTGAGCTTCAAGCTCACGGGGATGTCTCGCTCGACGCCACCGGCTTCCAGGGCCGACCAGTTGACGAAGATGTTGGCTTCGGTGGTTTGGCGGATGTAATCGATCACCGATTCAAGGCTGTTGGCGTTGAAGTCGATGGGCACGGCTTTGCGGAGCTTGTTGGCCGCTTCGCGGTTGGCCTGCGATTCGCCACCCGACACGTCGAGGTTGCGGATACGTTCTTCGCTGATTTCGGGCCAGTTGGTGGGGTAGGTCAGGATGTCCTGGTAGGGGATGGTGGCCTGGATGTTCTCGATCGATGTGCGGGCGACGTTGACCCGGCGGTTGCGCAGCTCGTCGCGGTAGTCGGTGGCGAGCTTGGCGTCTTCGATGACTTCTTTAAGAAGCTCGGCGGTGAAGTTGGTGGGGTCGGCGAACAGGGCCTGGTCGAGCAGAAGAAGGGCTTCTTCGTACTTCATCTCGATCTGCAGCTGGCGGGCCTGCACGATGAGGTTGCGGACTTCTTGGTGGTTCCGGATGCGGGCGGCTTCGGTGGTTTCCCTGTCGAGCCGGGCTTGGTCTATTTCAATCTTTCGCAGGTCTTGGAGCGCGGCTTGTTTGCCTTGCTCATCGATGATCAGCGAGAGCTTGGCCGCGTCTTGGCGAAGGGCTTCGAACTGGTTTTTGGCAAACAGTTCTTGGTTGAGCTCCATGATCTGCCGGGCGCGGGCGGCCTCGGTGGCGGCTCCTGCGTAGTCACCGGCCACCAAGCGGGTGTTGGCATTGGTCATGGCCTCTTGGTGGCCTGCGATGGCCTGCTGGCGGCGGAGTTCGATGTCGTTGACCGCTTGGCCCAGGGCGTTGGACCGGCCGCCTTGGCCGCCTGCGGCGGCGAGGCTGTTGCGGATTTCGGGGTTGTTGGGGTCCAGTTCCGAGGCTTGGCTCAGAAGGTTCAAAGCCAAGTCGTTGTATCCCTGGCTGTGAGCCTGTTTGGCGTCGCGGAGGTACTCGCGGGCGACGTCACGGCGGGCCTTGGCCAGCACGTCATCGCTGGGGGCGGGAGGGACGGCCGCTGCTACTGTTGCTGCGGGGGCCGCAGGTGCTGGGGCGTCGGCTTGGGCCACAGGCTGGGCGGGGGCGGCGTCTTGCTGGGCAACGACGGCTGCTTCAGCCCGCTGGGATTCGACGCGGGCCAGGCCGCGGGTGATGCGCTGCTGATCGAACCACCCCAGGTCGACATTGGATTGTTGGACGGCGGCCAGGGTGCCGGCGGCCGCGTCGAAGCGGCCTGCGTCGAGGTCGGCTTCGGCGGCGTCGACCAGGGCCTTGGCCCGGGTGGTGTCGCCGCTGAGCTGCCGCAACAGGTCGGCTCGTCGGGCCGACGCGGTGGCGCCGGTGTCTCCGCCTTGCTGGATGAGGCCGGTGTAGACGGCGATGGCCGTGCCCGGATCCGAGTCGGCGAGCGTGTCGGCGTGTTCGAGGCGTTGAGCGGCGGTGGGCTCGGTGGGGGCTGGCGCGGCCACGGGGGCAGGGTTGGCGACGGGTGTCGCGACTGGCGCTGCGGGAGCCACCGGTGCGGCTGGCGCTGCGGGGGCCGCGTCAAGCGCGGTCTGGATTTCGGTCGCGGCGTTGTAAAGCTGCTGACGCTGTTCTTTGGGCAGTGTCAGCGGATCGATTTGGATCAGCAGGTCTTTGGCGGCTTCGAGGTTGCCTGCGCGGTAGGCCTCCAGACCTTGTTCAAGTAGTGCCGACGTGGGTGCGCCGCTCTGGGCGGTGGCGGGGAGGGCCACCGAGCCGGAAAGCCCGGCGCACGTGAAGAGAATTGCGGCAGCATGTTGACGTTTGAGCAAGGTGAGGCCTCCGAGGCATTTCTTAGGCGTGTCTTAAGAATCAAAGTTGAATCTTAAGGGGACAAAGTCTGAGTGGCAGGGGCTGGTCCAGATGGACAGCGGGTTGAGCTTTGGCGGTACCAAACCGGGGTGGTCATGGATCGCGGTGGTGTGTGTGGAAGGGGTAGGGCAGCGTTTGGGCTGCGGGGTGGCGGTCCGGATCAGGGGATGGGGGAAGTGTTTTCACTTCGCGGGGGGCGAGTCATATTAAATCCGGCCCCTATGGCACGCAAGTAATTTAGTTCGACTGCGTTTGGCGTCCGAAAAGTAGCGCCTGGGCGGCCGCCAGTGCCCGTGGGGCCCGATTGTCGGTCGTCATGAGACCGGTAACCCATCGGCGACCCGCCGACCACGGCGAAAAAACCCCGCAATTGCGGCCGGGGTTGCAGGCAGGGGGCGCTTATCGCTATCATCTTCGGCCCGACGCCGCAGCCTGCGGTTCGGGGCCTGTCTCTGTTGGGGCCCACCTGTGGGCTTGAGCAAGAGTCGGGTTCCCCGCCGAGCGGGGCCTGAGCAAATCCCCGTTTTCGAACTTCCACCCCCCTCAACGCCGACCACCGGCGAGGATCCCGACCATGGCACATAAAAAAGGACAGGGCTCGACCAAGAACGGTCGCGACTCCAACCCCCAGTTCCGCGGCATCAAGCTTTACGGCGGTCAAGAAGCCAAGACCGGCTCGATCATCGTTCGCCAGTGCGGCACGAAGTTCAAGCCCGGCTTCAATGTGGGCCGCGGCAAGGACGACACGCTGTTCGCCATGGCGCCCGGTCACGTCGAGTTCCAGGGCCGCAAGGTCCACATCCGTCTTGCCGACGCGAGCTGAATCTGCTTTGGCGCTGCGGCGCTGAAGGAGAGAGGTTTGTCGAAGCTTCGATCGGGCCGCGGCGTTTTTACGCCGCGGCTTATTCTTTTGGGCGTCACGCTGCTGGCGGGCGCTCTGTGTTGATGTCCTGTGCCCTGTTGCTCTGACGCGAAACGAGCCCTTTGTTTATCGACTCGGCTGAAATCGAAGTCCGATCTGGCGCTGGCGGCGACGGCGCGGTGTCGTTTCTGCGGATGAAGTACGTGCCCAAGGGCGGGCCCAACGGCGGCAACGGCGGCGACGGCGGGTCGGTCATTTTGGAGGCCGACGCCGACGTGGAGACGCTGCTGGACTTCAGCGGGCGCCGCCACTGGTATGCAAAGAACGGCGAGCCGGGCGGTGGCAAGCAGCAGTACGGGGCCATGGCTGACGACCTGATCGTGCGTGTGCCCCATGGCACGCTGGTGTATCACGCCGAAACCGGCGAGCTTTTGGCAGATATGGACCAGGAGGGCATGTGTTTTGTCGCGGCCCCCGGGGGCCGGGGTGGTTTTGGTAATGAGCACTTTAAGAGTGCCACGAATCAGGCTCCGCGTGAGTTCACGCCCGGGGATCCGGGCGCCGAACTGGTGCTGCGGCTGGAGCTGAAGCTGATCGCAGATGTGGGCTTGGTGGGCAAGCCCAATGCGGGAA
The DNA here is from genome assembly GCA_023300125.1 of Phycisphaera sp. Lineage (GTDB taxonomy): Bacteria > Planctomycetota > Phycisphaerae > Phycisphaerales > Phycisphaeraceae > Algisphaera. Next base: position 13,259 of record JALZVY010000082.1, read on the forward strand.
AATCGACTTTTTTGTCGGCGGTGAGCGCGGCCCGGCCGAAGATCGCGGATTACCCCTTTACCACGCTGGTGCCCCAGCCGGGCATCGCGGAGCTTGGTGCGGCGGCCAATGGCACGCCGCGGCGGATCGTGATCGCGGACTTGCCGGGGCTTATTGAACATGCCAGCGACGGTGCGGGGCTGGGGCTGCGCTTCCTGCGGCATGTCGAGCGGACCCGCCTTCTGATCCACATGCTTGAGCCTGAGGCTGCGGACGGCAGCGATGCGGCGGAGAACTACCGCGTGATTCGCGCCGAGCTTGAGGCCTATAGCCCGGAGCTGGCGGCGAAGCCCGAAATCATCGCCATCAGCAAGATGGATCTGATGGGCGGCCCAGAAGACCACGCGGTGGCCCAGCAGATGATGGAAGAACAGTTGGGCCGGCCGGTGTTTGTCTTCAGCAGTGCGAGCCGCACGGGGTTGCGTGAGTTGCTTGAGGCCGCTTGGGAGCGGCTGCAGGGCAATTTGGAGCGGCCGGCGTGGCGCGACGAGGCCTGAGTCAGGGCGGTGTGATCTGTGGTTCGCTTCAGCGGGCCCATTCATTCTGGACCGCGGTCCACGCCGCCCGCGATCGGGTTACGATTCGCGTTCACCATTCCTCTCATTTAGAAACCCCTTTGCCATGCCTCCCGTGAATCTCCTCGCTGTCAGTGTCGGTAACACCCGTACTCGGGTGGGTGCGTTTGTAGACGGCCAGCTCGCTGAGACCGGAACCTTTGAAAATGCGAAGGACGTCAAAATCGCCGTGGCGATCGACGAGGCCTTCAAGCCGCTACGCGACCGCGACGACGCGGTGGTGCTGCTAAGCAGTGTGAACCCGGTGGTGGCGGGGCCGATTGAAGAGGCCTTGGTGGCTCATCTCAAGCGTGATGTGCAGCGGGTTGAACGCGACATTCCGATTCCTGTGGGGCGCCAGCTGGACCGCGAGGCGATGGTGGGCGAGGACCGTTTACTGAATGCTGCGGCGGCCTTTGATGTGCTGAAGCAGGCGTGTGTGGTGGTGGACGCGGGCACGGCGATCACGGTGGACTTTGTTGACGGGGCGGGCACGTTCCATGGCGGGGCCATTGCCCCTGGGGCGCAGCTGATGCTCGATGCGCTAAACCAGCGCACCGCGCAGCTGCCGGATGTGGACTTTGAGCGGCCCGGCGAGGTGATTGGTCATAACACGACCGATGCCATGCGTTCGGGGGTGTTCTTTGCGTTGCGAGGCCTGGTGCAGCAGCTCACCGAGCAGATTGCCGAAAAGAATGGCCAGTACCCCATGGTGGTGGCCACCGGCGGCGACGGCAACCTGATTTTCCGCGATTTTGAACTGGTGGACCGCGTGGTGCCGGACCTGACGCTGCGCGGGATCGCGGTCACTTTGCGGCGTGCGATGGAAGACGCCGAGGCCTAGAGCGGCGGCGCCGCGGGCGTGGTCTCTGGCGAAGCCTTCGCATCAATCGTTGGCGCAACGGGGGTTGTGTTCCACGGCCTCCAGGCCGTTCCGGGTCGCATCGTTCGTGGTCGCCCCCGCACGGCCTGAAGGCCGTGGCATCAGGCGGGTGTTCCCGCTTGCTAAATCCTAACTGCTAACTCCTCATTGCTGGGCACGGCCTGCCAATGACGGTCCGCCCACGGAAAACCAGAGGCATGCCCTGAAGCGCGGTATGAACAACATCCCCCCACCCCGTGAACTGTCGGACGCCCAGCGCCGCCGCAGCACCCTGCAACTGCGCCTGATTTGGGGCGTGATGCTTGTAGGCCTGGGGGTGCTGGCCTCGGTGATGTTCAACGTGCTGGGGCCGGGCACGCCCGCGTCGTCTACGCCGCCCTGGTTGGGCTGGCTGCCGATGGGTCTGCTACTGGTCGGCGTGCCGGTGAGCTACTTCATCCGCAATCAGTGCTACAAGCGGGCTTGGCAGGGCCATCAGGTCGCCCCGGCGGGCTACGTGGCGGGCAATCTGTTTGTGTTCGCGTTGCTGGAGATGGCGGTGATCGCCGG
>JALZVY010000083.1 GCA_023300125.1 Phycisphaera sp.
CAGCCCAGGGTGATGGCTTCGAAGTTGCGGTCGTCGATGCGGCCCAGCATGGTGTTGAACTCGGTGGGGTCCAGGTCCATCACCACGCCCGCCCGGGCATAGGCGTCGCGCAGGTACTGAGCCATCTGCTGATAACTGTTGATGCCGCTGGGGTAGATCAACGAGAACCGGAAGGGCTTGCCCGCCGCGTCTTCCAGCACGCCGTCGCCGTCGGCATCGCGGTAACCCGCATCGGCGAGCAGGGCTTTGGCACCTTCGGGGTCGTAGGCGATGGGCGTCACGCCCGAGTCGTACTGCGGGCTCAGCGGGTTGAACGGGCCGGTGGCGACCGTTGCCAGGCCGGCCATGAGCTGCACGCACATCTCCTCGCGGTTGAGCAGCATGGTCATCGCCCGCCGCACCCGCGCGTCAGCGAAGGGGGTGGGTTCGCCGTTTTTCAGCTGGTTCCACCCGACGTAGCGGTAGCCCGCGGCCACCGAGCGGTACTCGTGGCGCTGGGCTTTGGCGTTGAGATCGGCATCGTCTTTGAGTCGCACGTACTGGTCTGAGCGCACGCTCAAACGATCGATGTCACCGTTGCGCATCGAGACCTCGAGCGCGGCTTCCTCGGTGATTTCTTGCCAACGCAATCGGTCGAAGGTGGGACGCAGGCCCCAGTAGTGGTCATTGCGCACCAGCTCGATCTGCCCCGAACCCGGACGCCAGTCTTCGGGGTCGCCGGCCAAACGGTACGGGCCCGAACCAAACAGCAAGCCGGTCGAGGCGTTGAACTCGTCAGGGGTGAACTTTTCGTAGTAGTGCTTGGGAAGGATTTCCATGCCCGCGGTGATCTGCAGCGCCAGAAAATAAGGCGTGTTAAGCGTGAAGACCACGCGGTGCGGACCCTCAGCCACCACGCCGTCTAGCGGCTCGTAGTACGGAGCCAGCTGCGGAGCGTTGATCTCGGGATTGCGGATGAGATCCAGCGTGAAGAGCACGTCGGCCGAGGTCAGCGGCGTGCCGTCAGAAAAAGTCAGGTCTTGACGCAGGTCGAAGCTGATGGTCAGCCCGTCGTCAGAGACCTGCCAAGCCTCGGCCAGCCACGGCTTCCATTCCAAGGTCTCGGGGTCGCGGGTCAGTAGCGACTCCAGCACATAGGCGGCAACTTCGCTTTGGTAGGCATCGGTGGGGATGACCGGCGTGAGCTTGCCCACGCTCTGAGAAAAAGCGCCGACAAACCAGTCGCCTTGTGCATAGTCGGGCGCTGCCTGCGCAGCCTGCCAACGCGGGTGACTGGACCGGTCGGCCGCGGCCGCGGCTGGCCCGGCCAGGGCCACGCCGCGCTCCAGCGCGCTGCTGAGGCCGCGAAGCGCCTCATTTTGCTGCGCAAGGTTTTGATCGATGCGCTGCATGACCTGCCACTGGCGGTCGTACTGCGTCATCGCCAACCAAAGGGTGCCGAGGATCGCCAGCAGCAGCGCGGTGAGCACCAGGTCTTTGAATCCGAAGCGGTTATCCATGATCGAGCGGTGGGTTGAAGTGAAAAAAGTCAGCGGGCAGAACGCCGAGGATCCAGCCGCTCGCGCAGGCCGTCTCCCAGCAGGTTAAGGGCCAGGAGCGTGAGCCCCAGCAGAAGACAAGGAAACAGCAGCAGCCACCAGTGCACTTTCAGCGAAGCGTCTGCAAGCGAGGGAAGCTCGCGCACGCCCACACTGGCCAGGCTGCCCCAACTGGGTAGCGGCGGCAGCACCCCGATGCCCAGAAAGCTGAGAAACGATTCTTGCAAGATGGCCACGGGCACCGCCAGCGTGGCGTAGACCACGATCACCCCCACAAGATTGGGCAGCAGGTGACGAAACAGCACCGCGGGCCCCCGCACCCCCACCGCGCGGGTGGCTTCGATAAACGGCTGCTCGCGCAGGCTCAGCACCTGCCCACGGATCACCCGGGCCATGGTCAGCCAGCTGACGCCGCCGATGGCCACCAGCAGCGTGACCACCCCCGCGGCGTTGGTCGACAGGGTCTGGGCCAGCCCCAGCGGACCGCTCAAGAAGCGCACGAGCACCGGGTACAGCGAAAGCGAGATCATGACCACCAGCAGCACATAGGGCAGGCCGTACATCACGTCGACAAAACGCATCATCAGGGCATCGACCCGCCCGCCCCACAGCCCCGACACCGCACCGAACAGCGTGCCGATGCCCACCGCGATACCCGCCGCGGCCAGACCGATGCCCAGGCTGATGGCCCCGCCCAGCAGGCAACGCCACATCACCGAACGCCCCAGCACGTCGGTGCCCATCGGCTCGCCCAGGCTCGGGGGCGCTAGCACTTTGTCGGGTTGGTCGTTGCGTTGCACGTCGTAGCGGCTCAACGACCAGGGCAAGGTGACAAAACATGGAAGGGCAATCAAAAGCAGCACCACCGCCCCACACCGCGCACCCCAAAGACCACGAAACCGTGTCGAACGGTCGCACGCGGAAGCAACGGATAAGGGGGTTGAACCGGCAGACGACATCGGACGACGAGTATACGCGGCGCTCCGCTTGTTCCGTGCGCCACCATCTTTAAGCCGCCCGGCGCAGCGGCCTGCTGACGGGTGCAACGTACGGCAACGCGTGGTGGGCACACACCCGCAGCCCGCCCAGACCAAACAGCGGTTCGAGCGCCCCACCCCACAGCATTTGTCCGGCGGTGGCGTTGGCAAGCCCGGCAAAGATCACCCGCGACGCATCCGCCAGGTGCGCCGACCACGCCGTGTACACGTTCATGCAGTTGGACACGCCCTGGCCCGCGTCGATCACCAACAACCCCACCGACGAGCCATCCCACGCCCCCGCCGCGACAGTCGGCCCGCTAGCGACCGGCACCACGTGCTCGTTCATGCCCGTGGCGTCCAAAGCCCGCGTCAGCGGCGTGCCTTGGGGCCCGGCAATCCCCGGCGAGCCAAAGCCATCCATCGCCCAAACCGCGGGCCGCCGCGCGAACGCCGTTCCGGCTGCCAGCGCCGCCGTCACTCGGCCGTCGCCCGCGTGCAGCTGCACCACACTCTGCGATTGGGGCGCCTCCGAGGCATAGACGGCCAAGGCCGCCATTTCGGCCCGCCACGCCTCGGGATCGGCCTGAGACGGAGCCCCCAGCGTCGTGCACACCCGGTGCACCGACCGCGACAGGCCCCCAGGCATGGCCGGTGTTTCCGGTCCAGAGCGCGACAGCAAGCGGTTGAGGGGTGCAGACCAGGTCATGAAAAACTCCGGAAAAAGCAGGTGCAGCGAGAAGGCAAGGACCGGCAACCCACACAATCTGTGTCGGCCACCACAAAACAAGACGCCCCGTCCATCGGCCCGCGGTAAGCCCCAACGCGAACACGGATCGCCCAAGCCTTTATCGGCCCCGCATCACGCCGCTCGGCCTGCAAATCCGACCACTGGGTCCACATCCACTTACACTCCGCGCTCTATGAAAGAGTTTTGGACACTTGCCCGCGAGATGGCGCGCTACCGCGGGATGCTACTGATCGCCTTTTGCGCCGCCCTACTGGACGCAGGCACTGCTTTCGCAGGTTTCGGTCTGCTCAAAGTGATCGCCAGCAAGACCTTCGTCGACGACCCCGAGCCCATGCGCGAGGTTGTCCGCAACCTGGTCACGCATCCCGACAAGCCCGCCTGGCTGCCCGACCTCACCGGACTTACGACGTGGGTGCCCGCCGAGGTTTACCCGGGGTTCGCCTTTGCCCTGGTCATGATCATTCCCCTGACCCTGTTCGGGTCGACCATGCGATTCACCCACGCCGCGCTCAGCTTCACCGTGGGGCTGCGCTCGGTCATGCGGATCCGCCAGAGGGCCTACTTCCGCATGCTGCACGTGCCCGCAGACCAGCCCGACGACATCGGCGCCGCAGACCGTCTCAGCCGCCTGATGAGCGACACCTCGCGCCTGGGACGCGGGTTTAGCGCTCTGATGGGCCGCGCGGTCCGCGACTCGATGATGGGCGTGGTCTTTCTGATCTGGGCACTGATCATCGACTGGAAGCTGACCGCCATTTTCCTCATGGCCCTGCCGGTCATTGGCTTCACCATCCGCCTGTTTGGCAAATCGGTCCGGCGGGCCAGCAAGTACTCGCTGCAGCAGTACGCCGAGATGATTCAGGCCGCCCAAGAATCGATGCAGTCTCCCGCAGTGGTAAGGGTCCACGGAGCTGAGGGCTACGAACGCCGCCGGTTCAACGCCATCAACCGCGCCGTCTTCAACCAAGAAATGAAAGCCCGCACCGCCCGGGCCCTCAGTTCCCCGGTCATCGAGCTCATCTCGCTCGCGGGGCTCATCGGCGTGTCGCTGATCGCCGGCTGGTACGTCTTCGGCCAACAATCGGTCCAACCCGCCGACGTACTGTGGGTGCTGGTGGCCCTGGGCATCGCCGGCGGATCCGTCAAGCCCATTGCCAACCTCAACAACGACCTGCAAGAAGCCGCCGCCGCCGCCCGTCGCGTGGTGGAAATCATCGACGCCCCCATCGAACCCAACCCGCGTGGGGCCTTCAAAGACCCCGCCTTGGGCGTGGAACTTTCCCGACACCACCAATCGGTCGTCTTCGAAAACGTCGCATACCGCTACCCCGGAGCCGACGGCCTGGCCCTACGGGGCGTGGACCTCACCCTGCCCTTCGGCAGCTCCGCCGCGGTGGTGGGCACCAACGGCTCGGGCAAAAGCACCCTGCTGAACCTTGTGCCCCGTCTGACCCAGCCCACCGAGGGCCGCGTCCTGATCGACGGGATCGACCTGGCCACCGTGCGGCTGCGCTCGCTGCGTGACCAGATGTCCATGGTCACCCAACAAGCGGTGCTCTTCGAAGGCACCATCGCCGACAACATCGCCTACGGCCGCCGCGACACCCCACGCGATGAGATCATCGGGGCCGCCAAGGCCGCCTTCGCCCACGAATTCATCACCCAGCTGCCCGAAGGCTACGACACCTGCCTGGGCGAGGCGGGCAGCGGCCTCAGCGGCGGGCAGCGCCAGCGACTGTGCATCGCACGGGCCGTGCTACGCCAGCCCGCCATCCTCATCATGGACGAGGCCACCAGCCAGATCGACGCCGAAAGCGAAGCCCTGATCGGCCAAGCCATCCAAGCCCTACAAGCAGGCCGCACCACCCTCACCATCGCCCACCGGCTCAGCACCGTGGTCGACTGCAACCCGATCATCGTCATGAACGACGGCGAATTGATCGACCAAGGCACGCACGAGCAATTGCTGGAGCGTTGCGGGATCTACCAGACGTTGGTGAAGAATCAGTTGACGCGGTGAGGGCCGAGCGGGGCGGATTTGACGTGGGTTCAAAAACAGATGGAATTGCGATGCGTAGGGTCGCTAGAAGCCCCCGCATCAGAAGCCACAGCACAAACTGACCACACAGTGGGATTCGCTCGGCTGCGCCTCGCCACGCCCTGCGGGCGTCGAACACCACGTAAACCGCTGCGCGGTTTTGACGTGGGTTCAAATCCCACCGACGTTTTTGGG
>JALZVY010000084.1 GCA_023300125.1 Phycisphaera sp.
GGCGTTTACGTTTCTTGGGTTTGGACATTGGGAGGCTCCTGGCCGGTGTGGCCGATTGAGACTCTCATATCAGATGGCACGGGATTTGGTAGCACTCCAGCACGACAACGGCCTGGTTTTGGCTCGAAGCTATACCGCGTCACCGCCAAGGACTACGGGCTAACCCAGAAGTTCATCACGCCCTATACCCCCGAGGAGAACGGGCTATGCGAGCGGCTCATCCGGACGGTGAAACAGGAGTGCGTCTGGCAGCACCGGTTCACCTCCATGGCGCAGGCGCGGCGTGTCATCGGCAAGTGGATCGAGCATTACAACTTGAAGCGACCTCATTCTTCCCTCAAATACAAAACACCAGCAGGTTTTCATGCGCCCCTCGCAAGAGAGCGAGCCGCATGAAAACCTGCGGCGAACAAGCATCGGGGTTGTATGAATATGGAGAGCGCACTACATCGGATCACTCGGGCGACTACCCCCCGGCGGTGGCCCCCGCCGCTGGGGCCGTCGTCGGCATGTCCGCAGCGCAGGTTAAACGTCATCACACGAGACATATTCACGATTTTCTCTCCAGCGCCACCACCACCCGTTCACGCACCGCTTCAAAGGAAACATCATCCATCGCAACCACCGACCGCGCCGTGTCGAGTTGCCCCAGCGCCACCCAACTGCGACAGCCTGCAAACGACTCGTCGTTTTGCCGCGCCACGGGGACCGCAAAGCGGTGAGCCCGTACCAGCAGCGCATACACCGGCCGATCCGGCTTGTAATCAAAGCGCATATCGATCTGCGGCGCAAGCCACGGATGCAGATCATCCAAAACGTCCAGTGCCGCACGCGTCGGCACCGGCCAGATCCCTGCCACCTCGCCCCAGCCGCGAAATACGATCTCTTTTGGCTCCACCGCAATCGGCCCGCCGTCTGGCCGCAGGGCCGGCTTCAGCCAGTCCAGTTTTTCATGTTCCCACGCAGGAAAAAAAGCAAATCTCTCGTGCTCCAGGCAAAACCGCCCGGGGCCCGTGGTCTCATGCACGCCGCCCTTGCGCAGCAACAGCGTGCATCGCCCCTCGGCCAGCAGGTCACAGACGGACGCCCATTCTTTGAGTGCAATGTTCATTAGCATTTAGCAAATAGCTTTTACGAGTTAGTAGGAGGCACACTGCGTGTCCGTACGGTTTTCCTAAATACTAAATGCCAACTCCTCATTGCTTCACCCTACATACGCTCCACGACCTCGATGCCCAGTAGCCCCAGCCCACGCTCTAGCGTGAGCGCCGTCAGCTTGCACAGAGCCAGCCGCGAGTCACGAAGCTCTCCTTCGCTCTTGAGTACCGGGCAGGCCTCGAAAAATCGGTGGTAGCGGGTCGCCAACTCGTATAGATAATTGCACAACCGGTGAGGCTCCAGGCTTTGGGCCACCGATTCCACCATGGCGCCAAACCCCAGTAGCTGCAGCACCAAGCCGCGTTCGGCAGACGCAGCGACCGAGACTTGGCCTCCGGCGAATCCGTCAAAAGCGATGTCGCCCTTGCGAAAAATCGAGCGAATGCGGGCGTAGCTATACAGCAAATACGGCGCGGTGTTGCCGTCCAAAGCTAGCATTCGGTCCCAATCGAAGACGTAGTCCTTCACCCGGTCGCCACTGAGATCCGCGTACTTCAGCGAGCCCATCCCCACCGCCTTGGCCACCGCGGCAGCTTCGGATCCCGGCAGGTCCGGGTTCTTCTCGGCGATCGCCGCGGCTGCGCGTTTTTCGGCCTCGTCCAGCAAATCCACCAGCCGCACAGTCTCGCCACTGCGGGTCTTGAACATTTTCTTGTCAGCCCCCAGCACGCTGCCAAATCCCACGTAATCCAGCCGCACCGCGTCGTCGACCCAGCCGCACTGCCGCAAGGTGGTGCTGAACATCTGAAAGTGCTGACGCTGCGGCAAGCCAATGACATAGATCACCCGCGCCGCCTTGATCTCCTCGACGCGGTACACCGCCGCAGCCAAGTCGGTGGTGGCATACAGGTAGCCGCCGTCAGACTTCTGCACGATCATCGGCAGGGGCTCGCCCTCGCGGTCGGCAAAGCCTTCGGGGAAGACCACCTTGGCCCCCTGGCTTTCTTTCAGGTGGCCGCCCTCGTCCAGCCGCCCCACCACCGCAGCCAGTTTGTCGTTGTAAAAACTTTCGCCCCGCACGTCATCGCGCGTCAGCTTCACACCCATGCGGCCATAGACGGTCTCAAAATAGTCGTTGGACAGCGCCACCAGCGCCCGCCACACGGCAAGGGTTTCTTCATCGCCCGCTTGCAGCTTCACCACCCGCGCACGCGCCCGCGTGTTGAAGTCTGCGTCGTCATCAAAACGCTTCTTGGCGGCCTTGTACAACGCCGTCAGCTCGCCGGCGCTCGCACCGGCCTGCGGGTCAAAACCCGCGTCCTTCAGGTTTTCGATGAGCATGCCAAACTGCGTGCCCCAATCCCCCAGGTGGTTCTGGCGCACCACCGTATGCCCCACAGCTTCAAGCGTGCGCACCAGCGCATCGCCAATCACCGTGGACCGCAGGTGCCCCACGTGCATCTCTTTGGCCACGTTGGGCGACGAGTAATCAACCACCACCGTCTGGGGCGTGCCTGCCCGCGGCACGCCACCGCCATCGTCGGCAAGCATCGCGACAGCGTGCTCGGCCAGCACGCCAGGCTCCACGGTCAGGTTGATGAAGCCCGGGCCGCCCAGCGACACCCCGGCCAACAAGCCCTGGGTGTCGAGCGCGTCCACGATGGCCTCGGCCACCTTGCGCGGGGGCTGACCCAGCTTCTTCCCCAGCGCCATGGCCAGGTTGGCCTGGAAATCCCCGTGCTGGGGATTGCTCGCCGAGCGAATCAACGGGTCGATCGCGGCGTGCTCGTCGCCAAAAGCCGCGGCGGTGGCGGTGCGAATCCGCTGTTCAAGAAGGGTCTGAAGGTCGTGCATGGGTCGGGCATGCTACCAAGGCCGGCCCGGGGCCTCGCGCAGGATCCCCGACTTGCCCGAGGGATTCAGACACAAAAAAACCCGCCAGATGGCGGGCTTTTGAGATCCGGCGCGAGAGGGGCTTATTCGCCCGGGGCCCGGAAGTCTTCAATGCGCTCTTTGAGCTGAACCTTCAGGCGGGCCATGATCGAAGAGTGCATCTGGCTGACGCGCGACTCGGAGAGATCCAAGGTCACGCCGATCTCTTTCATACTCAACTGCTCGTAGTAATACAAGATCACAATCAAGCGCTCGGCCCGGCTGAGCTTGCCGGTCACCAAGTCCTTAAGGGCCCGGCGGTGGGTTTCGGTCACCGGGCAGTCGGCCGACTGGTCCGACAGCACCTGCCCCAGACCGGTGTAGCCGCCTTCGGCGTCCGGGGCGTCGGCACCCGCAGCCAAGCTGACGGTGCTAGTCAAGCGGCCGTCGCGGACGGTGAGCAAGAACTCTTTACGCTCCATGCCCATTTCGTTGAACAGTTCTTCTTCATCCGGCTCGCGCCCCAGGTTCTTGGTCAGCGTCTGGCGTGCGGTGTTCAGTTTGCGCGAACGGCTGCGTGCCAGTCGGGGCGCCCAGTCGATGCTGCGGAGATAGTCCAGCACCGCCGAGTTAATGGACTGCGTGGCGAAGGTCGAGAAACGCACACCGCGCTCGGGGTCGAAGCGGTCGATGGCGTGCATCAATCCGAAGACGCCTTCCTGTTGCAGGTCACCGGGGTCCACCTCCGAGGGCAGACGCCGAGAGATGCGGTCGACCACACGCTGAATCAGCGGCAGGTGCGCCTCAAGCAGCACGTCGCGCGAGCGTTCCGATTTGTCTTTGTGGTACTGCTCCCACGCCGCATCGATCTCGTCCTGCCCGTGTTCTTCCGGGGCCGGAGGCGTGGATACAGCAGTCGGGCGCGTCTTGACAGCGGTCATCGGGTCGACTCCTACAGGGGGCGGGCTGGCGTGTGACGGGGTCACGGAAGCGGCTTAACGGTCTGCCCTTCGTCATCCGAAACGGACAACGCAGCGCAATCGCCGTAACGGATCCGTCTACACGACCGGACGTCTATCGGTCACCCCCCTCCGGGGCTTTAATCGATTCACGAAAAAAAGTGAAGTTTTTGAGAGCGGCGAAAATCGCCGTGTTTCTTCGTTCACGTCATGCGGACGTGCGTTTTACCGGACACCGCGTCAGGCGGCCTGCCTCGGAGCTGCATCAATCACCCTCCACGCGCCCATTGCGAAAGCCCTCGAAGGCGTCCTGCAAATCGCGGTTCAGTTCGTGCAGACGCCCGACGATCGACGCCTCGGTGGCCTGGACCACCGCGCCGATCTCTCGGGCGTTAAGACCTTCGAAGTAGTGCAGGATCATCACAATGCGGTCTTCACGGTTCAGCGTCTCTGCGAGATAGCCCCTCAGCCAGGCCCGCGCCGCCCCGTCGCGAGCACCGCCTCCGGATTTGGTCCACCGGATTGGCGCGGGGCCCGCATCCACCGCGCTCCAGCCGTCGCGCCCGCCCACGGGGCTGACGACCCGAACCTCAGCGCCCAATGCCGCCGTTCCCTTGGGCAACGGCGCGCGGCCGTGGTCGTTTTTGGTTGTGGTGGTGGCTTGCTGCATCCAATCCTCTTTAATCAATGTGCCGGAAACCGAGTGAAGCTCGCCCAGCCTGCGTCTGATCTTGTCTTTTTAAGACATCAAGCCGAGACGCCCTCGACGCCGTCTCCATGCCCCGTCCCGTCATCAGGGAATGGATGGCTCCGCTCGTGCTCGGCCACTTCCCGTGAAACCACCGACGAGGCGAGGTGCCCAATCACCGAACCCACCACAAAGCACACCGCACCCACCACCAACGCACGAGACAGCACCGTCACCAACGGGTTGTCGGCAGCGACCCCCACCAACACGGCGGCTGAAAAGCTGATCAGCGTAAAACAGGATGCGATAACACGAGAAGGGATTTGAGTACTCCGTTACTCAAGATTTGCGGCAACCAATGCTTGACATTGCGCGACAACGTCGCGGTCCATCCATGAACCTCACGAACTATACCTTCACCAGCGCGCGCGGCCAAGCCGCTGAGGCGCCTAAAAAAAAAATCTTTAAGGCGCCGTTCATCTCGCGCCACTGCACGCAGCGCATCACTCTATTGCGCGCAGCGTTCAGCCCGCAATGCGCGCAGCGCTCACGCGCCAAGCATGCCCACAAGGCGCCGCAACAAACCACCAGACGCAGGTTCCACCGCGGCGTGTCGGTCCAGTCGATGGGCAAGCCCAAGTAAATCGGTGGCCGCGCGGCTGCGCGGCGCGTCGAGCGCAAACGGGCGACGGCGGCAGACAGCACGCGGCACACCTTCGTCGCGCGCCACACAGCCAGCGTAAGACGGAGACAAGCCCAAGAAGCGCTTGGTCACACCTGAGATCCGCTTGTACACCGCGCGCCCTTGCGCCTCATCTCGAACCATATTCACCAGCAGATGGATGTCCGCGTCTGCCACCTGGGTGTTGATGGTCTTAATAAGCGCGTAGGCGTCGGTGATCGCCGTCGGCTCGGGTGTGCTGACCACTAACAACCGGTCGGCGGCCGCACAAAAGCCCAGCACTCCGGGCCCCACGCCCGCGGCGGTGTCGATCAAGATCACATCGGCGGTCGCTTCCAACCGCGACATCGCCTGGGTCAGCCGTTGGATCTGAGCCGGATCGAGGTTGGCCATGTGCGCCAGCCCCGACGCCCCGGGCACCAGCCGAAAACCGCCCGGAGCGTCGATCACCAACTCGTCGATGGTGCACCGCCCCGCCACCAGGTGCGCCAAGGTGCGCTGAGCGCGCACGTTACAGACCACGTCGGCATTGGCCGTGCCCAGATCCGCATCCAGCACCACCACCCGCCGCCCCAGACGGGTCAGCTGCACGGCCAGGTTCACCGTCATGCTGGTTTTGCCCACCCCCCCCTTGCCGCTGGCCACCGCCAAGGTGCGCGCCGACCGCGCCGCAGCGCGGCGCGGCGGCACAGGCGGCCCCGTGCGCTCGCGTTGGACCAAGCCCCGCAGCGCCGCGGCCTGGTCCAACGCCCCAGGTGTTCCGATCGGAGATGGTGTCGAATAAGCCGTGCTCATGACAGTGCCCCCCGATCGCCCATCACCAAGCCCGCAAGCCGATCGGCGTCGCAGACTTCAATCTGGTGCGGTACTTCCTGGCCCGTGGTGATGTAGCTCAAAGGACGGCCGATTTCTCGCACCACATTGAGCAGCACACCAAAGCTGACCGCCTCGTCTAGCTTGGTGAAGATTAAGCGGTCGGTCTTCACCCCCGCAAAACGCTCGGCCGCGTGCAGCAGCGTACGCTGCGAGGACGTCGAAGCCAGCACCAGATGCGTCTCGTGCGGGCGGGCCGCGGCCAGCAGCGCCGCCAGCTCGTCCAGGCGGTCGGCCGACCGCGGCGAACGCCCCGCGGTATCGATCACCACCGCGTCCAGGTGGCTCATCCCCCCCAAAGCCGCACGCATCTCATCGGGATTGGCCACCACTTCAAGCGGCAAGCCGATGATCCCCGCGTAGGTTCGCAGCTGTTCCACCGCCGCAATGCGGTAGGTGTCCGCGGTGATCAGCCCAACGCGCTGGCCGCGGTCGAGTTTCAGGGTCGCCGCCAGCTTGGCCACCGTCGTGGTCTTGCCCACGCCCGTGGGGCCCACCAACGCGATGGTGTGCGGCCGCCGCACGCCCCCCGTCAGGTCGCCGCCACCGGGCGTCTGCGGCGCCAGCGACGGCTCGCCCGCCGAAGGCAGCAGCGCCGCGATCTCGCGCCGCAGCGAAGCGTGCAGCACCTTGGGGTCGGTCTGCCCATCGGTCTTGGAAGCCTTGAGCAAAAGCTCGCGGGCCAGGCCGTGGGCCACTTCTTGGCCAATCAACTCGGTGTAGTGCTCGATCAGCGGGTCGGGCAATCCCGGCACCGCCGGGGCGCCGGTCTGCAGACGCTGATGGCGGGCCACGTCTTGCACCAACTCACGCACCGCGGCCAGTTCGCGGTCGATGCTGCCTTGACGGTCCACCGGGGCCGCAACGGGCGCTTCAACACGTACCTTCGGCGCTTCGGACCGCGCCGCGGCATAGGTCCGGCGGATCAGATCCCCTGCGCTGGGCTCGGCAGGTGGCGGCGTCTTCTTGCTGGGGCGCCGCGTCGGCCGCGCTTGCTTGGCGTTGGACTTGGCTTTTTCGGCCGCGGCCTTGCGGCGCGCCCGGGCCACGTCGCGCCCATCTGCGGCGGTGACCTCGACCCAGGGCTTACGGCGTAGCAACCCGCGGCGCGGCACGGTGCGGGTGTGCAGCACCACCGCGTGGCTGCCGATTTCGGCCCGTACACGCACCAATGCCTGGTCCATGCTGCGGGCGGTGTAAGTCTGAATCTTCAAAGCGAGAACTTTCTTAGCAAATCGGAGTGGCAAGGCGGCGTGGCAAAACAGTGTTGACTCAGCAACGTGGGTTAAAAGCCCGGTGTGAACGGTCTAGCTTGTGGTGGCAAGGGCCGGCTGCGGGCTCGCCGCGGCGGGGGCTTGCGGTGCTTCAGAGGTGGACACGAGTCCAAGCGACTCCACCTCGACCCCCTTGCTGATTTCGTTGTACCCCAGCACGGCGCATGTGGGCAAGTGAGGCTCGATCAGTTGCCGCACCTGCGCCCGCACCTGCGGACTGGCCAGCACAACCGGGTGGTGGCCGCCGCGGATCAGTACGTTGACTTCCGAGACCACCGCCGCGGTCACGCGGTTGGCCACGTCCGGCGGCATGCTCAGGCTCGTGCCTTCCGCAGCGCGGTTGATGTAGCCCGCCACCAGGTCTTCGGTGCCCGGATCCAGGCTCACGCAATACAGCTTGCGCACCATCGGTCCAGCCAAGCCCGGGTCCGACGGGTCGGGTTCGTCCGCGACGTACTGCCCGCAGATGGTCCGCCGCAGGGCGTTGCGCACATATTCGGTCAGCACGTCCAGGTCCTTGCTGCGCGGAGCCCACTCGCCCAGCGTCTCGACCACCGTCGCCAGGTCGCGGATCGGCACCCGCTCGCGCAACAGGTTTTGCAACACCTTTTGCAGCTCGCTGGCCTTGATGATCGGCGGGTCGCCCGCCGCCGCGCCCACGGCCACCACAGGCCCCATCACCGCGTCGCACAACTTGGGCGTCTTCTCGCGCAGCTGCGTAATAAGGTTGTTGGTTTCTTCGAAGTCCAGAAGCTCGTGGGCGTGGTTCTTCACCACCTCGGTCAGGTGGGTGGCCAGCACGCTGGTGGCGTCGATCACCGTGTAGCCCAGCGACTCTGCGCGCGAACGCTGTCCACCGTCGATCCACGTCGCAGGCAGGTTGAACGCTGGCTCGCGCACCCGGACGCCTTCCAACGCGTCGCCGCCCGACGCCAGCCCCGCGTCCATGGCCAAGAAACGGTCGGGGTACACCTGGCCCGAAGCCACCGAGTTGCCGCGGATCTTGAAGTGGTAGTCCTGCGGGCCCAGCTGCATGTTGTCGCGGATACGCACCGGCGGCATCACAAAGCCCTGCTCGGAAGCCAGCTGCCGGCGGATGGTGTTGATGCGATCCAGCACCTCGCCGCCCTGCGAGGCTTCCACCATACGTACCAGCCCGTAGCCCACTTCCAGTTCCAGCGTGTCCACGCCCAGGGCCGCCTCGATGGGAGGCGGCGCCGCAGCCCCCCCTGGTGCTTTCTCGTCCTTCGCCTCTGCGTCTGCCAACCGCACCTTGGCCCGCCGCGCCGCGAAGAAGGCCGCGGTGCCCGACACCAACGACAGCGACAGCATCGGCACGGTGGGCAGGCCCGTGAAGGCCATCAACGCCAGGAAGCCCGCGGTGACCCCCATCGCCGCCGAGCGGGTGCCCAACTGCTCAGCCAATTCATCGCCGAAGTCTGCCCGGCTGCCCGAGCGGGTCACGATCAACGCCGCGGCAATCGAGATCACCAGAGCCGGCAGCTGGCTGACCAAACCGTCGCCGATGGTCAGCTTCGTGAAGACCTCGATCGACTCGCCGACCGACCAGCCCTTCATCGCCATGCCCACGGTGAAGCCACCGATGATGTTGACGATGGTGATGATAATGCCCGCCACCGCGTCGCCACGCACGAACTTGGCCGCACCGTCCATGGCCCCGTAGAAGTCCGCCTCGCGGCCGATCGTCTCGCGCCGGTCCCGTGCGTCCTTTTCGTTGATCAAACCCGCGTTCAGGTCCGCGTCGATCGCCATCTGCTTGCCGGGCATTGCGTCCAAGGTAAACCGCGCGGCCACTTCGGAGATGCGCGTCGCACCCTTGGTGATCACCACGAACTGCACGATGATCAAAATCGCAAACAGGATCACCCCGACCACGATCGATGAGCCCGACACGAATTCGCTAAACGCCTGAATAACCTTGCCCGCCACGCCATAAGCCTCGGTCGCCGTCGAGGCGTCCGCGGCCAAGATCAAACGCGTCGTGGCGATGTTCAGCACCAGCCGAAACAGCGTGGTGCCCAGCAGCAGCGCCGGGAACACGCTGAATTCCAGCGGGCTCTTCACAAAGATCGTGGTCATCAAAATCAACGCGGCCAGGCCGATGTTGGCCGCGATGAGCATGTCCATCACGAACGGCGGCAGGGGCACCACAATGACCGAGATCATCCCCACGAACACCACCGGCACGCCCAGCGACCGGTAGCGATCCAGCTTCATGAAGAAGCTGGGCAAGCCGGAAGCGGGTTGGACGACGGAAGTGGGCATGGGAAAGGTTCGCGGTGCAGAACGTGACGGAGTTAATCAGGCATGAGGCAGGCGATTACGCCGCTTTTCCGCTGATGCGGTAGACATAGGCGAGGATCTCCGCGACCGTCGCGTAGTGTTCTTCGGGGACTTCTTGGCCAATCTCAACGTTGGCGTACAGCGCACGGGCCAGGGGCTTGCGTTCGATCAAAGGCACCCCGTGCACGGCCGCCAGCTTGCGGATCTGCAGGGCCATGTGGTCGGCGCCCTTGGCCACCACCTTGGGAGCCCCCATGCTGGCGTTGTCGTACTTCAGCGCCACCGCGAAGTGGGTGGGGTTGGTCACAATCACGTCAGCGGTGGGCACCGTGGAGCCGATGCGCTGCATCGCCAGCTGACGGGCCACGCGGGCACGGCGCTGCTTCATCTCCGCATCGCCGTTCATGTTTTTCATTTCCTGCTTGACCTCTTCGCGGGTCATCTTCAGGTCTTCACTGTGCTGCCAGCGCTGATACCACAGGTCCGCCGCCGCCATCACCACCAAAATCGCCGCCAAAATCATCGCCAGCTCAAACACCATCCACGCCCCGGCCGCAAAAGCGGTCTCCGAGGTCATCTCGGCGATGTGCAGCAGCTTGCCCATGTCACGCTTGATCAGCACCCCCGACACCGTCGCCAGCAGCGCCACTTTGGCCAGGCTCATCGCCAGCCGTACGCTCGCGCGGATGCCCACCAATTGCTTGAGCCCTTTGATCGGGTTCATTTTCGCGAAGCTCGGCACCAACGGCTTGCCGCTAAGCAGAAAACCCACCTGACCGATGGTCGAGGCCAAGGCCACCACCACCACCACCACCATCACCGGCACCGCCGCGGTCAATCCGGATTTAATGGCTTCGCCCGAGAGCCCCACCAGGTCGTCGGCCTGGGTCAAATTCTGCGCATGGGCCCCACTAAGCATCAGGCGCATGGTGTGTTCGAGTGTGCCCAGCCCCTGCCGCGCCACCATGTAGATCGCCAGCGTCGACGCAAAGAGCATGATCGCCGCGGTGAGGTCGGTGCTCTTGGGCACGTTACCCTTCATCCGCTCCTCCGAGAGGCGGTGCGGCGTGGGCGCTTCGGTCTTGTCTTGCCCGCTTTCGGCCATCCTGTGCCGTGCCCCGAGTGCGCGGTGATCGACGTTCTGGCGGTCGGCCTCCTGCCGTTCCGCGTCCGATAGCTCATCGGGCAGTTCCCGCGCGAAGGGTTAATACAACGCAAAAATTGCGCAGCGCCGGTTCAACCGGCCCCAAACACACGCGCCAACTCTTCAAACACCGTCTGCTGGGTGCCGGTAAAGATCCGCAGCACCGCCTGGGCCCCCACCACCAAGACCATCAAGCCCCCGAGGATGCGCACGATGAAACCCACACTCAAAATATTCATCTGAGGCACCGTACGCGAGATAAAGCCCATCGCCACGCTCTCAAGGAACACCAAACAGAGCATCGGCGCGGCGATGCGGATCGCCATGTCAAACACCACCCCCATCAGCCCCACCACCAAATTGGCGACAAAGGCAAGGTCCAGCGTGGGCGCGCCGGTGCTGAAACCCGCCACCGGGAACGTCTCGAAGCTTCCCACCAAGATCGCAAGCATGATGTGGTGGCCGCCCATGAGCACAAAGATCGCCAAACCCGCGGTGTAAAAAAGCTGCGCCACCGCCCCCATCTCGGCCCCTACATCGGGGTTAAACAAGCCGCCCGCGGTGATGCCCATCTGCTGGTCCAGCACACTGCCGCCCACCTGCACGCCCACCAGCGGCAGCAGCGCGCAGTAGCCGATCACCCAGCCAAACAACATCTCGCCCGCCAGCACCGGCACCAGCATCCACAGATCCAGCCCCTCGACCATCACCGTGGCCACACTGCCCAGACTGAGTTCGCCACTGGACAGCAGCATGGGGTACACGCAGCAGGCCAGTGCCAAGGTCAGCATCGCCTTGATCGTCACCGGAATGGCCTGGCTTCCCAGCACCGGCGCAAGCATGAAAATGCCCGCAATGCGAAAAAGCACGAGCAGCCACGGCACGAGATGGGGGATCAACAAGTCCATCGTGTAAACGCGAAGCTTGAATTCCGAAGCACGGCCCCCGTGACGCGGCCCACGGCGCCTGTCTACGGCACGTTTGCGGCCTCGAAACCCCCTGCTACCAGCCCCCGAAGCAGCGCACCGAGAAGTCCATCACTTTGGTGTACAACCAAGGCATGGTCAGGATCGCAACCACGCCCATGCCCAAAATCTTGGGCACAAAGCTCAGCGTCTGCTCCTGAATCTGAGTCGCGGCCTGCAACACGCTGACCGCCAAACCCACCACCAATGCCGCGGTGAGGATCGGAGCCGCCAAAAAAAGCATGAGCGTCAGCGTTTCGCGGATGAGTTGGACGGCGGAGTCAAAGTGCATGGGGAAAGTTCAAAGTGAGAAGCGCGACGTTCGAAGCGGGAAGTTCCAACTTCCTAAACCGCAAAACTGTTCAACAGGCTGCCCGCCACCAGCCTCCAGCCATCCACCAAAACAAACAGCAGCAGCTTGAAGGGCAGGCTGATGAACACCGGCGGCAGCATCATCATGCCCATCGAGATCAGCACGCTGCTGACCACCATGTCGATGACCAAAAACGGCAGATACAGCCGGAAGCCCATCAGAAACGCGATTTTCAGCTCGCTGACCACAAAAGCCGGCACCAGTGTCAGCAGGTCCACGTCGGCCCGGGTCAGCTCTTCGGGGCTGCTGGTGTCCTGACCGCGGTACTCCATCATCATGTAGACGCTGTCCCAGTTGTCCGAGTAGTCGATCTGATCGAACATAAATCCGCGGAGCGGGGCCTTGGCCTCTTCCCACGCCCGGGCCTGGCTGATGGTGCCCGCCTGCAGAGGCTGCAGCGCTCGGTCGTTGATTTGCGTGAGCACCGGCGACATCACCAACAGCGTCAAGAACAATGACAAGCCCACAATGACCTGCGACGGCGGCAGGGCCTGGGTGCCGATCGCCTGACGCAGCAAAGACAGCACCACCACGATGCGGGTGAAGCTGGTGCACATGATCAGCACCGCAGGGGCCAACGACAGCACCGTGAGCAGCGCCACGATGGCAAGCCCCCCACTGAGCTGCGTTGTCGACGTAGCGTCGCGCAGCGGCGTGGCGGACGCACCGGTCACACCATTGACCGGCAAGGCGCGGCTGGCACTTTCCAGAACCGAGACCGGGTTGAACGGATCCAGGGCCGGCGCGGCCGGCGGCGCGGCCTCGCCCGCGGCCTGCGCGACCGCCAAGGTCGCGGGCGCAGCACAGGCCACTAGCAACCCCAGCAGGCACGCCATCACCCAGCGGCTTCGCGTGTTCACGCGCCCCCCATGTTCTTTAGCCGGCTCTTCAGCCCCGAAAGCGCATCGCTGGCGGCATCAGACTGCGGCGCCGCGGCGTCGTCAGGGCCGTGCTCACGATTGAACCGGTCCATCAGCCCTCCAAAACTCTGGGTCATGCTGCCGGGCCGCGACGCGGTGACCGCGCCCAGCAGATCAGCCACTTCTTGGGGATCATCGATTTCACCCAGCGGACGCAGCACCCCCGCCGCGTCGCCCACCACCAGCACCCGCGCCCCCACCCGCAGCAGCAGCACGTGGCTCTTGGGCGCCACTGCCGTGCGTGAAAGCAGCTCCACCGCCGAATTGCCCCCCGCCACCGGGCGCCCCCCGAGCTTCACAAACACCCAGCGTGCGGCCAGCACCAGACCGATGACCAGCCCCAACGCGCCCGCGGTCGACAAGAGGTATCCGCCCGTACCGCCGTCTGCGCCAGCCCCACGCTCGGCGCTGTCCAAGGCCCTGCCTGCCGATGCCCGCCCCAGGGGCATCGCGTCACCCGTGGGAGGCGTGACAGGCGCTGGCGCCGCGGCGTGGGCCGCGATCCGCGCCTCGGCATCCACTTCTTGCCCCAGAGCATTGGACGCTCCCGACACAAGCGCAACAGCCATTACCCCGCCGGCAAAGACAGCTCGAACGCGGCGATAGAGTTGGACAGAACGGTGCACGGCGGGCCCTCCTGGCCACGGGGTGTGCGACATACAGCGGGCCCGACGGGCATCCTGCCCGTGGTGTTGACCCTTTATCGTGGCGACTCAGGTCGCCGCCGCCGCCGGCTCGGCTTCGGTTGCGTCCGCAGATTGGTCGCGGCCAGCCATCAAGGCCTCGGTCGCCAGATCGCCCACGATCTCGCTCACGCGAATGCAGAAATTATCGTTGAGCACCAGGACTTCGCCCCGGGCGACCAGACGGCCGTTCACCAACACGTCAACCGGGTCGCCGGCAAGCTTGTCCAGCTCCACCACGCTGCCGCCGCTGAGTTTCAGCACGTCCTCGACCAGCATCTCGGTTTTGCCAAGCTGCACGGTCACGTCCAGGTCCACGTCCCCCAGCAAGTCAATACCGTGGTCGCGCTCGAAGTTGTCAAGGTCCCCGACATCGTCGCTGATCTCTTCCACCGCCATCTGCGCTTGTGCAAGCGCCTGGGCGACGAAGTCATCGTCTGCAGTTTCGTTGGCCATGGGAAGCTCCGTGGGGCAGCACGGGAAGGAAGGCTGAACACGCGGGCAGCACGCACCGCGTCTCGTGACACGGCGTGGGCGTCCTAGAAGTCGCTAGCGAACTCCATACATTTAGCGATGAGCACTTCTTGGATCATCGGCTGAGGCCCCATGTCTTCGACGTCGCCTTCGGCGGCGTCCATCATCGCTTTGTCTTCGGTAGCAGCCATCTCTTCGGGCTCGTTGCCAAAGCGGGTGTCCAGGGCCGCCCGCACCTGGCGGGTGAGGGTGGCAAGTTCTTGCTCACGCAGCTGGGCGGGGTTGGCCCGCCTGAAGATCGTGGTCAAGTCACGCTTGATCGAAGCCTTCATGGCTTCGACCTGCTCTTCAACCTGCTCTTGGTGCTTTTTCTTGACGACAATCCAGATCTCGGTGTCGTACATCAGGTTCCGGCCCGACGCGGTGTTCTGAAACTTGCCTTTGGCCACCATGATCTCGGCGGGCATCTGCATTTCCGCCATCTCGTCCGGCTCACCGGGGCTGGCGGTCGCGGTGTCGGGGCCGCCGCTGAACATGAACAACGCCACGATCAGCACCGCCTCGATCAAGAGCACCGCTCCGACCGCGATGATGGGAATCAGCGGCAGGCCCTTCTTGGGGGCTTC
Source organism: Phycisphaera sp. (assembly GCA_023300125.1). Taxonomy (GTDB): domain Bacteria; phylum Planctomycetota; class Phycisphaerae; order Phycisphaerales; family Phycisphaeraceae; genus Algisphaera. The sequence continues at coordinate 14,936 of JALZVY010000084.1, forward strand.
TTCGGCTTCGTTCTCGTCTTCGGGCATGGCTAGATCGTTTGACGGAGGACGTTCGTAGATCGAACGGGGGTCAGTGGCTCACGGACAAGGCAGTGCGCAAAATATGCGGACCGGTCCACCCCTAACTTCGGCCACCGGTCTCGGGTTTCGTGAAATCCTGTTTGAGCGACTCGCTCACCAGCACCTCGACACGCCGATTCACCCCGGCATCGGCGCTGTCCACCGCCCGCACATCCAGGGGTTCACGGTCGGCATTCGCGGTCAAGCGAAAGCGTGCGGGGTCGATTTGAAGCTCGCCGGTGAGGTGGTCAAACGCGGCTTTGGCCCGGGCATGACTCAGCGCCCAGAGGTCGTCAAAGCCCCCAGCGCCGCCCGGCGGAAGCTCCAGTGACGCGGCGTGGCCGCGCAGCTCCACGACGTTTTCCCAACCCCGGAAAACCTCGGCCACCTGGGCCAGTTGGGCTTTGGACTGATCCGTCAGCCGATCCGAACCGGGTTCAAAGACGATGCGCCCCCCCGCCGCGATCATCATGCCTTCGCGCACCTTGGTGACCTGCGGCTCGCGGCCTGCTTGCCCTGGGTCCTTGGTGTTCGAGCGGTTGGGCACCTTGGACTGCCGCATTTTGGCGGCCTCGAGCACCTGAATCAGCGACAGGCTCGGGTCGCTGTTGGTCGGCAGCGGGCCGCCCCCGCTTTCGATGCCGAAGGCTTCTTTGATTTCGCTGATGATCGCCGCGGAGATCTCGTCTTTCTTCATCTCGCTAAACGAAACGATAAGCACGAAAAAGCACAGCAACAACGTCATCATGTCGCCGTAGGTGGTCATCCACTCCGGGGCACCGGCGGGCGGGCATTTGCATTTGTCGGCCATGAGGCTTCGCCGGGGGGTTAGGCCGCTTCTTCTTCGCTCTTACGCATCGAAGGAGGCAAGAAAGTGCGTAGCTTCTGCTCGACCACCCGAGGGTTGTCTCCACTCTGAATACTCATCACCCCTTTGATCACGATGCTTTTGTAGATCACCTCTTCAGAAGATCGTTTGGCCAAGCGGTCGGCAAAGGGGCCCGCAAGCATGTTGGAGACCATCGCGCCGTAGAGCGTGGTGAGCAGCGCGACCGCGAGGCCGGCACCGATCGCGCTGGGGTCGCTGAGGTCCGCGAGCATCGCGACCAGCCCCACCAGCGTGCCGATCATGCCCATGGCCGGGGCGTACTTGTTGACGGCCTCCCAGATGCCCTTGCTCGACTCGTGGCGATCCACCAGGCCGTCGATCTCGCCAAGCATGATCTGCTCGATCAACTCGGGGTCGGTGCCGTCGACCGCCATCTGAAGCCCCAAAGACACAAAGGTGTCCTCGATTTCGCGGCAGGTGGCTTCGAGCGAGAGGATGCCGTCGCGCCGGGCGATCTCGGCGTAGCTCACCATGTCGTCGATCAACTGCTGGATGTCGCCACCCTTCCAGAAGAAGGCCTTCATGGTGGCGCCGATGATGTTTTTCACTTTGCCCGCAGGAAAGCAAAAGAACACGATGGTCAGCGAGGCACCCACCACGATGACCACCGACGGCACATCGACGTACATGCCGATGTTGCCGCCCGAACCACTGAACAGCGCCCAGCCCACAAGAGCCCAGGTGCCGAGAAATCCAAATACGATGCCGAGGTCCATGCGCGCGTACTCTGGGAGAGTGGGTACTTATCGGGCCGCGGGTCCAGAAAGCGTGAGAAGCCGTGGTGCGAGGCCATCGGCCTCAGCCGAAAGACGTTCAGCTCGGAGGGATCAGCTTCCGCAGGCTGCGCCCGTAGTCGACGCTGCGGTCGATCACATCTTTCATCGTTTCTTTCACAATGAAGTGATCGCCGTTGATCAGCGTGATGGTCGTGTCGGGATTGGATTCCACCGTGCGGATCAGCTCGGCGTTGATCACAAAGGGTTTTCCGTTCAAACGGGTAAGGGTAATCATGGGAAAAACCTCCTCATTCATTCACGCCGGCGGGTGCTGGGGCCCGTTGGCCTTATCGCACAAGGTTCAAGAGTTCCTGGATCAGTTCGTCACTGGTGGTGATGATGCGGCTGGCGGCACTGAAACCGGTGCTGGCAGTGATCAAGTTCACGAACTCGTCACTCAGTTCCACGTTCGAAAGCTCCAAGGCCCGGGCCACCACACTGCCTGATCCCGCTGTGCCCGCGGTCACGATCGAGGGGTCGCCCGAGTTGTTTTCGGCTTCGAATAGCGATCCGCCGACTTCCACCAAGCCGTTATTGTTCGCGAAGGTTGCGACGGGGATGCGGCCAAGGGTACGCCGCAGGCCGTTGCTAAACGTGCCGGTCACCGTGCCGTCGCCGCCCACGTCGAAGTTCTCAAGCGTGCCGATGGGAAAGCCGTCTTGCGACAGGCTGCGGAGGGTGCTGGCACTGTCTACCAGAGCCGTGACCGAGCCATCGGGGTCGAGAAAGCTCAGCTGCACCGACAGCGGGTTGCCCGCACCGGTGTTGGCCCGGTCTAGGTTAATCACCGCATCCGCGACGTTAAGCAGTTGGCCGTCGCTATTGAACGCCGCGCTGCCGCGTCCCAGGTAGGTGTCCAGGTCCGTGTCGTCCTCGGCGGTGGCAAACAGCTCCCACTGAGTCCCGTTTTCGTCCTGGCCCACCAGCACGGTGACCAAGTTGATCTGCAAGGGGTTACCCAGCGAGTCAAAGGCCGCGAACGTCGTGATGGTGGATTCGCCGGTGGCCTCCTCGACGTTTTCGAACGCCAGCGGGGTGGCGGGCGAGGTGTTTCGGTTCACGATCAGGTTGTTGCCGCTGAGTGACACGCCGTTGGCGGTGCCGATGTTGCTGCGGATCGAGAGCACCCCGTTGTTGATGGTGACCCCAGGCTGGGGTTGACCACCGGTCACCGGGGTGACGGTGTCGATGCCAAAAATGTCTTCGACGAATTCGGCGAAATCACCCAGTGTGGTGCCTGCATCGTCCGCCGCGTCGTTGCCCGGAGTGAGTGTTGCGTTGACCTCGAACGTGCGGTCCGGAATCGCTGCCCCACCCCGCGTGCCTGAACTGATGGTAATGAGATCGCCAGCACCAAACGCCTGAGTGCCCGCGGCGGTGAACAACGACGCCAGTGGGGTCGCTGCGGTGGCCGGCACAGTGCCCGCCGCGTCGCTGAACAGCGGCTGAAGTTCGGTGAGTGAGCCCTGGGTGGCCACTTCGCCGCCGGCGTTGAGGTTGCCTGCGAACCGCACTTCGGTGGTGGGGCTGGCAATGGTGGTTACGCCCGTGGGCAGGGTGATATTGGTGAGCACCCCTTCGACCACGTTGAATTCGTCATCCACCCCGAAACCCTGAACCAACCCACCGCTGGAGGTGGTGAGGTTGAAATCTCGGTCGACTGAAAAATTGCCGTTGCGGGTGTATCGCTGCGTACCGCCGTCATCCACGATGAAGAAGCCGTCGCCTTCTAGCGCTAGGTCGGTGTTCACGCCCGTGGGACCGATGGCCCCGTTGCTGAAGTCGCGGGTGATGGACCCCACGCGGTTGCCCAGGCCCGTCTGACTGGGGTTGGTACCACCGATGGTGCCGTCGGGCGCCGACCCGCTGCTGGAGGTCTGAGAAATTTGCGTCTCAAAGTTCACGCGGCTGGACTTGAACGCGTTGGTGTTCACGTTCGCGATGTTGTTGCCTGCGGTGCTGATGGACTGGCTGCCCGCGGCAAGGCCGGTGAGGCCGGTAAAGAGGCTGGTGGTAAGTCCCATGGGATTCCTTTGAAGAAAAAGCGGCGGGTCAACGAGGCGCCGTTCGAACGGGGTGGAGGCCAACTTGGCCGTCCACGTGGGGCAAAACCGGTCGTGTTAGGCGGCGTGTTGGCCCAACAACGAACGGAGCGCGGGGTTTTCGACGCGGTCGATGCCGGACAAAGCGGCAAGTGGCGCGGCGGCGGCAGGTTCAACTTCTGCGGCAGAGGAAGCACCCGCAAACGGCGTGCCGGGAGATATCTGCGCGGAAGAATCGAGGGCCGGCGGTGGCGTGGTTTGCGCCACGGACTGCACCGCGCCGGTCTTCTCGGCCAGCAAGGCTTCGAAGCTGCGCTCGGGCGCAGGGGCTGCTGCCGGGCCCAGAAGGCTCCCGGTGCCCGCGGGCACCCCCGCGGGACGCACCGAGGGCTCAAGCAAACGTAGAAGGTTGGCAGAACTAGACATCGAGGATTTCATCCGCGTCGTCAAGGCTGTCGGTCACACCGGTAATGTCCGGGGAGGACGCAGAATCTGCGGGGTCTTGGTCATCTTCTGCGGCGTTGGTCAACCCCGCGGCGGCCGCCAAGGCCTGCTCAACCGGAGTCACGGCCACCGCGGCGGGTGCCGCCGCCACCGGCACGCCATTGGCAATCTCGGTCACGCGTTCCAGCGGCAGGCTCACACCGGTGTCCAGTTGAACTTCCGTGGCCCCATCCACCACACGCACCGATGTGACCGTGCCGCTCACAATGTCGTTTTCAAGGCTCAAGCCCTGGACCTCGCGGCCGATCAGCGAGCCCGCCTGCCCAATCGAGTTCTGCAGAACAAGGTTCTCAAGCTGACCCTGCAACGAGATATCGCTCTCGATGCTGCGCAGGCTCGAGAGCTGCTCCAAAATCGCCGCCGAGTCGTTGGGCTCGAAGGGGTCCTGATTGGACAGTTCCTCGACCAGAATGCGCACGAAGTCGGTGCTCGAAAGATCACCAAAAGCGTTACTTCCATCCGCCGGGGCGGTGGCGGCGGGGGGTGCAGCGTTCAGAGCGGGGTTGAGGTTGGCGAGGGTGCTCATGGGATAAAGGCCCGGGGGTGGGAGGTACGACGTCAGACAGGTTGCGCCGGAAGACCGGCTGCTTCAGCTACCGCAATCTGCGTGCCCAAGCGGTCATTCATCGCCGAATAAACGGCTAAATGAACCCTCCGGATCGGTTCGCCCTGATACGGATGCATCACGCCGCGCCTCGGCTTCGGCGTCGCTGCGTTCACGGCCGCGGCTCTGGCCCCCGCCCGCGTCCGAGGCGTTGGACCGGGCTTGATCTGAGGGTTGGTCCTGGCGTGCGGGCTGCCCATCGCTCTGTGGCCCGCTGCCACCAGTAAAGGCCTGGCCCTTGACCTGAACGCCAAGCCGCTCGACGGTGAGGCCTTGGCTTTCCAGCGCGCTGCGTAGCTGCACCAGTTGACGGTTCAGCAGGCGACCTCCGGCTTCGCTCTCGGCCACGAAATCCGCCGATACGCTTGCACCTTGCAGTTGCAGATCGATCCGCACCGTGCCCAGTGCCGCGGGGGTCAGCCGCAGCGTCAACCCCCCGCCGTTCTGCTTCACCGCAGAGTTCAACGCGCGAGAAAGACGTGTGGCGTTGAGCTCGTCGGCCTGGGCATCGGCGTCCGCCACTTCCTGAGAACCTGCGCCCAAGCCCGCAGGCGTGGGTGTGAACCCGGTGGGCACACCCGCAGGACGCACGGCCGAATCCCCGGCCAGCGCCTCGCCCCCGGCGCCGAACGTCGCGGGCAGCGCCGCTGCCGCGGGCCCAGACACCGCGGGCCGCGCAGAGGCGTCTACCGAAGGCGTCGCTTCAGTGCTTTCGGCCACCGCACCCGGTGCAAGCCCCAGCGCCGAGCCAGATCGGAAGAGC
>JALZVY010000085.1 GCA_023300125.1 Phycisphaera sp.
GGTAATGTAGATCGAACTCACCTTGATTACGCACGGAGACACTCCTCCTTCCGGCAGCACCTCTGCCCGCAAAGACGCAACCCCCACGATGCCCGTGACCGTCGCCCCCGCCACGGCCCACGCGGCAAGTCCGCGGCCGCGGTCCGCGGTCAGGGCGCAGGCCAGCGGCATCACGGCCGCGGCGCCCACCAGCGCCCACTGGTTGGCCACGCCGCCCAGGTCACGCCACGCGGTGGCCGCCACCGCCAAGGCCCAACACAGGCCCAGCACCAGCACCCAGGCCCCCAACCACTGAAGCGGGCCCAGCAGCCGCGCCGCCCGCGGGTCGCGGCGCAGCGCCAGCAGCGCTATCAGTTGCACCGCCCTGGGCAGCACCAACGCCAACAGCCCCGCCACGGCCCCCAACGCGCCGCCCAGCACCCACCCATCCAAGGCCGACGCCCGCTGCCGCGTGGCGGGCAGCCAATCCCCCAAGCCCAGCAGCCCGCCGGCCAGTGTTCCCACCGCGGCCGCCACCGCCACCCACACCACCACCCGCCCGGGCTGCACCGCCAAAGCCCGCACCTTTTCGCCCGCGCGCACCACCGCCCCCAAGCCCGGCCGGGTGGCCAGCAAGGCCGACTGCAACCCGTGCCGCGGCCCCACCGCCCCGGGCCGGGCCCGCAGCGCCGCCTCGAAGTGCCCCGCCGCTTCTTCGGCTTCGCCCCGACGCAGGCACAGCCAGCCCCGCTGCTCGTGCAAGTTCTCGGCGTTGGGGTTCTCGGCCAGGGCCTGCCGCGCGGCGATCTCGGCCCGGTCTGCCAGCCCGTGGGTTCTGAGCAAGTGGGTCAGCGTGGCGGCCGATTCGGCGTGGCTCGGGTCAATCGCCAGCGCCTCGCGCAGCGTGCGCACCGCGTCGCGTGGCCGGTCCAAGGCCACGTACAACTCTGCCAGCGTGTGCCGGTAGCCCGCGTGCTCGGGGTCCAGGGCGATGGCTTGCTCCACATGGCCCACCGCCCGCCCGACCCTTTTGTCGTCGCGGTTGAAATCCCACGCAAAGGCGTCCTTGGCCCGGTGCACCGCCCGCATCGCGCGGCCGTCGTCTTCGTAGCGCTTCTCATCGCCGTATTCGGCGTCTGCCGCCACCGTGAGGCCCAACACAAAATGCGCCCACCCCAGGTCTGGCTCGGCCGCGATCGCCGCCGCCGCGGTCTCGTCCGCGGCGCGGTAATCCCCCCGCTGCATCTGGCAATAGGCCAGCGTGGCCAACGCCCAGCCGTCGTCGGGGGCCGTGCCCAGGTGCCGCATCAGCTCTTGCTCGGCCATGCCCACCCGGCCGCCGCCCAGCAGCGCCTGCACACGCAGCACCACGTCGTCGGTTTTTAGGCGGGCGGGTTCAGCAGGCATTCAAGCATCTTCGGCACCCCGCCATGCCCGTCAAGCGGCCACGCCCCGCCGCCCTCACAGCCGCCGGCCGTTTCCGCCGAAAGTCATCCACAACACCAGCCCCACCGTGCCCCACCCCCACAGCCCAAACAGCACCGGCGAGGTCATTCCCAGCGTCAGCCCCAAGGCCAACTCGCCCAACCCCGCGGCCCCCACCACCGCAACACCCACCCCCACCGAACGGAAGCGCGTGGTGCCCAGCAACGCCATCCACCCCGACACCGGCAGCGTGAACAGCCCCACCATCGCCGCGGCGGTGAACCAAATGCCCCCGGCCCCCAATCCCCACGCCGCCGCGCTGGCCAAGGTCGCCGCGGCCATCGCGGCAAACACGTTGGCCCCGCGCCGCTGATGGGCATCCAGCGCGTGCCGCCCGTGCGGGCTCAGCCGCAGCAACAGGTTGAACAGCGGCACCCCCAACCACGTCAGCAACACAAAGCCCAGATACGCCCAAAGCAGCGGCCGCACCCACGGCACCAGCGCGGGGTTGGATCGGCTTATCCCCGAAACCACCTGATAGCCCAACCACCCGCCAAAGATCAGTCCGTTGCGCACCTGGGCACTCAGCGTGCTGATCCACAAGAAATAGCCCAGCAGCCACCGGTACACCGGGTTGCGGGCCTTGAGCGCCTCAACCAACCCCGCCCGGGCCCAGTCGTGGCCAGGCTCAAGCCGCAACGCTTCACGGAAATGATCCAGCGCCACCCGCGGCTGGCCCGCGTGCAGCTTCTGCCAGCCCAGGTTGGCGTGGCTGGTGGGGTTCTCAGGATCGCCGCGCAGCGTCGTCTCGATGGCCTGGGCCGCCTCGTCGTGGCGGCGCAGCTTGGTCAACGCGTGGGCCCGCAGGTTGGCGCAGCCCGTGTGCTCGGCGTCCAGCGCCAGGCCGCGCTGGGCCCAGTCCAGGGCCAGCTCCCACTTCTCATCCCGCACCTCGATCTGCGCCAGCAAGGCCGTAGCGTCCGCGTCGGTGGGGTTCAGCCGCTGGGCCTCGGCCGCCGCCACGCGGGCCTGCTCCAGCTCGCCCGCGTCGCTGTACAGATGCCCACGCACAAAGTGGGGGTAGGCCCAGTCGGGCGCCAGCCCCACCGCCGCATCCAGGGCCGCGTGCGCTTCTGGCCGCCGGCCCGACTGGGCCAGGCACACCGCCAGCAGCGTGTGCGCATCGCCGTCGTCGGGGTTGTCGCTCAGCACCCGCCGCAGCTCGGCCTCCGCATCGGGGTAGCGGTTCTGCTGGATCAATAACTGGGCGCGGGTGATGGACATGTGGGATGGGGCACGGGGCAAGCTGCACTGGCGAACCGTGGCGTGAGGCGCTAGGCGCTAGAGCTTAGAGCCTAGCCAGAGCGCTGCCGCGGGCTTGCGGCCCCAGTGTCGCCCCTGACTTTTCTAGGCTCTAGGCTCTAGCGCCTAGCGCCTAGCGCCCTAAAGATCCGAGGCAACCCCTCACTTCATCTTCAAATAATCCAGCACCTCGTCGTACTGCCCGCCCTCGTTGGCGTACAGCGCGTGGTTTTTGGCGGTGCCAAACCATTCTTTGGTGCTGGGCTTCACCGACTTCGCCGCACGCACCAGGTCTTTGGTGATCAAGGGCGCCGGCACGCCGGTTTTCATGGCCTCGGCCAGCTTGGCTTCCACCGCCACGTCCACCACGGATTTCAGGTCGGCGCCGCTGAAGCCTTTGCACTTTTTGGCCACGCCGACCACATCCACGTCCTTCTGCGGCTTGCCTTTCAACAGCACACGCAAAATCTCCGCGGCGCTCTCCGCGTCGGGCGGGGGCACAAACAGCACGCGGTCAAAACGCCCGGGCCGGCGAAAGGCGGTGTCCAGCGACCACGGCGCGTTGGTGGCGGCCAAGATCAACAGCCCGTCGTTGCTGGCCTTCACGCCGTCCAGCTCGGCCAAAAACTGATTGATCACCTGCCGGCCCGCGCCGCCGCGCATGTCGCTACGTTTGGCGCCCAGCGCGTCAACTTCGTCAAAAAACAACACACACGGCGTGTTGGATCGGGCGTATTCAAACAGCGCGTGCAGCTTGCTCTCGCTGTTGCCCAAATACATGTCCAGCACGTCGTGGATACCCACGCTGATAAACGCGCTGTCGATCTGACCCGCCGTGGCCCGGGCCAAGTGGGTCTTGCCGCATCCCGGCGGGCCGTACATCAAGATCCCCCCGCCGATGGCCTTGCCATACGCGGCGTAGAGTTCGGCGTTTTCCAACGGGGCGATGATCTTCAGACGGATCTGCTCTTTGAGCGCGTCCATGCCGCCCACGTCAGAGAAGTTGACGTCGGGCTGCTCGACCTCCAGGCCTTCGAAGGGGTTGGCCTCATGGGTGATGCGCAAAATCACGCGCCCCTGGTCGTCGACGTCCGTGTCATCGCCCGCATCATCTCCGTCCCCGTCTCCGTCTTCGGACGCGTCTGCTTCCGTCCACGCCTCGGTGGACACCCCCAACGACTCGGCCAAAATCGGGTCGGCCACTTCGGCGTCCAATTCCAACGCACGCCGATAGGCACGGCGGGCGCCGTCCAGTTCATCCAGGTTCTTAAACGTGCGGCACACCGACAGCAGCACATCCGTGGTCACATCGTCGCGGGCCACCAGCGACTCGGCCACCGCCATCGCGGACGAAGCCTTGCCTTGCATGGCGAAGCAGCGGGCCAGGGCGGCCTGCAGCCCCGGCGTGGCCACGGCCCCTTCGGCCCGCAGCACGTCCTCGGCGTCTTCCAGCCGGCCGCAGCCCATCAACAGGTTCCCAAGCTGGCGACGCAACGGCCCGTTGCCGGGCGACACCTTCAGGGCTTCTTCGAGGGCGGGGATGAGTTCGGGGTCCATGGCTCGCTGCGCTCGCAGGGTTGGGGTTTCGGGGTTGTGGGTTGGGGAAAAGCGGCGGGGGATGAGAGACAGACGCAGCACGCGTCTGCCCCAATCCCCAACCCCGAATCCCCAACCCCGGCCGCAGCCGTCCTCAGTGTCCCGCGGCGACGGTGCCCAGCACCGGCTTGATCTCCGCCAGCAGCTTGGCGAGGGTCGCCTCATCCTTGGCTTCGGTGTTCAAGCGCAGCAGCGGCTCGGTGTTGCTGGCCCGCACGTTGAACCAGTAACCCTCGGTGTCCCAGCAGTCGATGGTCACGCCGTCGAGTTCCATCACCTCGCCCTTGCTGCCGTGCGACTGCTTGAGCTTGTCCATGGTGCCCTGCTTGTCGTCGTTCTCGAAGTTGATCTCGCCCGACTGCGGGTACTTGCGAAACGGCTTCATCTGCTCGTTCAGGCCCGCGTCGCTGCGGCTCAGCACGCCCAGCGAAGCGGCCAGGGTGATGGCCCCGCTGTCGGCATAGCTGTTGCCCTTGAAGTAAAAGTGCCCGCTGAGCTCGCCGCCAAAGACCCCGTCGGTCTCACGCAGCGTGGCCTTGAGGTTCACGTGGCCCACCTTGGCGATGGCGGGCTTGCCACCCAACGCGGTGATGGTTTCCGGCACAGCCTTGCTGCTGCGCAGGTCGTACACGATGGAGCTGCCGGGCTGCTCTTTCAAGAAATGCCCAGCCAGCCAGGCGGTCAGGTGGTCGCAGCCGCAGATCTCGCCGGCGTCGTCCACCAGCATGCAGCGGTCCGCGTCGCCGTCGAAGCAGGCGCCCACGGCGGCGGCGTGCTGCTTGGTGCCTGCTTGCGTGGGCACCATGTTTTCAGGCACCAGCGGGTTGGGCTCGTGGGCCCAGTCGTTGGTCCAGTTGTCGTTGACGGTGATGACTTCGAGCTTGGGCACGTTGCTGAACACTTTTTCCAGCAGCGCGATGCCGCAGCCGTTGCTGGCGTCGACAAACAGCTTCATGGGTTTTTTCAACTCGCCCATAAACGAAAGGATGTGCTCGCGGTAGGCCGACCACACATCGGCGGTCTTGTAGGTTCCCGTGGGCTCGGGGCAGTCGCCCTCGATGCCGCGGGCCAGGGCCTCGATGTCCTTGAGCCCGGTGTCGGCGCCCACAGGCCGAGCACCCTCGCGGCTGATCTTGAAGCCGATGTACTCGATGGGGTTGTGCGAAGCGGTGCACTGCACGCCGCCCACGGCGTTGAGGTGGGGAATGGCGAAGTACTGGATGCTGGTGTCGCAGCGGCCCAGGTCCACCACGTCCATGCCCGACGCGCGGATGCCTTTGATCAGCGACTCGGCCATCGACGGCGCCGCGGGCCGGTGGTCTTGACTCACCACAACGGTGCCCTGGCCATTGGCCTGCTTCAAGAACGTTCCCGTCGCATGTCCCACACGCCAAGCGGCGTCCTCGTTCAAAGGATCGGGGTACAGGGCGCGGATGTCGTAAGCCTTGAAAATCTTGCCAATCATGGAATCGCTCGTCATGGGGGTCGGTTCAGAATAAAGACGGAACCGGGCAGGATACCCGCCCCACCGCCGCGTGGGGGAAGACCCGCGCGGCGGCGAAAAGGGCGTGGGCAGGCCCGGCCCACGCCCGGTGGCCCGGGTGGGCGCCCCGTACAATGACCCGATGAGCGGACGAGCCTTATTCATGACCGGATCTTTGCTTTTGGCCGGCGGCGTGGTGGCCGCCGCCGTGTTGCTGGGTGGCACCACGCCCGGCGACCGCCCGGAAACATCCCCCGACACGCCGACCCCCACGCCGCTGGACTTCACCAAGCTCAAGGTCGACCCCGCGGACCTTGAAGACAGCAGCCCGCGGATGGCCCTGAAGTCCATCGAACAGTTCGAGATGTTCCAGGACGACGGCGAGACCATCACCCGGCTTCTGGGCGACCAGGCCGTGCTCCGCGACGAGTTTGTGGCCGACATCCACGGCCCGCGGGCCGAAATCACCTTCGCCCCCGAAAGCGTGCTCACCATCGCCGCGGCCAAGGGCACGTTCTATTACCCCGGCGGAGAACCCCGACGCGGGGATTTCCACCACGACACCGTGGTCACGCTGTACGAGGCGCCCGCGGGCGAAACCGCCGATCTGGAATCGAACCGGCACGTGCAGATGCGGCTGTTTCTCGACGAAACCACCCACTTTGACCGCGAGCAAGGCCTGGTCCGCACCGAGGGGCCCGTCCGCCTGGTGGGCCGCGACGTGGACTTTGCGGGCCGCGGCCTGTCGCTGACCTTCAACGCCGGGCAGCAGCGCATCGAGCAACTGGTGATCGACCACGGCCACCAGCTGCGCATGGCCGCGGGCGGCGCGGCGACACAGGACGCCCCCGAAACCGCCGCCGCAGATGCCGGCAACACCGTCGACACCCCGGCCCGTGCCCGCCGCACCCCCCCAGTCTCCCCCACCGCCACACCCGCCGCCACACTCCAAGACGCCCCCTCCCCCGGGCAGACCTACCTGGTCACCCTCGACGGCGGGGTCGACGTCGCCGTGGGTGCCAACGACACCACCCTGCGCGGCCAAACGCTGCGCGGCACCTTCGTGGTGCAATCGAACGACGACGAAGAGGACCACGTCGAGGACACCAACCTCTATATCACGCCCACGGCAGCGTCCCCGGCCATCCAGGCCACCATCACCGCCGACACGCCCCAGCCCACCCCCCCCCAGACCGCCGCCGCCGCCGCCCAAGCCCCCAAGCCCCTCAACCCCAACGACCCCCGGGCCCTGCGCTACCCCCAGGCCGACGACATCGTGGCCACCTGGGGCGGGCGGCTGGTGCTCACCCCCGACCCGGTCACCGACGCCACCGGCGGCGTCGGCGGCACGCGCCTGGTGCTTGCTGGCAACGCCACCGAACCCGCCCAGGTCATCACCGGCGAGGCCCAGCGTCTGGAAGCCGCCCGCGTGGGCTACGACGACCACACCCGCCGGGTGTGGGCCCACGCCGAAGACCCCGATTCCCTCGACGGCCCGGGCATCACCCTGGTCGCCCCCGACATGGGCCGCCTGGTCGCCCGCGGCCTCGAACTGGACCCCGACGCGGGCCTGGGCGTGGTCACCGGACCGGGCCAACTCAGCACCCAAGACCAGCGCCTCACCGTCGGTTTTGCCCAGCAGCTGGAACTCAACTTCGTCACCGCCCCAGATTCACACTCAAACCCCCAAGCAACCGGCAGCCCCTCGGGCTTCGAGGGCATTCAACAAGCCACCTTCGTGGGCCAGGTGAAGGCCCAGGCCAGCGACGACCAAGGCGTTCAGGCCCTGACCCTGGAAGCCCACCGCCTGGCCATCCCCTTCACCCGCGACGCACCCGACACCGATCCGCGCCCCGCCGCGCTCATCGCCAGCGCCGACCCCGACACACCCCAAAGCGCCGTCGTCGCCATCCTGCCCAAAACCCCGTCGCAGCCCGACACCGAGTTCCGCGCCAACACGCTGACCGTGGATCTCGCGCGGGCCCCCGCACCTGACACCCCCGACGCATCCAACCCCGATGCCAAGTCCGACCTCGGCGGCCTCGAAGTGGCCCGCCTGCGGGCCCGCGGCGACGTGTCGGTGCGCCTGGACGACGGCGACACCCACGTCACCGCCCACGCCCTGGACGGCGACCCCCGTCAAAAACGGCTCGAACTCTTCGGCCAAGACGACGTTCTCGCGGTGCTCGAGCGCGGCGCCGCCCGCCTGGCGGGCGCCCACCTGATTCTGCACCAAGACCAAGAAGCCGCCGAGGCCCTGGGCCCGGGTCACTTCAGCGCCAAGACCGACCCCAACGACCCCAACGCCCAAGTCCGCGTGGTCTGGACCCGCAGCATGATGTTTGACAACCGCGCCGGCCACGCCTTTTTCAGCGGCGAAGTCGTGTCCGAGTCCAACGCCCGCGAAAGCCGCAACAGCCTCACCGCCCACGAGCTCACCATCGGTTTTGCCCCCCAAGACCTGGACGAAGACGACACCAAAAACCAAAACACCCCCGCCACCACCGACGTCTTGGACATCCGCCGCGTGCACGCACAAGCCGACCCCCAAGACAGCGAAAGCCTGGTGAACTTCACCACCCAGACGCTGGCAGAGCGACCCGATCACAAGCAGCTCGCAAAGCGACCCGCTGACAAGCGCCTCGCAGAGCGGCCCGGCAACAAGCAGCTCACAGAGCGCCTTCAAGACGCCCCACAGCCCGAAGGCTCGCCGCTCACCGCCTTCACCCTCATCAGCCGCGAGCTGACCTTCTCCAACGTCGTGCCCAACCTCTCCAACCGCACCGCCGTCGACGATCACCTGGCCCTGCAAACCGTCGCGGTGCCCGGCCGCGGCCGCATGCTCATCAGCGACTACCGCACGCCCGCGCCCGACAGCGAGCGCGCCGTCTCCTTCGCCGGCGCCGGGCTCACCGCCTTCGACTGGCAAGGGCACCTGCACCTCGACGCCCTGCGCAACGACCTACGCATCGAAGGCGACGTGATCATGGCCCACCTGCCCCTCACCGAGCCCGGCAGCCCCGAAGAAACCCCCATCAAACTCGAAGCCCAGGTGCTCACCGCCGACCTCACCGAAACCGGCGGGCTGGGCGCCATCGCCACCGGCGCCGAGCCGGCCCCCGCCGCCCAGCTGCGACGTGTGGTCGCCACGGGCGCCATCCGCATCAGCCGCGACCAAGCCCGCGTCTTGGCCGACCACCTGGACTACACCACCGACCGCAACACCGTGGTCCTCACCGCCGAACCCGGCAAGCTGTGCGAGCTACGCCAGGCCGACGAGCCGGGCGCCAGCACCACCGCCCGCAGCCTGATCTGGGACCTGGCCACCGGGGTCTTCAGCGCCGACTCCCGCGGCGTCGGCGGCGGCGTGGTGCCGATTCAGTAAGCGTGAACAGGGGCTTGGCAACGCCAAGTCATGCGACGCCAAGGCATAAGACGGCAAGGCATTTAACGCCAAGTTGAGTGGCGGGCTGGGTCCTGCGTTAAATGTGCCGCGTGCCGCAACACACGGCCGCGTGGCAGACACCGAGGTAAAACCCGAGAAAGACGCGGACGCAAGCGGCCGGGAGAGCCGCGGCTCTGCCGTGACGTGATTTGTCTTTCTCTGTGTTCTCCGTGCCGCGGTTTGGGTCGCGGAAAAGGCGTGGCAAAAAGACCACGGCCAAGGTCGCGGGCCAACCTCAACTCTGTGTCCTCTGTGATACGCGGAGCGTTGCCTTAGCGCCCAACCACGGATTACGCCTTGGGGGCCACGTACCGCGGGAACAGGGCGTCGCCCTTTTCGATGGCGGCGCCGGGCTTCAACTGCCCCCACGCCAACCATTCATCCAGCTTGCCTTTGCCGCCGTTGGCTTTCATCTGCGCCGCGTAGTCGCAGCCAATGCGCGACCAAAACGCTTCGCACGCGTCGGGAATGAACGGCCACAGCAGCACCGAAGAAATCCGCAGCGACTCCAGGCAGTTGTAAAGCACCCCCCCCACCTCCGGCATGTTCTCAGGCTCTTTGGCCATGGTGAACGGCCGGGTCTGCTCGATGTAGCTGTCCACGTCTTCACGCACCACCTTCAAACCCATCTGTCCGGCGGCTTCTAATTGCAGGCGATCAAACGCCACCCGCTCGCCCACCTGGGTCGAACGATCTTGGGCCGCGTGTGGTGCGGGCAGCACCCCGTCGAAATACTTGCCGATCATGTTGGTCACCCGGCTGGCCGAGTTACCAAACGTGTTGGCCAAGTCCGCGTTGTAGGTGTCGGCAAACAGCTCCGCCGAAAAGGCCGAGTCGGTGGTGCCCAGCGGGCCGCGGGTGGCCAAGAAGTAGCGAAGCGCGTCCAACCCAAAGGTGTCCACGCAGCGGTCGATCGCCTCGGGGTCCAAAAAGTTGCCCAGGCTTTTGCTCATCTTCTCGCCGCTGTCGCTGATCCAGTAGCTGTGGCTGTAGATCATCGTGGGCAAGTTCACCCAGTCATAGCCTTCAATTTTTGACAGCGCCATCAGCATCGCCGGCCACACGCTGGCGTGGAACCACAAGATGTCTTTGGCAATGAAGTGCACCGCCCCGGCCTGCCAGTAGTGCCGCCGCTCGGGCGTGTCCACATAGGTCAGGTAGTTAAACAGCGCATCGATCCACACGTAGATCGACTGCTCTTCGTCGCCGGGCACCGGGATGCCCCAGCCCCCGGTGCCCGTGCGGCTGATCGGCACGTCCTGGGCTTCTTTGATGCGGTTGATGATCTCGTTGCGCCGCGCGTCGGGCTGCACAAAGCCGGGGTGGGCCTCGAAGTGGGCCAAAAGCGCCGGCACGTAATTCGACAGCCGAAAGAAGTAGTTCTTCTCGGTCTTCTTCACCAGCGGCTTGCCGTTGACCTCGCTCTTGTAGTCCTGGTCCTTGGCTTTGTTTTCGGGCACGTACTCCTCTTGGCCCGCGTCGTACCACCCCTCGTACTGACCCTCGTACACGTCGCCGCTTTTCAAAAGCGCCGCGACATACTCAGTCACCTTCGCCTTGTGGTGATCGCTGCTGGTCCGCACGAAATCGTCGTGGGTCATCTCCAGCTTCTCGAAGGTGGCCTTAAACGCCCCGGCGTTTTGCTCGGCCCAGTCTTCGGTGCTCAGGCCCATCTCCGCGGCCTTGTCCACCACCTTGGCCGAGTGCTCGTCCACCCCGGTCAGGAAAAACGTGTCGTCGCCGCGCAGGCGGTGGTAGCGGGCCACCACGTCGGCCACCATCGTGGTGTAAACATGCCCCAGGTGGGGCTTGTCGTTCACGTAGTAGATCGGGGTGGTGACGTAGAAGGTGTCGGGGGCGGTGGACATGGCGGGAGTTTACGGCGTGGGTGAAGCGGCCGAGTGGCAACCTCCGTGGCCATTCGGCACGCGGTCACTTGGCCACGGGTTCACTTGGCCCCTAAAATCGCTTCTGTGGCGATTTACCGCGACATCCTCTACACCGCGGGCGCCGCGGCCACCAGCCCCTTCTGGGGCCTGTCCATGCTGCGCACCGGCAAGTGGAAGACCAACTGGCCCGCACGCCTGGGCCGCACCGCCCCCCTGCCCCCCGCGGGCCCCGGGGTCCGCACCCTGCTGCTCTACGGCGTGTCGGTCGGTGAAATCAACGCACTGCGTGGCCTGGTGGCCGACCTGTCGGCCGACCCCACCCTCCGCGTGGTCATCGCGGCCATGACCGACACCGGCTTTGCCCGGGCCACAACGCTCTACGCCGACGACCACGCCGTGGTCCGCTTCCCCTACGACCTGGGCCCCGCGGTGCGGCGCTTCCTCGACGCGGTGAAACCCGACGCCGTGGCCCTGGTCGAGCTCGAGCTCTGGCCCAATTTCTTGGAAGCCTGCCAAACCCGCGACATCCCGGTGGCGGTCATCAACGGCCGCCTGTCCGAGCGTAGCTTCAAGCGCTACCAACAAATCCGCGGCCTGCTCGCGTCGTCGTTCGCCCGCCTGTCGGCCGTGGGCGCCCAAACCGATGCCTACGCCCAGCGTTTCGTGGCCATGGGCACCCCCGCCCGCCGCGTGAAAACCCTGGACACCCTGAAGTGGGACAACGCCAAACCGCTAACACCCGACGAGGTGGCGCAGGCCCAGCAGCTGGGTGCGGAACTCGGCATCGATCCCTCCAAGCCCCTGATCGTCGCGGGCAGCACCGCCCCGGGCGAAGACAAGCTGCTGATACACGCCACCCCGCCCGGCGCCCAACTGCTCATCGCCCCGCGCAAGCCCGAGTGGTTTGACCAGGTGATGGAGCATGCGCCCCACGCCGTGCGGCGTTCCAGCCCCCAAGCCCAAACCCCACCCGTCAATCCCGAATCCCCCGTCTTCCTGCTCGACACCGTGGGCGAGCTGCGCCTGGCCTACCACCTGGCCACGGTGGCGGTGGTGGGCCGCAGCTTCAACGTGGGCCTGCACGGCAGCGACATGATGGAGCCCGCCGCCCTGGGCAAGCCCACGGTCATCGGCCCGGATTACGGCGACTTCGCCGACACCATGGCCGCCCTGCTGGGCGCCCGCGGCATCGTGGCCACCCACCACCCGGCCACCGCCATCCGCGAATTTCTCGACCAGCCCGCCTACGCCGCCCAGGTCGGCGCCGCGGGGCAAGCCGTGGTCGAAAGCCGCCGCGGCGCCACCGACCGCTACGCCCAGCTGCTCCGAAGCCTATTGCCCCCCGTTACCATGCCCCCACACCAAGCCAGCGCAGACTAAGCCAGCGCCCACGCCCCACTTCCGACTTCGAACGTCAAGCGTCGAACGTCAAGCGTCGAATGTCACACTTCCCCGCCATGCCCTCCACTGTCCTCCGCGAAACCCGCCTCACCGACGCCCGGCACGTTGTGGTCAAGATCGGCACCCAGCTGATCACCGGCGGGGTGGGGGGCAAGTCCATGCCCGCGATCGACACGGCCTTCATCGCCAACATCGCCGCACAGATCGCCGCCCTGCGCAAGAAAAAAGTCCGCGTCACGCTGGTCAGCAGCGGCGCGGTGGGCGCCGGCTGCGTGCAGCTCAACCGCAAAACCCGCCCCACCGACGTGGCCGAGCAGCAGGCGGTTGCCGCCATCGGCCAGCGGGCCCTGGTCACCCACTGGCACGAAGCCCTGAGCGCCCTGAGCAAGCCCGGCACCGCCAGCGCGCTCACCGCCGCCCAGGTGCTGCTCACCCGGGTCGACTTCGACGACCGCCTGCGCTACCTCAACATCCGCAACTGCATCGCCAAGCTGCACGAGCTCAAGGCCGTGCCGGTGCTCAACGAAAACGACACCGTCGCGGTCGAAGAAATCCGCTTCGGCGACAACGACCTGCTCGCCGCACTCACCTGCAGCGCCCTCAAAGCCGACGCTCTGATCCTGCTCACCAGCGTGCCGGGCCTGCTCGACGCCCAGGGCCAGGTCATCGACCGCGTGGACGACGTGCTGGACCAGCTGCAACACGTGCGCCGCGAAAAAAGCAGCTGGGGCAGCGGCGGCATGCAAACCAAACTCGAAGCCGCCCGCGTGGCGGTCGAATCCGGCGAGCTAGCGGTCATCGCCGACGGCCGCGAGCCCGACGTGCTCACCCGCGTGTTGAGCGGCGAGCGCCTGGGCACCGTGTTCGCGCCCGCCCAGCGCCGCCTGGACAGCCGCCAGCGCTGGATCGGCCTCACCGCCCGGCCCGCGGGCACCATCACCGTCGACGCGGGCGCCGCCGATGCCCTGACCCAGAAAACCACCAGCCTGCTGGCCACCGGCGTCACCGGCATGACCGGCCGCTTTGGCCGAGGCGACGTGGTCATGCTCTGCGACCCCAGCGGCCGCGAAGTCGCCCGCGGCCTAAGCAACTACACCGCCGACGAGCTGCGCCTGATTCAAGGCAAGAAATCCAATCAGCTTGCGGCCGTTCTGGGCCGCCCGGCCTATAAAGCGGTGGTCCACCGCAACAACCTCGTGGTGCTATAGCCCGCCGCCCCGGCCCGTGATTGCGGGAAAACCCGCATCGCCATCACACCTTGGCCGAAAGCCCTCTTTTATCGGCACGTCTCACCTTTTCGGCACCTCTCTGCCAGACCTAAACCGCACAGCCCGCACAGTCGATAGCACCCCGGACGCATCCCCCCGGAGTTTCGACCTGTGCCCCAGCTTGCCCCCGACGAACAAGACCGCCTGAACCACGCCCAAGCTCTGGTGCTGGCCGGCGAGTCCGACCGCGCTGAATTCGAACTTCAGGCCTGGTGCGACGACGCCACCGCCCACGCCCCAGCCAAGGCCCGCGTGGCCCTGGCCTCCCTGCTGGCTCGCCGCGGCGAGATGCTCCGGGCCCGCGTGGCCCTGGGCGAGCCGCAGCGGCGCGACACCTACGACATGGACGCCGACGAAGCCGTGATGGCCACCGGCCTTCTGCTGGCCACCGGCCAAGAGGGCCAGGCCCGCCGCCTCGCGGCATGGCTGCACCACCTCCACGGCCACGACCCGGCGGTCGCCCGCTTTGTCGCCATGCTGGACCTTCCGGGGCTGCGCCACCTGCCCCAAACCAACAACGTCCACGCCACCCGCCTAGCCGACGAGCTGCGCTCGTGCCCCGACATCGTTCCCTCGCTGGTCTTCGCCCAGAAGATCACACCCAACACCCGCACGCTCTCCACACTGCGCAGCGCCGTCAAACAAATCGTCTACCCGTTTGAAGCCACCGCTTACTTCAGCCCCCTGCTCGAATCTTTGGCCCAAATGGCCGAACTGGTCGGCGACGAAGACGACGCCCGACGCTGGGCCCACCGCGGGCTCCAGGCCGATCCGTACAACGCGGGCCTGGCCCTGCTTCTGGGCCGGGTGGAAGACGACGAAGCCGTCGGCCCACCGGCCGCCCAGGTGCTCAAGCGTGTGTCCATGAAATTCCCCGATTACCCCGACTTGCAGCGTGCGTTCACCGAACGCCAAGCCCACGACCTTGCCCGCAAGTCCGCGTAGCCCCACCGCTACGCTCCCCCTCACCTCTTCTCCGAACCTCGCAAAGGAATCGCTCGCCATGGGTCACCATCAACAAGCCATCGCGTTTCTAGAAGCGGGGCGGAGGAGAGAAGCAGGCCGTGCGTTCTTTCGCGCGGCCCGCCTTGCTCTCACCGACCAAGCCGCCGTGGCCTGGGCCGGTCTTGCCCTGTGTGCCCAACTCGAAGGGCGCGAACAACTGGCCCAGCGCGCCAACATGAAGCTCGCACGGTTCACCGACCGCGCCGGCCGCCGACGCCTGATCGCCCAGCTCTATCCCCACAGCGTCACCCCCAGCACGCCCAACGACCGCCAGCCCATCGACGGCGGATCGCCTCTGCAAGCCATGCTGAATCAGGCGTCCCAAACGCTTAAAAACAACGCCGAGCGCCACCCCGACCGCGCCGACGCCCACTACCACCGCGCCGCCTGTAACGCCGCCCGCGGCGAAGCCGCCGAAGCCGCCGACCAGATCAAAGCCGCCCTGGCCATCAACTCCAACTACGCCGCCGCCGCGGCCATGGCCATGCGTCTGGGACTGGTGCACACCGAAGAAGACGCCTTCTTGGCCGACCCCTACGGCGTGTGATGCACCCGGCCTTCGGCGGTTCGCGCAACCACGCCGGGGCCACTTATTTTGATTGCGATTCAGACTCCGAGGTGTCCTCGCGGTCTTTGATGCGCGCCGGTTTCACCGGCTCGCGAAACAAGATCGTGAGCGCCACCCGCGCCTCGGGTTCCTCCGCCAGCCGCGGGCCCCGCGCCGTCCACGCGTAAAGGCTCGATAGCAGCGGCCCGTCGATGTTGTCAAAACCCGTCGAGGTCCGCAGCTCGGCCAGCCGCACCGTGCCGTCGGCATTAAACGTCAACACCACCTCCGGGTTGCTGGGCACCGACAACGCACGCGCCGTCACCGAGAAGCGCGGCCGCACCGTCCGCACCTCCAACCCGCGGCCCACCAACACCGTGCCAGGCCGCACCACCGACACCGCCACCGGCGCCGTGGGATCCGCTTCGCGGTCGCTGCGCGGCGTGCTGCTGGGCCGCGGCTCGGGCGTGGGCACCGGCGTGGGAGCAGGTGTCGGCATCGGCGTCGGAACGGGGGGCGGTACCGGCGTAGGATTGGGGGGCGGCACCGGGGTAGGAACGGGCGTCGGTGCCGGCGTAGGTACAGGTGGTGGTGGAGTGGGCGTTGGCGGTGGGGGAGTCCGCGTACCTGGGTCTGGCGTTTCAGGTGTCGAAGGCGGGGCCGCCTCAGGGTCAGGCGTAGGACGTGGCTCGGCGCTGGGATTGTTGGGAAGGGGCGCGTCGAGAGGCACGAGTGCAGGGCTGCACCCAAACGTCATCGAACAAAGCAAGAGCCACGGCCGCATCAATTCCCCGGAGTCGTTCTCTAGCGTACCACAGGAGGGGACAATTCGGCTCTCCGACGGGCTAACAAGCAGTTCTCACTGCCTCGTTCCAGATCGCGACAGGCGTCGGCTCGGGCGGCGTACTGCGTGCACCGGAAGGGGGTGGTGGCTCCATCGCCACGAAGACACATGCATCGACTC
>JALZVY010000086.1 GCA_023300125.1 Phycisphaera sp.
GGTCGGAGTCGGTCACCCGGAGAGTTTATCAAGGCCGCCACGACCGCCCCACCAGGCGACCAGGCGACCAGGCGACCAGGCGACCAGCAGCATTCAGCGTCGACCAAATATCAGCGTGGCCACCACCGCCACCTGCAGCACCAGCGTCACGGTGATCCAGCGGAAGAAGGTGTAAAAGTTTTCTTCGCCTGCTCCCAGCCACAAAGCCCCCACCAGGCACAACGCCGTGAGCCCCTGCAGCGAGATCGCGACCACGTTGACCTGCGGCATCTCATCAGAGCTGCCCCGCTGCATCCGCAGCTCTTGCAAAATCAGCCGCGTGTTGCGTCCCGCGTCGCTCGGGTCGGTCGTCGACTCGGCAGCCTCTCGACGCTCGGGCGCAGGCGCGGAAACGGCCGCCGCCGTTTCTGACCCGGCCGTGGGCTCCGCCGCCGGGATCACCGCCTGGGGCGCGTCGGCCTGGGCGGCCTCAACACGCGACGCATCTGCGGCAGCCCCCGGCCGGTCTTCCGCGGGGGCAGTTGGCTTGGCGGCCTCTGGCGGTTTGGGTTCCTGCGCCGTTTCGCCCGCAGGCTCGGGCACTGCACGGGCCTCGGTCCAGGGCACAAACGGACGGGCCGAGCCCTTGGCCGCGGGCTTTTCAGCGCTATCCCCCTGCGCGGGGCGCCGCCCCTGCTTCTGCAGCTCGGCCATGGCCTGCTTGTCAAAACGCTTGCCCCCCGCCCCCGCGCCCACCCGCGCCCAGCCCATCACCTCGTTGGCTTCGGGCTTGCGTTTGCTGGCGATGATCCGCACCGCCTCCACCAGCGTGGGGGCCAACTCGTCGGGCTTGGGCTGCTTCCCGCGCTTTTTGGGCGCGCTGCGACCGGCTTTGCTTCCCGCCTTCTTTTTCGCCGGCACCGCGGGCGTCTGCCCATCGCCCAGCAAAATGGTCCGGCACCCCGCCGCGGCGCCCGCCGCCACGTCGCGCATCTGGTCGCCCACCATCCAGCTGGCACTCAGATCCAGGTCCAGGTCTTCGGCGGCCTGCAGCAGCATGCCCGGCCGGGGCTTGCGGTTTTCGTGATCGCGGGCATAGGCCTTCACCGTGCCCTCGGGGTGATACGGACAGGCATAGAACGCGTCGATCCGCGCCCCGTTGGCCTGCTCCTGCACCAGCGCACGCACGCGGTCGTGCACCGCCTCCACGTCGTCTTCGGTGTACGCCCCCCGAGCCACCCCGCCCTGGTTGGTCACCACCACCACGCGGTAGCCCAGCCCGCACAGCGACGCGATCGCCAGCGGCACCCCGGTGATCAACTCCACCGCGTCGGGATCCCCCAGATCACCATCGTTTTTGATGATCGTGTTGTCACGGTCCAGGAAGACGGCGGGGCGTTTCATGACGGGGCAGCCGGTTGGGGGTGAGGGAAAGGCGTTAGGCGTTAGGCCCTAGGGCCTAGGGCCTAGGAAGACGCAAGCGTAAACGAAGCATCAACCCCATGGCACGCTTCGTCAGTTCACCGACTCCCACCCCCGCTTCCCGTCCCCACCGCGTCAGCGCTCTTCCTAAGCCCTAGGCCCTAAATCCTAAACCCTGGCCCCTCGCCCCTCACGCCCCGGATCACCCGTGATACGCCTTCAGGTGGCCGGTCACCAGCGATTCGATCTCCGCCACGGCCCGGTCAAAATCATCGTTAATCACGAACGCGTCGTACACATCGGTCGACTCGGCAAAGGCGATTTCCTTCTTGGCGATGCTAAACCGCTTCTGGATCGTCGTTTCATCCTCGCGTTGGCGGCCACGCAGGCGTTCGAGCAGGGCCTGCTCGGTCGGGGCCTTGATGAACATCGCGAAGCTCTCGGGCATCGACTGCTTCACCTGGCGGGCCCCCTCCACGTCGATCTCCACGATCACCGTGCGGCCTGCGGCCAGCTTTTCTTCCACATACAACCGCGGGGTCCCGTAAAAGTTGCCCGCGTACACCGCGTGCTCCAGCAACTCGTCGGCCTTGATCGACCGCTCAAAGGTGGGCACGTTCACAAAGTAGTAGTGCTCGCCGTCCACATCGCCCTTGGTCATGGCACGTGTGGTCATCGACACCGACAGGTCGGCTTCCATCCGCCGCAGCAATTCATTCACCAGCGTGCTCTTGCCCACGCCCGAAGGGCCAGACAAGATCAACAAAGCACCGCGGGCAGGCGTAGAAGATTCAGAGTTCTGGGTCATGCCCAGAATGTAGCGGATCGCGGCGGGCTCGCGCAGCCAAGAAAACCCACGGCGTCGCAGGCCGCCGCGCCACGCCCGTCACCCGCAGGTCGCGACCAAAAACAGCACCGCCATCCGAACCGCCAGCCCGTGGCTGACCTGTTCAAGAATCGCCGAGTTGGGCCCGTCGGCCACCGCCGCGTCGATCTCCAGGCCGCGGTTCATCGGGCCCGGGTGCATCACCACCACCTCGGGCTTGGCCCGCTTCAAGCGTTCGGCCGTGAGCCCGTAGGCCGCGTGGTACTCGCGGGTGCTGGGAAACGCCGGGCCCGACAAGCGCTCAAACTGCACCCGCAGCATGTTCACCACGTCCACCCGCGGCAGCACCGCGTCCAGGTCGTGGCTCAACTCGGCCCCCAACTCGGCGAAGCCCTTGGGCAGCAAGGTCGGCGGACCCACCAAGATCACGTGGGCACCCAGTTTTTTCAGCCCGATGAGATCCGACCGCGCCACCCGCGAGTTGGCGATATCGCCCACAATCGCCACCGTCAGGCCGCTGAAGTCCAGCGTGTCCAGCCGCCCGCAGCGTTTGGCCACCGTGTACAGATCCAGCAGGCCCTGGGTGGGGTGGGCGTGTCGCCCGTCGCCGGCGTTCACCACCCGGCAGCCCACATTCGCCGCCAGCTTCGCCGCCGCCCCACTGTGGTGGTGGCGCACCACCATCACGTCCACCCCCATCGCCTCGATGTTCCGCGCCGTGTCCACCAGCGTCTCGCCCTTGCTCACGCTGCTGCCCTTACCGCTAAAGCTCAGCACGTCGGCGCTCAGCCGCTGGGCCGCCAGTTGAAAGCTCATGCTGGTGCGGGTGCTGTCTTCAAAAAAAAGATTCGCCACCACCCGGCCCCGCAGCGCCGGCGCCTTCTTCACACTCCGCGTCGAAATGCTCTCAAACCCACGGGCGGTGCGCAGCACATGGCGGATGTCTTGCGGCGAATAATCCGCAAGCGAAAGCAGGTGCCGGTGGTCCCAGGGATAGCGGTCGTCGCTGCTCAAGACTTTTGCTCCATCAGGTTCACCGCGTCTGCGGGATCGGTGGGGGTCAGCCGCACCTCCACCGTGCCCGGCGTGGTGTGGGTCAGCGCCGCGATGTCCGCGGCGATCGGCAGCTCGCGGAAGGCCGGGCCGCGATCCACCAGCACCGCCAGCCACACCCGCCGCGGCCGCCCCAGGTCCGCCATCGCGTCCAGCGCCGCCCGGATCGACCGGCCGGTCATCAGCACGTCGTCCACCAGCACCACATCCAGCCCGTCCAGGGCAAAAGGAATCTCGGTGATGCCCACGTCCGGCACCGCGTTGGTGCCCACCAAGTCATCGCGGTACATCGTGATGTCCAGCGCCCCGCACTTGGTGATGCCCGCCGTGTCGGCGATCCGACGCGCCAGATCATCGCCCCGCCGCCGCAGGCCCACCAGCGCCCAGCCCTCCCGCTCGCCGGCAGGCGCCTGCTGGCCCACCCACGCCGACAGCCGGTCGATCAGCTCCGCGGTCTGGTTGGCGTCGGCAAGGGGCGTCATCGGGGGAGAATGTAGCAGGCAGGCGAAGTTTGGGCCGCGGCGGTCAAGGCAGAAAAGCAGCGCTTCGCTTTACCACAGAGGCCACAGAGAACACAGAGGGCACAGAGAAAGGCAAATGAGCAAGCAGCTACATCGCAGACCAAGTCACTCGGCCCATCCATCCCACCTTCTTCAGAGCCAGATAGAGAAAGAAGCACCTTGTCGCAGCCATCCCGAGAGCACACATCCAGGTACGGCCAGACTTTGGCGCAAGGCCAACATGAACGCAGAGGTCGCCATGCCCAGGATATAGACCGCAGCGATCCAGCCCACGCCGAAGAAGTGCGCAACTGCCCTCGGATGCTGGTCAAAGTGGCCTGGATGAGCACGTCGAAATCGGTCGCAAAACAACCGAGCCACTGCCGCGAGAATCCCGCTGAGCGTGACCCCAATGCATCCAAAGCCTGCGACAAAACGCTGCGGCAGATCGAATCGAACCCGGTCGGACTCTATGGGCGCATCGGCCATGGCCACACTCTAGATACAGAACTCACCAATCGAGATCGGCTCCTGAGGTTGCCCAGCCCCAACGGGCGCGGGCGTCTGACGCTCAGCTTGCCAGCTTAGCGTGATGAAGCCGCTCGAAGTGATCTGGACTCACGTAGCCCAAGAACGAGTGGCGGCGGATTGTGTTGTAAAAGCCGTCGATGAACTCGAAGATCATCAGCTTCGCCTCGGAGTGGTTGGCCGGGAGGTGGTCGTTCAACTCCTCGGTCTTCATCCGGCTGAAGAAGCTTTCGGCCACCGCGTTGTCGTAGCAGTCGCCTTTGCCACTCATCGACCGGCGGATGCCAGCATCGCTGCAGACCTGCCGCACGGCGTCGCTGGCGAACTGCACCCCGCGGTCGCTGTGCAGGATCAGCCCTGGGCCGGGCGTTCGCTGCCGGATCGCCTTGCGCAACGCCTGGACGACCAGCTCGGCCCGCATGTGGTCCGCCTCGGCGTGAGCAACCACCCGTCGGCTGAATAGGTCGATGATGACCACGCTGTACAGCCAGCCTTCATGCGTCGCCACGTACGTCAGGTCGGTCACCCAGACCTGGTTCGGAGCCGCGGCAGTGAAGTCGCGTTGGACCAAGTCCGGAGCAATGGGATGGTCGTGATTGCTGTCGGTTGTTCGCACACGGAATTTCTTTTTTCCCTTGGCGACAAGGTTCATGCGTTGCATCAACCGCGCGACGGTCTTGCGGTTGCAGTGCTCGCCCCGGGCCATTAATTCTTCGTGGATGCGGGGCGCACCGTACCGGGCCTTGAACTCGAGGAAAATGGACTCGATGGACCGCGCGAGCGTGGCAATCCGCAGCCGTCGATCACTGAGCGGCCGGGCTTTGGCCCTGAGCCAGCCGTAGTAACCGTTGCGCGAAACGTCGATGACCCGGCAGATGGTGGTGGCAGTCCAGTCGGCGGCCGACCCGGCGTATTGTTTGACGAAGGCGAACTTCACGGCTGCTCCTTCGCGAAGAAGGTGGCTGCTTTTTTTAAAATCTCGCGCTCAACTTTGAGCCGGGCGTTCTCGGCGCGGAGCCGCTGCAGCTCGGCCTGGGTGTCGATTTCAACGGATGAACCAGCGGCATCGGCCTGCTTCAGCCAGCCGCGAAGGCAGCTGGTGCTGATACCCAGATTCTTGGCGGCGTCTGGGATCGATCGGCCGTGCTGTCGAACCATCTGGATGGCGGAGCGTTTGAAGTCTTGGTCGTAGGGGACGGGCATGGGGTGGGGTTCCGAATAGGGACGGGAAGTGTGTTCTCCCGCGCCCGTTGGAACTGGGCAACCTCATCCACGCCTTCCTCTGTGTTCTCTGTGGCCTCTGTGTTCTCTGTGGTAAAGCGAAGCGCTGTTCCCGCTGTTAATCGCCCCCCACCCAGAACACTCACTCGCCCCGCAGCAGCTCCCGGTCTGCCACCATCAGCAGCCGCAGCGTCGTCTCGTCCACCGTGTCGCCGTGGGGGTCGGTCACACGGGCCTTCAGCCGGTAGCGTCCGGGCCCCAGCCGGGCGGGCAGCTCAATCATGTGCACCAAGAAAAAATCGCGGCGGTGGTTGCGCGACACGTCCACCACCTCCGTCGGTCCGTCCTGCCACACCGCCAGGCCGTCGTGTTCTTTGTACAGAATCAACTCTTGGCTCAGCCGTACCTCGCGCTGCTCACCTTCCAGCTTCAGCGGCACAAAGTCTTCCACCTCGATGTATAAGATCGCGCGGTTGACCTGCCCGGCCAAGAAGCGGTCGGCGTCTTCGCCTTCCTTCATCGGCTCATACACCCCGTAGCCCGCGACCGAGCGGCACAGCTCGGCGTGGGCGATCGACACCGGCTGACGCCCGAAGGCCTCAGCCACCGCGGTGTCCACGGTCTTGCGATCAAAACGTGTGCCCGGCGTGTCCGCCACGGCGTGCAGGCGGATCAACA
Organism: Phycisphaera sp.; assembly: GCA_023300125.1. GTDB lineage: Bacteria > Planctomycetota > Phycisphaerae > Phycisphaerales > Phycisphaeraceae > Algisphaera. Next base: position 6,208 of record JALZVY010000086.1, read on the forward strand.
GGTCCCGCACACGCTCCACCGCTTCGCGGTCCAGCGGCTTAAGCCCCGACACCAGCCGCGGGTCCAGCTCACCCTCGGTCCCGGACAAACTCAGCCCCGCGGCCACCACCGCCCGCGGCAGCGCAGCGCCGGTCTCGGCAGCAAGCTGCTGCACCAGAGCGTCCACCAGCTCCTCGCGCGAGCGAGGCAGCGGCGCCGGGAGCGCGGCCACCTCAAGCTCAGGCATGTCATCCACCGCTTCGGGCGAGAGCCCCATGGACGCCGCATCGGCCGCGGGCGTCAAGAACGGCGTGCCCGCAGAAGAGTCTTGAGCGTCCGGGGTCTCCCACGCCACCGGGGTTTCGGGACGCTGGGTCGGCATGGGCTCGGCGTCGGCAAAAGGGTCGAACTGCGGCTCGGCCGGCGGCGCCTGGGGCGAATCCTCCGCGGCCGTCAGCCGGTCGGCCATCTCGCGGCTGCGGCGTGCCGCGGCCTGCACCGAAGTCTCGCTTTGCACCGCGCCGTCCTGCGGCGTGCCCGCCGTCGCCGGCACCGCCAGCGGAGCCCGGTCCTCGCGGTCCGCGGACACGCAGCCCACGGATCCGATACCCCCCATGGCCACCAACGCCGCGCACAGCGCTGCTGTCTGATATCGCCCGCGGTATGTGTGGTTGCTGTCCGACATCAACGCCTCCTGCGTTTGTAATCTGCGTGGAGCCTCCGGCCCCGATCATCTAGCCCCTATCGGCCGCCAGCCGCCGCGGACTAGACCGTGCGCCGGCGCACCCTGCGCCAGGCCCGGCCCCGACCCCTGCCCACAAGCTCTCAAGCCCGGTCACCCAAGCTCACGCACAGGCACTCCAGGTTCCGCAGCATCGTGCCAAAGCCCGACTTGCTCCGCGCATCGGTGGTCAAGGCCCGGTCCAGCGCCGCCGCCGAACGCTCGGCGCCCAGGGCTCGAATCGCCCTCAAAGTCAACCCTTTTTCAGGCCCCCACAAGCGCAGCTCTTGGCTGATCCGCGCCTCGCCCTCACCCGCGGCCAGCATCCGCGCCCCCACCGCCAGCTTCCGGGTCAGATCAGTCACCGCGTAGGTCACCAGCACCTCGGGCAGCCCCCCCAGGTCGATGAGCTCGCGCACCTTCTCCAAGGCCGCCCCCCCCTGCGAGCGTCCCGCCCGCCCGCCCGCGGATCCGCCGCCCAGCAGCGCCTCCAGCACCGGCCCCTGCACCGCCCACGCCTTTTCTTCATTGCCCTTCTCCACCGCCCGCTCCACCAGCGCTCGGTCGATCACCGCATTGCCCGCCCCGCCGGCCATCGCCGCCAGCTTGTCCAGCTCGGTCTCCAGCCGCACCAGATGCACCCCCACCCGGTCCACCAGCAGCTGGGCCGCAGGCTTCTCCAGCTGCATGCTGTGGTGCTTCTTGGCCCGGGCCACCAGCCGCGACACCGCCTCGGCGGGGCTGGGCGGCTCACACTTGATCACCGTGTGCCCCTTGCCGATCGCCTTCTCGATTTTCGCCGACGACTTCCAACCCTTCGCGCACCGCAGCACCAGCGTCGCGTGATCCACCGGGCTGGCCACATACCGCTCCAGCGCCCCGCTGTCGCGCTGCGCCGAAATCCATTCGTCCGCCGGATCCACCACCACCACCTTGTAGCCGCCCATCAGCGAATACCCCCGCAGCTCGTCAAACACGTCCGCCAGCGTCGCGGTCTTGCCGTCAAAATCGTAGGTGTCCACGTCGCCGTGCACCTTCTTCAGCGCCGCCCGCAGCGCATCCAAGTGCTCTTTCTGGATCGCCGCCTCGTCGCCATGCAACGCAAGAATGCGCGTGTCCGCGGTGATCTGGGGCTTGGCAGATTTCTTGGAGACAGCCATCAGGCGGGCCTCCAAGAACCGAGCCGATTAACGCCAAGGCGCCAAGACGCCAAGACGCCAAGAAAGGCAAGTAACGCAAGAAAAACAACACCTGGGTTTGCCCACACCGCCTCTGCGCGACCTGGCTTGCGCAAGACACCTCGCGCCCACAACATCACCACGCCGCCAGGCATCCTCTGCTTGGCGTCTTGGCGTCTTGGCGTCTTGGCGTAAAAACCAGTCATCGCGCTTCAGCCTACCGGATTCACACGGCATCCCAGCAGCCCCGCGCCCGCCGCGCGGACCGCGTCGTCGGGGCCCACCAGCGCGTGGGTCACGCAGGCCGTGTGCCGCGCCATGCAGCCGCCCACCACCACCGCCGGGGCCACAAACTCCATCTCGCCAAACGCCCCGTAGGTCCCGTCGTCGTTGTAGGCCTGCAACGCGTCGCCGCCCGAGCGCTGCTCGGCGGGGTGATCACGGGGGACGTCCACGTACATCTCACCGGGATACACCGGAAACACCCGCACAATCAGCGAGCTCTCGCCGCCAGTCAACGGTCGGTAATACCCCATGCGCCCGGTCGTATGCTCCGGACGCAGGCCCATCTTGACCCGCCGCTGCGCGTCGATGTGGAAGCGCACCGCCTCCTGCTCCACCTTCACCCGCTGGCCATCAAACGGCTCGTAGTAACTGCGCGGGTCCACGCGCCGAGTCGTCGGACACACCAACGTGCCCGCGGGCGGCACCTGCAGCACATCCCAAGCCGCCGCCACCGCCCCTTCATCGCCACCGGTGGCCGTCATTTCGTTCACCACCGTGAAGCTGGTGCACATCACCCCGTCCGGCAACCCATAGGGCGCATCAATGGCCGACACCGTCCGCCGCATATCCAAAGCAATCGACTTGCCGTCGCGGGCATCGGCCAGCGCCACCGACTGCTCCATGCTCGCCCCGCCCTCCCAGCGGCTGGCCACACTCCAAGTCCCCGGATCGATGCCCGCGGGCGTCGCCGCCGTGCCCACCGGGTCCTCCCGAGCGTCTTTCAAGCTGGGCCAGTAATACGCCACCTCTGGCGCCACCCACACACGATCGCCGCCCGACCCCTTGCCGTCGTCGTAAAGCAGATTCGGCGACCCCGCCACCGTGCACGACAGCACACGCGCCCCCGCCGCAGACACCTCAAACGCGCCGTCACCCGAATCAAACCGTTGTGAATCACTCATTCAAAAATCTTAGCGGCAATCGTGAAATCACGAGACGGGCGGGGGTTAAACCGCAAAGACGCGGGTTTGAACCGCAGAGACGCAGAGAGGAAAGCCGCGACACCGCAAGGTCACACGGTGACAGATTGGTGGAAAGACCGCCGCCACCGAACATCGCCGCCCCGCGGCCAAACCCAAGGCATTTACCAAAGGCTGACACCCGTGAAACGCCCCACGTCACCCCCGCGGCGGTTTTCTCATCTTCCTCCGCGTCTCTGCGGTTCAATTCCCACCGTTCATCCGTTCACGACAGCGTGTACGTGTCGCCCGCGTTAAACAGCGCTTCCAGCGTGCCCGGCCCGCGTTTGTCGGTCGCGGCGTCCACCTGCGCGGTCACTTGGTCTTCGTAGCACGGCCGATCTTCCACGTAGAACACCCCCATCGGTTCGGGGAACTCGGGGTGGTGTAGCGTGCTCAGCATCATCGCCAGCGCAGGATTGGTTTCGTCGTGGAACAGCAGGTCGTCCTCACTGATGCCCGCCTCGCCCAAGGTCACCACCTCGGGACGCATGCCCACCATGCGCAACCCCTTCTTGACGTCCTTGCCAAACACCATCGGCTTGCCGTGCTCGAGATACAGCACGTTGTCCTCACGCGTGTCCTTGCCCGTCAAGGGCTCAAACGCGTTGTCGTTAAAGATGTTGCAGTTCTGATAAATCTCGCAAAACGACGTGCCCCGATGCCCCGCGGCGCGGGTCAGCACCTCGGGCAGCCCGCGGTCCTTGTCCGTGCTGCGGGCCACAAACGTGCCGCCCGCCGCCAGCGCCATCCGCACCGGATCAATCGGGTAATCCAACGAGCCCATCGGCGTGCTCTTGGTCCGCTTGCCCTGCTCACTCGTGGGGCTGTACTGGCCCTTGGTCAAGCCATAGATGCGGTTGTTAAACAGCATCGCGTTCACGTTCACATTCCGCCGCAGCAGGTGCATCAGGTGGTTGCCCCCGATGCTCAGCCCGTCGCCGTCGCCGGTCACCATCCACACATCCAGGTCCGGGTTGGCCACCTTCAACCCCGTCACGAAACCCGGAGCCCGGCCGTGGATCGTGTGAAACCCATACGTGCTCATGTAATACGGAAAGCGGCTGCTGCACCCGATGCCACTGATAAAGACCGTGTTCTCACGCGACGCCCCGGTCTTGGCCACCACCCGCTGCACCGCATTCAGAATCGCGTAATCCCCACACCCCGGGCACCAACGCACATCTTGGTCGGTGGCAAAGTCTTTGGCTTTAAGAACAGGCAGGTTCGTCGAAGGGCTCATGGCATCGTTTCCAGGTCTCAGACCCGCCCGAACGCACGCTCAGGAAGGGCCTAACAGTTTAGGCCCCCGGGCCCACCCTGTCGCCTGCACCCCATCACCGCCAGGTCGCCGCCCATAATCTCACTACCGCTTCGCCGGACCGATGGTCTCGCCTTCCGCGATACGTGATTTCAGCAGCACCGTGCGCGTGGACATCGTCGGATCCTTGATCCGCGACAACAAACGAACCACCCCCGCCTGGCCCAGCTCTTCCAGCGGCGAACGCACCGTGGTCAAAGACGGCTCGCCTTGGGGCGGAGCCACCCCATCAAAGCCCACCACCGACACATCCCCAGGCACATCAAAGCCCTCATCCCGCAACGACCGGCACACCTCGTACCCCGTTTGGTCATGGCTGCACACCCACGCCGTCACCCCTTGACGCGTGGCGGCAAACAACGACTCGCGCGCCTGTTCCACGCTCAACCGCTCGTGGTCGTATACCCCCTTCACGATCCCCGGATCAAACCCCAGGCCGCCGCGCATCATGATGTTCACGTACGCCGCAAAACGCTCGCCCACCCACGGCCCACGCGAGCGGCCATTGAAAAAACCAATGCGGTGGTGTCCGTGATCCACCAGTTTGGCCATCAGGTCATGCAAACTCTGGTAAGTATCCACCCCGACCGTATCGGTGTCCGCCGCGGTGTACCGGTTGACCAGCGAGACGCACGGAAAATGCCCGGCCAACCGCTGCACCGCAGCGGGTTCATGCAAATACAGCAGCAACGCCCCAGAGCACTCGCGCTCGCGCAACCGCGAAGGCGCCCCCCGCTTGTCACCGAAGATTTGCTCAATCTCGCCGTCGTGCACCGACTGAAAATAGATCTGCGCCCCCAGCGTCGCCGCTGCAGCACTCACCCCCGACAGCATGTAGTGCCCCGCCTCACGCGAGCCCGAACTCATCCAACTGCCCACACGCGGCTCGTGGGCATACACCCCGATCACCGGCTGGGGAACGGTCGCATCGCCCACCCGTTCATGCACGCGCTTGAGCTTGGGGCGATACCCCATCTCGCTGGCGGTCTTAAAAATCTTCGCACGCGTGGCGGGCAAGATCGAATCATCGTTGCGCAGCGCCCTGGACACCGTCGAAATCGAGACGTTCAGGCGTTCGGCAATATTCTGCTGGCTGACCTTCATGGCGCACACACGTTTCTAGATAGCTTCGTTAAGCGTCCGCGGAGCTCCCCTCCGAGCCGGCCAACCCGAGTCCCGGCCCAGAGCCGGCGTACTGATCACGCACAAAATGATATGTCATTTTCTGCTTACCCACCGCCGAGACGACCCCCTTGCAGTTGAACTGCCGCTGAAAACCGTTTTGCCGCAGCGGAGAGCGGAAATCCTTCATCACCCATGGGGAGATGCCGCACAAGCTATCCATGCAACGCCCGAACATGGCGAACTGCTGCTTGTAGACCTCGAGCTGGTTGTCCTCATTCCACAGCTCGTCCGCGGGCCCGTGCACCCCCGAAGGCCCCGACGCACCAAATTCGCTGATAAACGTCGGCTTGTCCGGGTGGCCCGTCACCCGCGCCGTGGGCATCTTGCTGAGCGGCGGCGAGTACCACCCGCCGTATTCATTGATGCCGATCACATCACTAAACTCAACCAACATGTCAGGCCGGTCAAACAAGGTGTACTCCCCGTCCACAAAAGGCACCGCGATCGCAGCCCCCAGCGGGATCCCGGGGTTCAACTCTTGGGCGACCTGCCTGAGGCCCTGCATAAACTCGGGCTTGCCCGGCGCGTCATAGGTTTCATTGGCCACCGCGTGCACCAACACGCACGGGTGTTGGCGGTCACGCAGCAACATCTGACGCCACATCGTGTCCCCGATCTCACGGGTCACCGGCGTGTCGTACTCAATCGCCCAATACACCGGGATCTCGTCCCACACCAAAAGCCCCAGCTCGTCGCACAGATCCAATGTGTGCTCGCTGTGCGGGTAGTGCGCCAGCCGGGCAAAGTTGGCCCCCAACTCCTTGGCCACCGACACCAGCTCCGCGCAGTCTTCGCGGTTGCGCGTACGCCCACCCAGTTCACCAAAGCGCTCGTCGTGCCACGCAATGCCCTTGAGAAAAAGCGACTCGCCATTAAGCAAAATCTCTTTGCCCCGGCACTCAATGGTCCTAAAGCCCACCCGCAGATCCAACTGGTCCTGCTTACCCTCGGGCGTGGTCAGGGTCACGCGGTAGTCGTACAGCTTCGGGTTCTCGCACGACCACGGCACCACCCCCACATCAGAGCCGATCGTATAAGCCAGCCGCGCCACCCCGTCGGTCCCCTGGCCAGTCCACGACAGCCCAAGCTCGGGCACACTCACCTCAACCGAAAACCCCTGGGCGCAAGGCCCGTCGACGTCCACCGTGATCGCACCGCGCACCCCCTGGTCATCCAATTGCTCGACCGTAAAGTGGCAATCCGACAGCACCGTCTGCGGGCACGGACAAATCGACACACTTCCAAAAATGCCCCCGTAGTTCCACCAGTCGTAGACCTTCGAAGGCATACGCTCCGCGTCGCGCCGGGCATCCACCCGCACACAAATCAGCGTGGTTTCCTTGAGATGCTCGGTAATGTCGAAAGCCTGAGGAAGGAAAGGACACTGCGTGTCCGCCACCTCGTGGCCATTGATCCACAGCCGCAAGCTGTAGTTCACGCTTTCGAAACACAAGAAGTTCCGCTGGCCCTGCAGCTGGCTCCACTGGGTTTCGCTGAACGTGTGGTTCAGCGTGTACCACCCCGCCTCTTCCAAGTTCAACCACTCGGGGTTCTGGGTGTTCCAGTCCCCGGGCACCTGGATGTCGTGCATGGCATTGATGTCGTACTCCACCGCCCGGTCTTCCTTGACCGGATCCAAGCCTTGGAACACCGAGCGGCTCCGCTTGGCGGGCCCAAACGCCCCCATGGGGTCGGGCATAAAGCCCCACGTACCATCCAACACCACTTGTTCCCGGCTACGGGTCTGCAAAAACATCATTATTTGAACTATTCTTTATTAGGCTTAGGCGGCCCCCACGACAGCACAAAATTATACAAGATCAAGCCTAGGCCTTCAGCATCTCACAGACTTAAGCCCATGAGATGCGACCTGCTGGGCCCTGCCCCACGCCTAGAATCGACGCTCGAAACACGAGGGAAAAGCCATCCCGCCCTCTTCAGGCCGACGACCGACTTCTCGCACAGATTCTCATCATTGGGACATCAAAACCACTTGTGGGTTTGATCAGGCCACCCAACACAGCCCAACACACAAGCACGCATCAATCCGATGCAGTCCACGTTACTCGTCTTCCACCGCCGCTGCGGGGACCGCAGATTCGGCCAAAAGCTCAGCCATCGCGTCGGCCATGCGCTGGCCAAACTTGAGAATCGCGGGGGTATCAAAGTGCGTGCCCTCAAACGTGGTCAGCCCCTTGCAGGGCACATGGATCGCATGCGGGATCTGCTTGGCCGCCAAGACCTGCTGCGAACGCACCAGATCCCGCTTGCCGTTGTCAAACACCGCGCCGATGGCCAGGGGCAAATCCGGCGCCTGCAGATCGGTGCGTACACGCGTCACAAACTCTTCCAGGCGGTCCGCATACACCTTGGAACGGCGATCGCTTTCGCCTTGATGCCACACCATCCCGCGCAGGTGGCCCACGTCGCCACGCTCCTGCATCTCGGCCAATCCCTGCTTCACCGTGTCGATCAACAGCGGATACAGCGGGCCTTTTTTGGACGTGTCCACCAGCCAGTCTCTGACCAAACTCGTGCCACCCCGCGCCACCTTGATGATGGCCACCCGGCGGCCTTCAGAGTGCTTGGCCATGGCCGATCCAAAGACCACCTCGACCCCGAACGTGCCACTGGGAAGCGTCTTGGAGCCCTTCTTGCCAAATCCCGGGGGGATGCTGTAGCCCGGGGCCAAGTCGATCCACCCCGTGCTGTACCCCCCCTCGAAAGAATTGGCATACCAAAAAGGAATGCCAGTCTGCGGCCGGGTCAGCTTGGGGTGCGACTTATGCAAGTCAGCCACCAAACCCCTCCCATCCATGTTCGACTGCCCGGCAAGGATATAGACGTCAAATTCTTCAGCCTGCAGCGGAGCCGCGGCAACAACCGCACTCACACAGCAAGCAACAACCAAAGCCAAACGCTTCATAGTCAACTCAATCCAAGGTTCACAAAGCAATCAAGCCCGACGCCGACGCGACGCCAAAGCCATCAGCGGCAAGCACAACACCGCCGCCGTCGTGGGCTCAGGAATCACCACCAACTCGGCCAGATCTTGAGCAAAACGGCGGCCCAACTCGATCTGGCTCGCGGTATCCAAGTGCGTGAAGTCGCCGTCACCGGCCGTTTCCCCAAAGGTCGTCAAACCATCCGAACGCGTCAACGAGATCAACTCATTTTGCACGTCAATATCTTCTTGCACGTCGGTGAAAGCGGCCACTTCCCGCGACGGAGCCAATTCACCGATGACCGTGGGCAACACATCCAAGCCCAAGTCCGCTTGGAGTTGGACGACGAAGTTCTCGAATCGGTCTTGATAATTATTGATGCGTCCCGAACCACCGGTGTCGCTCTCGCCCTGGTGCCACACCAAGCCGCGTATCGTGCCGGTGTTGCCCTCAGCCTCCAAGGCCGCAAGCGCTGCCCTCGCTTGGTTCACCAACAGGGAGTACAACGGACCGCCTTCATCGTCGACACTGTTAGAGCCGGGAGCCCGCCAGTCCACAGCCAGGCTCGTGCCCCCATCTGTCACCTTGATGATGCCCACTTTGTTGTCGGTGCCGGTGGCTTCACTGATTTCCGATGCGAAGCTCACCTCGGGGCCAAACGTACCCCCAAGCAAAGGCCCGCCGAAACCCGGCTCAATGCTGTAGCCCGGCTCAAGCGTCTGCCATCCCGTCGCAAACTGAGGATTGTTGATGATGTCCTCACGATCTGATGCGCTTCCAGGATTACTAAAATAAATGCGGTGCTCGGGCTGCGGAAGAGCATACTGCGCCAGATCTCCCACCAGTTCACCGACTTCACCACGCCCGTCTGCATTCGACTGCCCCGCCAGCAGATAGATGTCGTAGTTTTCGCCCTGCGCCCAGGCCGAGGAGGTCCCCAACAACACCGCCGCGGCCACCAACTTCGACGCTTTATTCAAAATATGCATGCATTTCCTTATCAGCTGGAAAACAAGAGGGATCTGCCAGGACACTACCTGGACCTCTCCTAAAACTAGTCATTGCAAGATCTTAGATCACCACAGGCACGTGGCGGGCTAAAAGCTTGAATCAGTGAAAATCATACCCCCCGCCCCCGCGCCAAGCAAGGACACATACGAAAATCACGCAAAAAGCCCTGCCGCACCCTGCTCAAGGCGTCTTTACCACGTTTCCACGTTCGAATCCATGCAAAAAACATCGAGCAACCCACCCTTCACTATTGCCAAAACACCTGCCGCCGTGCGAGGTACCCCGCCACAGCGGCCACGACGCCCCATCACCCACGCCGCGGCTTTAAGAACGTGTTCGAAAACTCTGCCTGGCATCCATAGGCCCCACAAGCGACTTTTCGTACACGGTGTAAATCTAAAGCACACAGGTGAAACCTAAGGACGCTTCTGCACGCGCGGATCCGCAACGCACCCATCAAGTCACTGTAATTTTTTCGACCCAAGTATTCCCCCAATCGCAGTTGTGCACCACCGCGAACAGTCACTGAGCCCCCACGGGTCAAGCCTTGCCCCACGGCCAATGAGCCCCGGCGACGCAACGCGACCGGGCCTCCTGCGCAAAAAAAAGTGACAGCCCCGAAGGACTGTCACTTTTTTATTTTTACGTATTGAATGGCCGTGAAGACCAATCGCTACTTAGCCACGCTTACGACGAGCACAGATGGCCAAACCACCCAGACCCATCAGAGCGAGCGAAGCAGGCTCGGGCACAACGCTAACTGTAAACGTCTCAACACCGACTTGCGTCGCAATTGGCCCATTGACTGCGAACGTGATTTCAGCACCCTCTGCGATCTCAAGACCTGTGAGACCACCAAGGTCAATAAAACCACCTGACCCTGAATTCGCAGGGCCTGTCAGGACAGCGGCACCGTTAACGAGCACCTCAAAAATGCTGTCACTGCCGCCGAATTCAAGCTCAATCGCAGTGAATTCCACGGCCGAATCGAACGTGAACGTAATACCGTCTCCACCATTGAAGACATCGGTTTCGTTGCCAATAAAACCGTTGGGAATAGTTGGATTTGCAACTCCCAGTGAGTTTGAAGTGTTGATGTTGACTTCCAAACCAGTATCGCCAGCTGCCGCACTGAGGGTGTTTCCGGTCAACACGAAGTCTGGACCACCGTCAGGACCCGCAACAAATTCAGGACTAAAGATATCGGTCAGCTCCAAAGCCAACACAACAGCTGGATCTTCAAAAGAAGCAACTGCAGCGATAGTACCCACGTTCCGCAAACCACCACCGCCATCAAAGGTAGCTGGCGCCGCACCAACAACGCCACCGTTGTTGAAGTCAAACAAAACGGACTGTGCGGAAGAAGTCACTGCCGGAGCTGCCATAGCAGCAGCAACGAGGGTGGCAAAGCTGTATTTCATCATCGATTCCATATTTCCAGTCTCCTAATTTCAAAAACCAGCTGCAAAATGCAAACTGAACACCTGAGAAAGACACAAAGGGCCGGGCATAGAAGCCCACGAAAACCCTCACATAAGCCCCATTATATGGGTGCATACGTTCATCATACACGTATCCATGGCATATGAAACCCTTTTTGGGGGGTATTTTGGGACTTCGCCCCATGCAACCGCGTTCTTAAGGATTTAAAGTACGTAAGATCTAGAAAATAAAATGCGGTTTCCCGCCTGATGAAGTCTCAAAATCTCGCCAAAAAAAATCGCCGCAAGGCCACTGAACCAGAGCCCTCACCCACCTTTCACGACCGGCATATCCCGGTGGGGCAAAGAAAACTGCGCGTCGGCGATTGCGGGCAAAGATCGCCTAGACCCACCGCACCGGGATTTCACCCCAATTAGTGCATTTTTTTGCATGAAAGACATTGACGGCCAAGCCGACGCCTGACCGGGACGCCCGGCCCAGCCCCCGCAGGGAGCTGGGTACAGAGCCCTAAACACAGCTTCAATACCGCGTAGGCCCCACCCGCCCGCTAAAAAACGTCGTTTGCTGCGTGGACCTGCGGAAGCCAGACAATCGAAACTCAGGGCCATCCAATCCTCAGGCCCACCCGCCGCTAGCCGCCGCCCCCCGGCGCGGCGCTAGGGCTGAACGGCTCCGCCCGTGGATGCAGCTTGCTGCTGCAGCACAGCCATCGCATCGGCCATGCGCTGGCCAAACTCCAAGACGGCGTTGGAATCAAAGTGCGTGCCTTCGAAGGTGTTCAGCCCTTCGCACGGCACATGGATCGCGTGATCGATCTGCTCGGCCGCCAAGAGCTGCTGGGCCCGAATGAGGTCACGCCTGCCGTTGTCGTGTACCGCGCCGATGGCCAGCGGAAGCTCCGGGGCGTCCAAGTCGCTGCGGATGTTGGCCACAAAGATTTCCAGGCGTTCGGCATAGTCTTTGGCCTTGGTGTCGCCCTCGCCCTGGTGCCACACCATGCCGCGTAGGTGCCCCTTGTCGCCGCGGCTCTCCATGTCTGCCAGCGCGGCCTTGACCGTGTCGATCAGCAGCGGATACAGCGGCCCCTTTTTTGATTCAGGGTTCGTCCAGTCTCGGACCAGACTTGTGCCGCCCCGCGAGACTTTGACGATCGCCACCCGGCGGCCCGCGCTGTGCTTGACCATGGCCGAGCCAAAAACCACCTCGACCCCGAAGGTTTTACTTGGAAGGGTCTTCGGCCCTTTGCGAAAGCCCGGGGGAATGCTGTAGCCCGGGGCCAGGTCGATCCACCCGGTGCTGTAGCCATCGCCCCAGGTGTTGGCATACCAGAAAGGGATGTCCGGCTGGGCCATGGTCAGTTTGGGGTGCGCCGCCTTCAGGTCTTTGACCAGGCCCCGGCCATCCATGTTCGACTGGCCCGAGAGGATGTACACATCGAAGTCTTCCGCCACCGCCGAGGCGGCCATCAGCACTGTCGCAAGCAAGATCGTCGATATTTTGTTCAAAAAACGCACGGCAGCACCCTTATTCATAGGAAAACACGCAGCAACGGTCCAAAAAGACCACACCCTCACCCCTCAGAAAGAAGACGCTCAAAGTGTTCAACCACCCTAAGCACCCGAGATCCAATCGTACGCGCCCCGCCCCCCCAGAGCATAAAAAAAAGTGGCAGCCCAGAGGGACTGCCACTTTTCTATTTTTTTTAATCACTGGCCAAAAGACCCGTCCGGCCCTTAGGCCTGCTTGCGACGACGACCGGCGATGGCCAAGCCACCAAGCCCCAGCAGGGCGATCGAAGCGGGCTCAGGCACGACAACATCGGGCACGACGTTAAAACCAATCGA
>JALZVY010000087.1 GCA_023300125.1 Phycisphaera sp.
CTGCCCGGTGCCCCACACCACATTCAACACGGACAACGACGTCCGCTCCAGACCGCCTGTTTTCCGGCGGTGCCGGTGGACTGTCAGTGGTCCCCTATCCGGTTCCGCCTTTCACGCCCCTCGAAAGATAAGAGTTCGACCGATGCACCATGTTCCGTCCCTGACCACCCGCCTGATCACCGCTGCCCTTTTGAGCCTGGGACTCGCCTCCGAGGCGCCCACTGTCTGGGCACAAGAAACCGAGCTGCTCGACATCGAAAAAGATGAACTCGAGTTCGGCTTCATCAAGCTCACGGACTGCGCGCCGATCGTGATCGCGAAGGAAAAAGGGTTCTTTGACGACGAAGGCCTCTCGGTCACGGTCACCGCCCAGCCCAACTGGAAGACCCTGCTCGACGGGGTCATCAGCGGCGACCTGGACGGCGCCCACATGCTCAGCGGACAGCCCATCGCCGCCACCATCGGCGTGGGCACCAAAGCATCCATCATCACCGCCTTCACCATGGACCTCAACGGCAACGGCATCACCGTGGCCAACAGCATCTGGGAACAGATGCAGAAGAATGACCCGGCCCTCGACGTGCCTCAGCCGGCCCACCCCATTTCGGCCAAGTCGCTTGGCCCCATCGTCGAGCAGTACAAATCCGAAGGCAAAAAACTTCAGATGGGCATGGTGTTCCCCGTGAGCACCCACAACTACGAGATCCGCTACTGGTTGGCCGCCGCCGGCATCCACCCGGGCATGTACACCAGCAGCGACGTGGGCGGCCGCACCGACGCCGACGTGGAACTCTCGGTCACCCCGCCGCCCTTGATGCCCCAAACCCTCGAAGCGGGCAACATCCAAGGCTACTGCGTGGGTGAGCCCTGGAACCAGGCCGCCGTGGCCAAAGGCATCGGCGTGCCGGTGACCACCAACTACGACATCTGGAAGAACAACCCCGAAAAAGTCTTTGGCGTCACCCAAGAGTGGGCCGAAGAGAACCCCCAAACCATGCTCGCCGTCACCAAGGCCCTGATCAAGGCCGGCAAGTGGCTCGACGCCACCGACGCCGACGGCAACCTCGTTAACCGCGAAGAGGCCTGCCGCCTCCTGTCGCGCAGCGACTATGTCGGCGCGCCTTACGAAGTCATCAAGAGCTCGATGACCGGCACCTTCGTGTTTCAAAAGTCCGACGTCCGGGAGATGCCCGACTTCAACGTGTTCTTTAAGCACGACTGCACCTACCCCTGGTACAGCGACGGCGTTTGGTTCCTCACGCAGATGCGGCGTTGGGGTCAGATCACCGAAGAAAAGTCCGCCCAGTGGTACGCCCAGACCGCCAAGGACGTCTACAAGCCCGAAATCTACATGGCCGCCGCCGCGCTGCTGGTTGAAGAAGGCTTCCTGACCCAAGACGAAGTGCCCGACACGGCCGACGGCTACAAGCCCGCCACCAGCGACTTCATCGACGGCAAGACCTACGACGGCCGCGACCCGCTGGGCTATCTGGCCCAGTTCGAAATCGGCAACAAAAAATAACGGTTTAAACCGTCTCGACCCAAACCGCCGCCGGCCGCCTGACCGCGACCGCCGGCCTTCGCTGCCCCAAACCCCGCAACCCACCGATCGACCCACACCCATGCTTGACGGCCTCAAGACGTTCCTGCTCAAAGCTGTTGACCTCAGCGCGTTGACCTTCCTCGAACCGGTGGTCCGCCTGGCCTGGGGCGAAGAGCCTCCGGTCCAGATGCGTCGCATCGGGCGCAACATCGTGATCCCCCTGATCGCGATCGGCGCCTTTCTGGTTGCCTGGACGCTGATCTCCGACAAGATCCAGACCAAAGCCGGCAAACTGCCCGGCCCCGTGGCCACCTACACCCAGGCCAGCAAGATCTGGCTCACCCACCAGCAAGAAGAAGAGAAGAAAGCCGCCTACGACCTCACCGGCCCCGGCCGCGAGGCCCGCCTGGCCGAAGTTGAAACCCGACTCGACGATCTGGTCGCGCTCGACGAAACCGCACGCCAAGGTGTGATCGATGCGAAAGCCGCCGCCGCGGACGCATTGGCTCAGGCCCAAGCCCCCATCGACGCGAAAATCGATGCACTCAAAGGCCAGATCAAAACCGCCAAGGCCACCCGTAAGACCGAGCTCAAAACCGCCGCCGCGGCTCTCGATGCGGGCAACAAAGACGCCTACGCGACCTTCCTCGCCTCCATGCAAGACGGCGCTCAGGCCATCGAAGCCGACGAGGACAAACTCGATGTCCTGAAAGCCCAGTACAAAGCGGTCACCGACGCGACGCACGACCCCCTGGTGGAAGCCCAGAAAGAAGCCACCCGCGTCGCCGAAGAAATCCAGCACCTCACGGCCATGAAAGACCTGCTGGGCGGACGCAACCGCGGCGAAAAACTCGCGGGCCTCGAAACAAAACTCGAAGCCGCCACCGCCGCTTTTTACACCGCTCCCGGCGAGAAGGCGTACAACGCGGCCAACAAAATCAGCATGACCAAGCGTTCGGTCACCCGCACCACCCAAGCCAATTACCCCACGCCCTAC
Source organism: Phycisphaera sp. (assembly GCA_023300125.1). Lineage (GTDB taxonomy): Bacteria > Planctomycetota > Phycisphaerae > Phycisphaerales > Phycisphaeraceae > Algisphaera. The sequence continues at coordinate 2,541 of JALZVY010000087.1, forward strand.
ACGCTGCCGTATCAGGTGCTGCGATCGATCATGTGCGTGTTTGTCGGATTTCTCATCGGCACCGCCGTCGCCGTACCCGTCGGCGTGTTGTGCGGTCTGAGCCCCACCATCATGGCCGCGATGACCCCCTTCATCGCGCTCTTCAAACCGGTCAGCCCCATCGTGTGGCTGCCGATCATGCTGATCATCGTCACCGGCCTGGTGGGCGACCCCGACAACAACGCCTTCATCCAGTTCCTGTGGAAGCTTCCGTTCATCGGCAGCTACGAGGTCAACCCCGCGTTCTTGGCCTCGGCCGCCGTCGTGGCCTTGTGCAGCCTGTGGGCCACGCTGGCCAACACCGCCCTGGGCGTGGCCAGCATCGACCAAGACCACATCAACGTCGCCCGCGTGCTGAAGCTCGGCTTCTGGAACCGCTTGTTCAAGATCGTGCTGCCCAGCGCGTTGCCGCTGATGTTCGCCGGCATGCGAATCAGCTTGGGCGTGGGCTGGATGGTGCTGGTGGCCGCCGAGTTGCTGGCCTCCAGCGAAGGCATCGGCAAATACGTCATCGACCAGTTCAACAACGGCAGCTCCGAGAGCTTCGCCAGCCTGATCGTTGTCGTCTTCGTGGTGGGGATCATCGGCCTGCTGCTCGATCGCATCATGATCGTGTTCCAGCGTGCGGTGAGCTTCGACGGCTCGGTCGCGTCGATCTGAATCCTTTGGCGCTTTGACCGCGGCACGCAACACCACGCCTCGCTTATCCCAAACCCGAAACAACCCCATGCCCTTCCTCGAACTCCAAAACGTCAGCAAAGGCTTCGGCCCCGCCAGCAACCGCTACGAGGTGCTCAAAGACGCCAACCTGTCGGTCGAGAAAAACGAGTTTGTCGCCGTCATCGGCTTCAGCGGCTCGGGCAAGAGCACGCTCATGTCGCTGCTCGCCGGGCTCGAGCGCCCCGATTCGGGCAAGGTGATGCTCGATGGCAAAGAAGTCACCGGACCAGGGCCCAACCTGGGCATCATGTTCCAGAACTACTCCCTCTTGCCTTGGCTGTCGGTCACCGGCAACCTCGAGATCGCCGTTAAGCAGGTGTTTCCAAAGATGCCCAAGGGCGAGCGCAAGGAGTACATCCAGCGTTACATCGACATGGTCAGCCTGACCGGCAGCGAATACAAAACACCGCCAGAACTCTCGGGCGGCATGCGGCAACGCCTCAGCCTGGCCCGCACCCTGGCCATGAAACCCGAGGTGCTGCTGCTCGACGAGCCGCTGAGTGCGCTGGACGCCCTGACCCGCAGCGTGCTGCAAGACGAGATCATCCGCATCTGGGAAGAAGACAAACGCACCGTTGTGATGATCACCAACGACGTGGACGAAGCCGCCCTGATGGCCGACCGCATCGTCCCCCTGACCCCGGGCCCCGCCGCCACGCTGGCCGCGGACTTCCCCGTGACCCTCGAACGGCCACGCGACCGCGCCACGCTGAACTTCAACCCAGATTTCAAAACGCTGCGCAACAAAGTCAGCGGCTTCTTGCTGAACCTCAGCGAAGAAGCCAAGAGCCTGAAGATCGCCAGCGACCTGGTGCTGCCCGACGTCAAACCCGTGGACTTCACCCGCCGCTACGAATCGGTGGGGTAGAGGCGGCGAAGCCGCCAGCAGTTAGGCGTTAGTAATTAGGAGTTAGCAAGAAAGCCCATTGCCCCCTCTTGCTAACTCCTCATTGCTAACGCCTAACGGCTTAGACGACCACGCAAGAAACCCCGCCCAGCCCCGCCCCACCACGCCACGCCACCCCCTCCCCCCCACCATGTCCAACAACGACTCCCGTTACGTCGAAATCGTCAACCTCGTGAAGGCCTACCCCAACCCCTTGGGCGACGCGATCAAGGTGGTTGACGGCTACAACCTCACCATCAAAAAAGGTGACCTGGTCACGGTGATTGGTCACTCGGGCTGCGGCAAATCCACGGTGCTCATGATGCTCGCCGGGCTCAACCCCATCACCAGCGGCGACGTGGTGGTCGACGGCCGCGTGGTCGATGGCCCGGGCCCCGACCGCGCCGTGGTGTTTCAAGCCCCGTGCCTGCTTCCGTGGCTCACCAGCTACGGCAACGTGATGCTGGGCGTGAAACGCTGCTACCCCCACGCCAGCAAAAAAGACCGCGACGACATCGTCAAGTACTACCTCAACCTGGTGGGTCTGGCCGACTCCATGCACAAGTACCCACGTGAGATGTCCGGCGGCATGCAGCAGCGCGTGGGCATCGCTCGGGCCATCGCGCTCAAGCCCAAAATGCTGCTTCTGGACGAACCCTTCGGACGCCTGGACAGCCTCACCCGCATGGATCTGCAAGACACGATCTTGGACATCTTGGACAAAGAAAAAATCACCACGATGCTCATCACCCACGACGTGGACGAGGCGGTCTACATGGCCGACCGCATCTGCATGATGACCAACGGGCCCGAAGCGCGGGTGGGCCAGGTGCTCAACGTGCCCTTCGAACGCCCCCGCACCCGGGCCGATGTCACCTCCGACGACCTGTTCTTCGACCTGCGTGCCTCGCTGATCAGCTTCCTCGAAAAGAACGAGAAAACCCGCCCCGGCGACCAACCCGCCCCTGCGGCGCAGCCCCTGGACCAAGGGGTGTACGAAGCCCCTTCGCTGCTGGACACCCACGCCCCCCGTGGCGGCGGCGCAGATCTGGTGCTGGCGGGCTCGACGTCGGGGCCGGGCCAAGGCACGTTGAACTAACACCCCGCAGCACACACCCTGCGACCCGCCACACCGCGGGCACGATGTTTTCTGACTCCCACCTGCTTTCCCCCACCACCATGACCGACCTTGCCACCGCCACGTCAACCCTGCTCGGGGCCGCCGAACTCTGGCGCCTGGACACCGACGGCAGCCTGTCTCTCGACACGGGTCTTTACGGATCCCACCACGCCCTGCGCGACAGCGCCGCGGACCTGCGCCTCGCTTCTGGCCAAGGCCTGGCGGGCAGCGCACTCGCCGCGGGCCGGCCGCGCTTGTTCGACGACCTTGCGTCGGTCGCCGCACCGGGCCGAGCCCAGGCCGCGGCCCACAACGGCCTGAGCGCCGCGGCCGCCCTGCCGCGCTTTCACGGAGGCAAAATCACCTCGGTGCTGGTGCTGTTTTTCCGCGGCGGCGGCGACGCCTGCGGCGGCGCCGAGATCTGGAGCGCGGGCGAAGGACGCTTCGAACTCGCCCTGGGCGAGTGCTACCACGCCGGGGCTTGCCTCGAACGCTTTGCCCGCATCAGCAAGTACGTGAACTTCCCCCAGGGCGCTGGGCTTCCTGGACGCGTGTGGGAGCACAACTGCCCCGAGCTGGTGCCCGACGTCAACGCCTCCAAAACCTTCTTGCGCAGCAGCGGCGACGGGGGCCGCGAGTTGTCGGTGGGCCTGGGCCTGCCGCTCATGGCCGGGCGTAACCTTCAAGCCGTGTTGCTGCTGCTCTCGTCGCAGACCACCCCCATGGCCCGGGTGCACGAGATCTGGGAGCCCTCGGCAGACGACGCCACCACCTTGGTGCGGCGCCACGGCGTGTACGGATCGATGCCCGACTTCGGCCATGCCAGCGACGACCTGAGCTTCTCGACCCGCAACGGCGGCGAAGGCTTGCCGGGTCGGGCCGCGGCCACCGCCGAACCCCTGCTCACCGAGAATCTGGACGACCTAGGCATCGCACGCCGCGATGCGGCCCGCAACGCCGGGCTCACCAGCGGCATGGCCATCCCCACCGTCATCACCGACACCGTGCGCTACGTCACCGTACTGCTGTGGTGAAGCCGCTTCGGCCCCGCATCGCCATCTGCTTGCCCACGTTTTCCGTCTTCACCCTGTTCAACTCCATCACTTCCCACTGCCTGTGACCACCCTCACCCTCGAAGGCCAAACCCTGATCGACGGCCTGCTCGACGAGCAGGCCCAGCTGTCCGCCGTCGAGACCTTCGCCCGGCGGCACGACGCCGATGCGCTGCCGGATCAATCCCGTTACTACCGCGACCTGCTTCCCGCCACGCCCCCCGGCGAAGGCCAGCAGTACGCCTTCCGCGTCGACCTGGACGCCTGCTCGGGTTGCAAGGCCTGCGTCTCGGCCTGCCACAGCATGAACGGCCTGGACGAAGGCGAATCATGGCGCGACGTGGGCCAATTGGTGGGCGTCAGCGGCCCCACGGAAAACCCGCTGGACGACATGATCGCGTCGGTCGCGCAGCAAGCGGTGGTGCAGCACGTCACCACCGCCTGCCACCACTGCATCGATCCGGGCTGCCTTAGCGGGTGCCCAGTCAAGGCCTACGACAAAGACCCGGTCACCGGCATCGTGCGTCACCTCGACGACCAGTGCATCGGCTGCCAGTACTGCGTGTTCAAGTGCCCCTATGACGTGCCCAAATACAGCCCGTCGCGCGGCATCGTGCGGAAATGCGATATGTGCCGCGAACGCCTGTCCGCCGACGAAGCGCCCGCCTGTGTCGCGGCGTGTCCCACCTCGGCGATCTCCATCACCCTGGTCAACGTCAACGACGCGGCCAACGACGCCAAAGCCCAACGCGGCGCTTTACCCGGCACACCCGACCCTGCCTACACCCAACCCACCACCCAGTTCGTCGGCACGCGGCCGCTGGGCAACGCCCGCCCCGCCGACGCCGACACCCTCACCCCCGAACACGCCCACTGGCCGCTGATCCTCATGCTGCCGCTCACGCAGCTGTCGGTGGGCGCCCTGTGCCTGGGCGTGGGCCTCGACACGCTCTTCACCGACACCTTCACCCCCCGCGGGCGTTTGGCGTTGGCGGGCGCTGCCGCACTCATCGGCCTCACCGGGCTGATCAGCAGCACCCTGCACCTGGGCCGCCCGCTCTACGCCTTCCGCGCGGTTTTGGGCCTGCGTACCAGCTGGCTCAGCCGCGAAATCGTCGGGTTCGGCGGCTGGTTCAACACCGTGCTGCTGTACCTCAGCCTGCTGGCTTTGGCGCCCGACGCATTCAACGGCTGGCTGCGTCTGGCCCTGGGCGGCGCGGTGGTGTCCAGCGGCTTGGCCGCGGTGTTTTGCTCGGCCATGATCTATATCGACACCCCCCGGGCGTTGTGGGCACGCTGGCAAACCCTCGCAGACTTCTTACTCACCAGCGCCGCACTGGGCGGGGCCGCCACGTTGCTGCTCACCCTCTGGCCCGGCGCCCTGCCCGCCGGCGCGGTGGTTCCCCTCGTCGCCATCGTCACGGCGACCAGCGCCCTGCGGCTCCTGCTCGACAGCCGCCGCGCCGGCGACGCCTTGGCCGGCACACGTCAACTGCTCGCCGGCCCGCTGCGCGGCCTCCACGACACGCGGGTTGCCACAGGCCTCTTGGGCGGGGTATTGATGCCCCCGATTGTGGCCCTGATCGCCCGCGATCCCCTGGCCCCGCCTGCGGCGCTCGCCGCAGCCGCCATACTGTGCTTCGCTGCCTTGACCGCTGGCGAAATCGCTGCACGCGTGCTGTTTTTCACCTCCGTGGTGCCGCCCAAGATGCCAGGCCAAGCCGGCCTGGCCGCCGCATCCGGGCCCCACGCCTAACGATCGCCCGATCCCACCCGACCCGCCCGTCCCCCGTGCGCCTCTAGCGCCTCTTGCCGTCCCTAGCCGCCCCTAGCCGCCATGCTCAAAACCGCCCAAGCCCACATCGGTCAAATCCTGCGTGCCTGGGACGGCGCCCAGACCCGCGACCTGCTGCGCCGCCCCGGCGATTTTGGCTTGGGGCAAGTGCCCGCGGCCCACGCCCCCGACGCCACCACCACCTCGGTGTGCGGTTTTTGCTCCACCGGCTGCGGTCTCAAAGTCCACCTCAAAGAAGGCGTGGCGGTCAACCTCTCGCCCGAAACAAACTACCCCGTGAACCTGGGCATGGCCTGCCCAAAAGGCTGGGAAGCACTCAACGTGCTTAAAGCCGACGACCGCGCCACCCACCCGCTGCTGCGCACCGCCGCGGGCGAAATGAAGCGTGTGGACTGGCACACCGCCATGACCACCTTCACCGACCGTTTCAAAGCCGTGCAAGCCCAGCACGGCCCCGAATCGGTGGCCTTCATCAGCACCGGGCAGATCGTCACCGAAGAGATGTGCTTCTTGGGTGCCCTGGCCAAGTTCGGCATGGGCATGCTCCACGGCGACGGCAACACCCGCCAGTGCATGGCCACCGCCGTGGCCGCCTACAAAGAAAGCTTCGGATTCGACGCCCCGCCCTACACCTACGCCGACTTTGAAGAAAGCGACGTGCTGGTCTTCATCGGCGGCAACCCGTGCCTGGCCCACCCCATCATGTGGGAACGCGTGTGGCGCAACCCCCACCAGCCCGACATCATCGTGCTCGACCCGCGACGCACCGAAACCGCCGCCGCCGCCACCCAGCACCTGGCGCTCAAACCCAAAAGCGACCTCACGCTGCTTTACGCCGTGGCCAATCTGCTGCTTGAGATGAACGCCATCGACCGCGACTTCATCGAGAAGCACACCACCGCATTTGACGACTTTGCCCGCCACGTGCAGCCCTACACCCCTGAACGCGCCGCGGCCGAATCGGGCCTCTCCATCAAACAAATCCAGGCCATGGCCAAGACCATCGCCCAGGGCAAGCGCGTCAGCTTTTGGTGGACCATGGGCGTCAACCAAAACCACGAAGGCACCCGCATCGCCCAGGCGATCATCAACCTCGCACTGATGACCGGCAACATCGGTCGGCCGGGCACCGGGGCCAACAGCATCACCGGCCAATGCAACGCCATGGGCAGCCGCCTGTTCAGCAACACCACCAGCCTGCTGGGCGGCCACGCCTTTAACAATCCACAGCACCGCAGCAAAGTCGCCCAGGCGCTGGGCATGGCCCCAAGCTGCATCCCCGACCAAGGCAGCCTGGCCTACGACCAGATTCTCGACGGCATCGACACCGGCCGCATCCGCGGACTTTGGTTTGTGGCCACCAACCCCGCCCACAGCTGGATCCACCAGCGCCAGTTCCGCGAGCGACTCAAAAAACTCGACTTCGCCGTGGTGCAAGACATGTATCACAGCGCCGACACCGCACAGCTGGCCGACCTCGTGCTGCCCGCCGCAGGCTGGGGCGAAAAAGAAGGCACCTTCATCAACAGCGAGCGCCGCATCGGCCGGGTTAAAAAAGTATCCCGCGCTCCAGGTGAGGCCCTCGCCGATTTCCATATCTTTCAGCTGGTGGCTCATTACTGGGGCCTCAGCGAACAGTTCAAAGCCTTCAGCTCGCCGGCAGCCACCTTCGAACTCATGAAAGACATCAGCGCCGGCCAGCCCTGCGACATCACCGGCATCGAGGGCTACGACCAGCTCGACGCCTGCGGCGGCGTGCAGTGGCCCTGGAGCGCCGCCGACGCCCAGGCCACGTCCGCAACGGGCAGCACCGACACCCCGGGCCCCGACACCGAACGACGCCTTTTCGCCGACGGCCGCTTCCACCACCCCGATGGCCGCGCCCGCTTTGTCTTCGACCACCCGGCCCCCAACCCCGAACCCGCCGACGACGACTACCCCGTCACCCTGCTCACCGGCCGCGGGACCGCCAGCCAGTGGCACACCCAAACCCGCACCGGCAAAAGCGCGGTGCTGCGCAAGCTCTACCCACAAGGGCCTTACGTTGAGATCAACCCCCATGACGCCGCGCAATGGGGCATCGCCGCGGGCACTGCGGTGCGGGTCACCTCGCGGCGCGGCTCCTTGGTCGCCGCAGCCACCCTCACCCACGCGGTGCAGCCCGGGCAGATTTTCGTGCCCATGCACGACGTTCAAACCAACCAGTTAACCTTCCCATCCTTTGACCCCCACAGCCGACAGCCGTCGTACAAAGCGTGCGCCGTGCACGTCGCACGGGTCTAGCCCACCTGCACCGCACGACACCTCACGCCCGCTGCCCGCCATGCCCACCACGCCGCCACGACTCAAGATCCTCGTCATCGACGAAGACGACCAACGCGGCCAAACCCTTGCTGCGGTACTTGAAGCCACGGGCTATCAAGTGGTCAGCCGATCAGGCGACGACGCTTACCTGCCTTCGGTGGTGGCCGAAGTCCAGCCCGACCTGGTGCTCATCGACGTCGCCTCGCCCGACCGCGACACGCTTGAACAACTCAGCGCGCTGGGCCAAGAACTGCCGCGCCCCGTCGTCATGTTTGCCCGCGACGAAGACCAAGACACCATCGCCCGCGCCGTCCGTGCCGGCGTCTCGGCCTACATCACCGAAGGGCTGGCAAACGCCCGGGTGAAGCCGATCATCGACGTCGCCATCGCCCACTTTCGCCACCACCAAAGCCTGCGGATCGAGCTCGAACGCGCCAGCGCCGCGCTTGACGATCGCAAATCCATCGATCGGGCCAAAGGCCTGCTCATGGCCCGGCGCCGCATCGCCGAACCCGACGCGTACGCGCTGCTGCGCAAACTGGCCATGGACCGCAAAGCCAAGCTCGGTGATGTCGCCCGCGAAGTGGTCGCGACCGCCGAGCGCCTCGACCGTGAACAAAGAGACCCCGCATGACCACGCCACCCGCCGCTGCGATTCACCTCAACATCGGCTTTGTCCCCCTGATCGACAGCGCCCCTTTGCTGATCGCGCAGGCCCAAGGCCTGTTCGCCGACGCGGGCCTTCAGGTTGACCTCAGCCGCGAGCCGTCGTGGGCTGGCATCCGCGACCGCACCGCTTTTGGGGTGCTCGACGCCGCGGTCATGACCGCCCCCATGCCGCTGGCCGCGGCGCTGGGCCTAGGTGGGCCCGCACGCCCGATGGTCACCGGGCTGGTGCTCAGCAAGGGTGGCAACGGCATCACATTTTCCAGCGTGCTGGGCGAACAAACCCAGCGCGACGGGCTGGCCGCCACCATCGCCGCACGCCGCGGCGCCGGCGACCCACCGCTCACCCTCGGGGTGGTCTTCGGTGTTTCCACACATCACTACGAACTGCGCGCCTGGCTGCGGGACCAAGGCGTCGACCCCGACACCGACGTCACCCTGCGTGTGGTCGCCCCCCCCGCCATGGCCGACGCGCTGCGTGCAGGCACGGTCGATGGCTACTGCGTGGGTGCGCCGTGGAACCACGTCGGCGCCGCGCTGGGTGCCGGCCACACCGTGGCCTACACCGCCGCGCCGCCTCCCGGCCGGCCCGAGAAAGTGCTCGCCGTGAACGCCGCATGGGCAAACGAACACCCCCGGGCCCACAGCGCCCTGATCAAGGTGCTGACCACCGCCGGCCGCTGGCTCGGCAGCGAGCCCAATCGCCGCCTGGCCGCGGAAATCCTCGCCAGCCACGACCGGCTGGGCGTGCCCGCCGACCAGTTGCTGCCCGACCTTCTACGCCGCGACGACGCCGGGAACTGGCACCTTGACTTTGGCACCGCAGGACACCGCCCCGACCCCGCCGACGCACAGCCGTTGATCGAGGCCATGCGGCAAGCCGGTCAACTCGCCCCTGAAGCAGACACCACCAGCGCCTTGGCGGTGTGGCGGCCAGATCTTTACGACGCGGCCGTCGCCACTCCTTGATTGCCGCGTTAACGCGCAATTTTGACGCGGTTGCCGCCTGCGTGAGCAGCGAAACGGAACAAAATCAGGCGCAACACATTTGGCACCGGGTTTGCAACACGGTTAAGCGGCCCGCAACGACGCGGCGCCGCATTGGTATCCCGTCGCACTCAGGCCGCTTATTCAGGCCCCCCCCACGGACAACGACGTCCCTTCAACGACCACGCCCCGCACGCCGCGGCGGTACGTTTCCGCCCGCGCATCGTGCCCTCTTCCCCTTCTCCAAGGAACCGTGATGAATCGCCCCATTCCCCGCCAGTCCACGCTCGCACTGCTTTCGGGCTTTCTCCTTGCCACCACAACCACAACCGCTCTCGCTCAACCTGCCGCTGAAAGCGCAGCCCTTCCCACCCCACCGCCGACCGACGCGATCACCGAAGCCCTGCGCGGCGGCAAGCTGAACCTCAACGTGCGCACACGCTTCGGTTTTGCCGACTTCGACAACGGCACCGACAGCGCCTTCGCCCCCACAGTCCGCACACGGCTGGGCTACCAAACCGCGCCATTGGGTGGCTTTGTGGGCAAAATCGAGTTTGAAGACGTACAAGCCCTGGGCGACGAAGAATTCAACAGCACCCAGAACGGCAATACCGGTAACGCGGTGATCGCCGACGTCGAAGTCACCGAAGTCAACCAGGCGTGGATCGGGTACACCGCCAAAGATAAAAAAGCCTTCAGCGCCAAACTGGGCCGCCAAGTCATCACCTTGGACGACCACCGCTTCATCGGCCACGTCGGCTGGCGTCAAGACCAACAAACCTTCGACGCCATCCGATTCACCACCGATGCGGGCATCGATGGACTCACCCTCACCGGTGGTTACATCGATCAGGTCAATCGCATTTTCGGAGAAGAAGCCGACTTCGACAGCGAGAGCTTTTTTGTCAACGGCAGCTACGCGCTGCCCGGCGGCGCCAAAGCCACCGGCTTTGTCTACGGGCTTGATTTCGACAACGCCGCGATCAACAGCAGCCTGACCGTGGGCGGGCGCATCGCCGGCAAGCACAAGCTTGCCGACAACCATGGCTCGTTGATTTATTCCGCCAGCGTCGCCACGCAATCTGACTTTGGCGACAACCCGGTCTCCTACGACGCGCTCTACTACGCCGTGGACCTGGCCTTGGCCACCCCCGAGTCCGGCACCTTTGGTGTGGGCTACGAGGTGCTGGGCAGCGACGACGGCGACATCGGATTCCGCACGCCCCTGGCCACCCTCCACAAGTTCAACGGCTATGCCGACGTGTTCCTGGTCACCCCCGACGACGGTCTGACCGACCTCTACGCCTACTACGCCTTCAAGCTTCCCAAAGAAAGCAAAGCCACCGCCAAGGTCTTGGCCCATTTTTTCCAGACCGATGACGGCGGCGACGACCTGGGCTGGGAACTTGACGCGGTGGGCTCTTACAAGATCAGCGACCACGTCACCCTCGGGGCCAAGGCTGCCTACTTCGACGGCGCTAGCGGCGGACCCTTCGACCGCACCCGCTTCACCCTCGACCTGACCTACGCCTTTTAAATCTCTTAAACCCTATTTTTCACGTCAAAAAGACCTCGGGAAGGCCCACGCCGCCGACAGGCGGGGCGGGCTTTTTTCGTTCCCCGCCCCACGCATGCTGGCACCGGTAAACTCTTGCCATGGATTTTCTTCACGACGACTTCATGCTTTCGACCCCGACTGCCCGGCGGCTTTACCACGAGCACGCCGCCCCGCAGCCGATCTACGACTACCACTGCCACCTAGACCCGGCGGTGCTGGGCGGCAACCAGCCGCTGGGCACGCTGTACGACGTGTGGCTGGGCGGCGACCACTACAAATGGCGCGCGATGCGGGCCAACGGCATCGATGAACAGCTCATCACGGGCGACGCCGATCCCTACGACAAGTTCCTGGCCTACGCCAAGACCGTCCCCTACACCCTGCGCAACCCGCTGTATGTGTGGACCCACCTGGAACTCAAACGCTACTTCGGCATCGACACCTTGCTCAACGGCGAGACGGCCAAAGAGATCTGGGACGAGGCCAATACTCAGCTCGCGACGACGAACGTGCGCGACGTGTTCGACAAGATGAACGTCGCCCTGGTCGGCACCATCGACGACCCCTGCGACAGCCTCGAACACCACCTGGCCCTCAAAGAATCCTCGCCGTACGAGACCACGGTCATCCCCGCGTTCCGCCCCGACCGCGCCACCAAGCTCGACGACGTGGCGGCTTGGAACAGCTGGGTGGACCAACTGGCCAGCCTCGGCGGCCAGCCCATCGAGAAACTCAAGCACTTCAAGCAAGCGCTCGCCGACCGCCACGCCCACTTCCACGCCGCGGGCAGCCGCCTCAGCGACCACGGCTTCGAAGCCTTCACCCCGGTGACCTGCACCGACGCGGAAGCCAAGGCCATTTTCAAACAGGCCCGGTCCGGTGAAGCCCTTGCGCCGTTGGCCCAAGAAAAGCTGCTGGTCTATCTCATGCTCTTTTTCTGCGAGCTGGACCACGCCGCAGGCTGGACCAAGCAGATCCACCTGGGGGTGATCCGCAACATCAACCGCCACGCCATGCAAGAGCTTGGCCCAGACACCGGCTTTGACACCATCACCGACACCCTGCAGGGAGCCGGTCTCGCCGCGTTCTTGGGCGAGGCCGCGGGCCGTGGACACCTGCCCAAAACGATCCTCTACAACCTCAACCCCGCCGACAACTACCTGTTTGGCACCATGTGCGGCAACTTCCAGGGCCTGGGAGCAGGCCCGGGACATGTGCAATGGGGCAGCGCCTGGTGGCACAACGACCAACGCGACGGCATGACCGACCAAATCGACATCCTCAGCAACGTGGGGCTACTCAGCCACTTCGTGGGCATGCTCACCGACAGCCGTTCGCTGCTGAGCTACCCCCGGCACGAGGTGTTCCGCCGGGTGCTCTGCGAAGCCGTTGGCCGCGACGCAGACGGGGGCGAACTGCCCAGCGACCCCGCCCTGCTGGGCAGCCTGATCGAAGCCGTTTGCTTTAAAAACGCGCGCGATTATTTCGGCATGCCGCTGCCTGAACGCCACAGCCGCTGATTTACCCCCCTCACGCCCTCATAGCCGCTATCGCATGGCGGATGACATATCATATCGACCATGAATGACACGCCCCCCCCGGCCGCCAAGATCGACCTCGGCTCGACCTTCAGCTTCTGGGTTCTGCGCCTTTGGCTGGGCGCCCGAGCCCTGATCACCGGCATCGAGAAGTACAGCGGCACACGTAGCAGCTCCGAGGCCGTCACCATCGACGGAGCCCCGAACACCTACGGCTTGACCGCGGCCCAAAGCGACAAGGTCTACGGCCTGGAGTTTTACCACGGCGTTCCCGAAGCCTTGAGCCAACGCTTCGCCAGCGAACCGCTGATTCCGGGTTTTTCGCTCTCGCTCTTCGACAAGGTCTTGGGACCGGCGCTGATCTTGCTGGGGCTCATGCTGCTGCTGGGCATCGCCACGCGTCTGTCGCTTCTGGGCATGGGCCTGGTGTATGTCGCCCTCACCGTCGGGCTGATCCTCATCCGGCAAGACGCGGGCGTGGCGTGGCTGGGCGTGCACGTGGCCTTGGTCGCCATGGCCCTCAACCACGTGTCGCACAACCGACTCGCCATCCTGAAGAAGTGGTAACCCGGCTTTTCGCCGCAGACCACGACGGAGCAACGCCTTGGACAACGCCACCCCACCAACCCACGACGCGGTGACCCGCCGCTCCTTCCTGCGCTCGGGCAGCGCCGCGGGAGCCGGCCTGGTGCTCGGCGCCCCAGCGATCCTCAGCGCTGCGGCCCAGGCCGCCCCTTCTGACGAGATCCGCGTGGGCTTCATCGGCTGCGGCAAGCAGCAAGAAGTGCTCTTCAACGCGATGAAGAACATCCCGGGCATTCACTATGCCGCGGTGTGCGACATCATGAAAGACCGCGTGGGCGCCGCCTTTGGCCGCATCCGCGCTGCTTTTGGCAACAACCCCCGACGCTACCTCGACGTCGAGGACATGCTCAGTAAAGAAAAAGACCTCGACGCGGTGTTCGTGGCCACACCCGACTTCTGGCACGCCCCGCACACGGTGATGGCCCTCGAAGCAGGCCTGCACGTCTACTGCGAAAAAATGATGTCCAACACCATCGAGGGCGCCCGCTCGATGGTCAAAGCCGCCGAGGCCTCGGGCAAGGTGTGCCAGATCGGCCACCAGCGCCGCAGCAACCCGCGCTACCGCTACACCCTCGACCAGCTGATCAACGGCAACAACGTGTGTGGGCACATCACCAGCATCAACGGCCAGTGGAACCGCGGGGTGAAGTCTTCGCAAGACATCAAAGTCAAAGAATCCACCCTGCCCGACGTCAGCGTGCTGAACAAATACGGCTTCAAAGACGCCCACCAGTTCCTGAACTGGCGCTGGTACCGCGATCTCTCGGGCGGCCCCATCTCAGACCTGGGCGCCCACCAAATCGACATCTTCAACTGGTTTCTGGGCACCGCGCCCACCTCGGTGATGGCTTCGGGCGGCAAGAACCACTTCAAACACCGCGAGCATTTCGACAACGTCATGTGCGTGTTCGAATACGACACCCCCGCGGGCGGCGCCCGGGCCTTCTACCAGGTGCTCACCACCACCAGCGCCGGTGGCGGCTACTACGAAGCGTTCATGGGCACCGAAGGCACCGTGCAGATCTCTGAGCGCGACGCCTACACCCAGGTCTACCGCGAATCCGACGCGCCCAGCTGGGACCCCCTGGTGCAGCGCGGGTTCCTCAAACGCTCGAGCGCCCCTGCCCCGGCGGCCACCGACGGCAACGTGATCGCCGCCTATGCCTCGGCCGCCCCCGAGGCCTACGAGCTGCCGGGCGCGCTGAGCAAGCCCCCGCACCAACCCCACATCGAAAACTTCTTTAGCGCTGTGCGCGGCGAAGCATCGTTGAACTGCGACGCCCGCCACGCCTTTGAATCCGAGGCCCCGATTTACTGGGTCAACCCCGCTGCCCAAGCGGGCCAAACCATCCAACTCACCGCCGAGCACCTGAACGTATGAACGCCCACGCCCACCTCACGCTTGCCCGCTTCGCCCCCCTGGCCCTGGTCGCCGCCCTCTTCACCGGCTGCGGTGACAGCGCGGCCCCCAGCGCGAGCGACCCCGCCGCAGACGCCCCCGCCGAGGCCGGCAACCTGCTGACCACCGAGCTTCCGCAAGAGCGCATCGAGGGCACGCCCATCCCCATGAAGGTGCCCAACCTCGAACAAGCCCCTTCCCAGGCCCCGCGGCTGGTCGTGCCCGAAGGCACCGCCCTGCTCTCGGCAGGCAAGCCCGTCACCGCCAGCGACGACCTGCCGATCGTCGGCGAACTGTCCTACGTCACCGACGGCGACAAAGACGCGGGAGAAGGCTTCTATGTCGAGCTGATCGACGGCCTGCAGTGGGTGCAGATCGACCTGGAAGCCAGCCACCTCATCGACGCCGTGTGGGTCTGGCACTACCACAGCCAACGCCGC
>JALZVY010000088.1 GCA_023300125.1 Phycisphaera sp.
GTATCGGACCCCGCACCCCGCACACATCGCACGCCACGTCCGTTTCGCCCCCCTCAGGGCCCCGCAGCGCGTAAAATGCACCCCCGTCACGCGCCCATCGGGCCGATGACGACCCTGTCCGCGTCCTTTCTTCCCCAGCCCCCCACCCCGCATCTGCCCATGGCCACCGGCAAGAGCAAGCAAAACAGACGCAAAGGTGTGCGACGCGCCGTCCGCGGCGAACGCAGCCCTTGGTTTGCCTGGCTGCGCCGACGCGAAATCGGCTGGTGCCTGCTGTTCATCACCGCCTTCGCCGTCATCGGCTCAGCCATCGCCTTCTCGGCCCGCAGCCGGCCGGGCCACTACCTGGGCCAACTGCTCGAACAGCCCGTGATCGCCCGTCAGGGCTTCGAGGCCATCGACCTCAAAGCCACCGAGCGCGAGCGTGATTTCAACCGACGTGAAGTGCCCCCGGTCTTCCGCCACAGCGAAAAGCTGCACCGCGACTTGGAACAAGAGCTCCGCGGCCTGCTCAAACTCCACGAAGTGGACTTCGAAGAAATCAGCCCCGACTACGTCGCCTCGGTCAGCCTCACCCCCGCGGGCCACGCCCAGCTCGAACGCTACGCCCTGGGCGTGGGCGAATCATCCACCACCCCTGAGGCGTGGAACGGTCGGGTGCGTGACGCGCTGCGCCGCATCTTCACCCACGTCATCCTCGACGACGATCAATACCGTCAAACCCTCGACGGCCCGGCCCGCCTCAAGCGCGTTCACCCCGACCCCTATGTCGCGGCCGACACCGAACTTTTGGTCAGCGAGCGTCTGCTCCTGCCTGTCAGCGACCGCGACCAAGTCGCCCGCCTGCTTGCCGGCGACCTCACCAACGACTTCCCCCCCGAGCTTCAGCCGGTGGTCGCCGCCGTGGTCATGCGTCAGATCGCACCGACCTACCTCTACGACGACGCCACCACCCAAGCCCGCCGCGATGCCGCTTATGCCGCCACGCCGGTGGTGAAGATCGACTACCGCCCCGACCAAGTACTTGTGGGCTCGGGCACGCAGCTCAGCATCGACGACCTGCAACTCATCGTCGACGAGCGCATCAAGTGGGAAGCCGCCCGCACGCCGACCGAAAAGCTGCTGTCGTGGCTGGGGCTGGTGGGGCTCATGGGCCTGCTCGCCGCGGGCATCTGGGGCTACATCTTCGCCTACAACCCCCGGGTGCGGCGCAACCCCATGCGGGGGTTGGCCCTTACCTCGCTGCTGCTGGGCTGCCAGTTCGCCGCGGTGTTGCTTTCGGGCATTTGGCAGTCGGCAGCCTTGGGCGGCGTGGTCTTTGCGGCCCTTACCGGGGCCATGATCTTGGCCGTGGTCTACGACCGACGCTTCGCCCTGGCCATGGGCATCGCCCTCACCGTCCTGATCGTGCTTAGCCTGCGGCTGCCCATGACCGCGGCGCTGGTCATGCTCACCGGCGTCGCGTTGGCCGTCGCCCAGCTCAGCGACGTGCGCTCCCGCTCCAAACTCGTCACCGCCGGCTTGTGGGCCGGTTTGGCCACCGGCGGGGCTACTTTCATCGGCGGCTTGGCCGAACGCCGCTTTGATCTGCCCGGCACCCAATCCCTGCCGCTCTTGGGCGACGCGGTCAGCGCCCAATGGGGCCTGCTGGGCGCCGACGTGCTGTACGTCGTCATCGCCGGCTGCATGGTCGGGTTGTTCGTGCAAGGCATTCTGCCGGTGGTCATCGAGCCGCTCTTCCGCGTCACCACCAGCATGACTCTGCGTGAGCTCAACGACGCCAGCCACCCCTTGCTGCAGCGCCTGGCCCAAGAAGCCCCGGGCACCTACCAGCACAGCCTGCGTATCGCCGACCTCACCGAAGCCGCCGCCGACGCCATCGGCGCCGACGGCCTGCTCTGCCGCGTGGGCGCCATGTACCACGACATCGGCAAAATCAACAAACCCAGCTACTTCATCGAAAACCAGGCCGGCGGCGCCAACAAACACGACAAGCTCTCGCCGGCCATGAGCCTGCTGATCATCATCGGCCACGTCAAAGACGGCGTCGAACTGGGCCGGGAATTCAATCTGCCCCAAGGCATCCGCCACCTCATCGAAAGCCACCACGGCACCACCCTGGTCGAGTTCTTCTACCACCAGGCCCGCAAAGCCACCGAAGCCCAAGACAAGCCCGCCCCCAGCGAGTTCGAGTTCCGCTACCCCGGGCCCAAACCCCAAACCCGCGAAGCCGCCATCCTCCTGCTGGCCGACGGCATCGAAGGCGCCGCCCGGGCCATGGACGAACCCACCGCCGTCCGTCTCGAACAACTCGTCCACAGCATGGCCCTCAAGCGGCTCATGGACGGCCAGTTCGACGACTGCAACCTCACCCTCACCGAGCTGTCCAAGATCGAAGCCTCGATCAGCAAGACCCTCTGCGCGGTGTATCACAAGCGAATCAAATACCCCGAAAAAGACAAGAAAGCAGCCGACAAAGCCTCGGCTGCGGGGTGATTGGGCTTGGCCCGGACATTGGTTTGTGAGCGGCCCCATGGCCGTGGCTGTGATGTATCCCACAGCCTAAGCAGATCCCGCGCAAAGCATCGTGGCCTTGATGCCAGCCAGGCACCAAGGCGGGCTTACTTAAAAGCGTCTTCATTTTGAACCTCCGGGCGGCCAAGATTCCTTGGCCGCCTCGTGATACGCGTGAC
The DNA here is from genome assembly GCA_023300125.1 of Phycisphaera sp. Lineage (GTDB taxonomy): Bacteria > Planctomycetota > Phycisphaerae > Phycisphaerales > Phycisphaeraceae > Algisphaera. Next base: position 2,694 of record JALZVY010000088.1, read on the forward strand.
CGATGGCGGGTCATGACAAATGGAATGCGCATCACACAAAATCCGCGGGCACGAAAGCCCTGGATTCAATCCCATACGCACCCACGCCTGCGCTCATTCAGGCAATTTCACCTCGACGGCTTTCACTTTTGCCTGGGCCCGGGCCACCCGCGTGCGATAATGCGGGTTCTCGCGGTCCAGACGCGCGGCCCGCTCGTGCAGCTCCAGCGCTTCCTTCCAGCGGGCGCCGCGCTCCAGCACCAAGCCCAGGTTGCTCACCGCCCGGGCATCGCGGGGCCGCAGATCGACCGCCCGCTGAAAAGCCCACGCGGCCTGGTACATGTTCTCTTCGTGGAAATAGATCCAGCCCAAGTTGTTGAAAGCCGCGCCGAAGTTGGGGTCGTAGCGCGTCGCGGCCTCCAGGTTCACGCGGGCGGTCTGCGTATCATCCACCGCCAGCTGCTGCATCGCTAGCTTGTACGCCTCTTGGGCCCGCTTCTGCTGTTCCGGCCGCTGGGTTTCCTGCTCGTAACGGTAGACCTTGCCCTTGCTGGCGGTCTGGCACCCACCGCCCAACAACATCGCGGCCCCCAACAGGCAGGGCAGCGCCCACCGCCGCAAGCAAAGCGCCGCGCCGCGGCTCTGAAGCGTCGTGAGTTTTTGCACGTTATTCCGCAAGCCACAGCGTGGCTGTCCATTGATCGCCATAGGGATCCCCTTCGGGTAAAAGATTGATTGTCTGCGCCCCGCGGGTCGGGCCCGACGAAGCCCACATCTCCAGAAACACCACGACCTGCTCTAAGCTCACCCCACGCAGGTCAACCTGCGGCCCGCCCGCGGCTCGGCTCGATGCGCCCCGTGTAGCCCCGCCGCCGCGGGAACGCTTGAGCTCGGCCAGTTGCCCCACCTCGATACCCGCAGCCTGAGCCACGGCCTCCACCTGGCCCAGCACCCCGTGTTCCTCGCTGCCGGTGGCCGGTGCGATTTCGGGCGGCCGCACCCGCGCAACCTGATCGGCCAACCCTCTGACTTGGGCCAGATCCTGGGCCGAACGCCGCGCCTGCTCCGCGTTGCTTCCCAGCCGGCCCCACGCCAACAGCACCAGCACCAGCAGCACCGCGGGGCCGCTGCCCCAGATCAACCAACGTTTTACTTCGGGGGTAAAGGTGGGGTTCATGGCTGACCTGCCGATCGCAAGGGAACACCGACCAGATCCACCGTCACGGCGCCGGATTCAGCCGCGCCGTCCGCCGCCGAAGCCGAGCGGTCGTGACGGAACACCATGCCGTCGGGCCCCGTGCCCGACAAGGCCTCCGCCAGCACGCCGGCATCGGCGCTGCTCGCCGTCTGGGCCACCAAGTCCACCCGCTCGGCCTGGATCTGCATCTGCGTGATCCGCACGTCGAGATCTTTGGGGATCGCCCGCAGTGTTTCAAAGAACCGCAGGTCCGCCCCCACCGCGCCCCCGCCGCCCGAAGCCGTCCGCTGCTCATCCAGGATCGCCCGCAGCCCCCGGGTAAAACTCACCGGCAAGCGACGACCGGGGCCCGCAGCCTCGCGGAACACATGGGCCTGAGTTTGCTCGGTCTGCGCATACGCCCCAGCAAATCGCGAACCCCGTACCTGCAAGCCCAGCCAGAGACAAGCCAGCACCACCATCAGCACGACGCTGACCTGCCGGAAGCGTTCGTCCACGCGGCGCTCGGCCGCGGGGTCCAAGACCCCGCGCCGCAAATTGATCCAGAGATCCCCCGCGGGCATGTGCCGCCCGTAGCCCACCGGCTGCGGCACCACCGCCACGTCCGCCACCTGCGGCAGATCCCGCAACGTCTTCACCAGCGTTGGATCCGACGACGCCAGACACACCCGCAACGAGCGTCCGTGGCGTTGGGCCGCCTGCTCTAGCAGGGCCCGCGGCCGCGCGCCCAAGGCCGTGGCGCTTTGGTTCAACCCAACGCCAAATCCATACCATCCCACCGGCAATCGCTTGGATCCCCCGGCGGTGGGCGGTGGAAACACGATCATCTCCATCGCGCCCTTGCGCCCCGGACTGAAGCTGGGTACGAGCCAGACGTCGGGGGCATGAGACGGCGCAGCCTCCACGCGCGGTTGCTCACCTTTGCCTGATCCCGCTTGAGAACCCTCTTCGTGGCTTCGATCCTCAGCCTTCCCCGCGTTCATCTGCACCTGGCCATCGACACTGTCTATCAGCGCCTGCCCCGCCAACAAAGTCGCGGGACTCACCGCCGCCAGCTCAACGCCCGCGTCGTCTAATGCCGTTAACAAGCCCTCCAAACGCTGTGTCTCCACCGCGACGCCCAGCGTGACGTCTACGTCACTGGCACTGCCCAGATTGGCGTAATCCACCGCCAGGTCTTCGACCGCGTACGGCACCCGATCCTCCAGCCGATAGTCCAGCAGCTGGCGTCGATCGCGGCGTGGCAAATCCGCGGTCGACACCGACACCGACAAACACCACGCGGTTTCCAGGGCCACGTGCAACGGCCCGCCACCTAAGGCGTTGATCCGCTCGGCCACGGCCCGGGCAACCGCTTCGGAATCCTTGGGATCCACGCCTGCCAATTTATCGCCGCCGGCCCCCGACGGACCGAGCAGCACGAAGGGAACGACCGCGGGGCTCTCTTCATGGTCCGCCGACGCGTTTGCGTCTCCTCTCACGTAAAGCATCCAAGGCCAGACCACCGGCGGTGTTGCCGATGCCGATTTTTTTGGCGGCTGCGCCGGTTGTTTCGTTGGGGTCCAGACTTTGGTCACAGTTGCTCCCCGTACTCTTGCTCATCTAGACCGACTTGGTCGTCTAGATCGTCTTGATGATTTGGGCCGCCAAGATCGTCTTTGTCGCCAGAGACCTGGCGCAGTTCCAACCGTTCGCCATCGCGTTCCACCACGGCGTGGTCCTTGGCCACGCGTACGACTCTCACCCCTTGCGACTCCTCGTCGGCTCCCAAAATCTCGGTGTTGCCCCCATTGATGCGAAAGAATCCGACCCCACGTCCCCCACCACGGTACGACAAGCCCACCAGCACCACCTCCGCGACCGTTTGCTCTTCTTGATAAAAGTCGTCGACCACTTCCTGCTCTTGCTCCGAGTAACCCAGCTGCCGCCGCAGCGCGAGTTGCACCCAATCGCGATCTGTGTCCTCCACGACTGACTGCGACGCGTCCCCACCGTCGGCCCCGTTGGCGTCCACCGCCGATTCCACTCCCAGGGGCCACACCCACAGCAGTGCCATCACCAGCACCGCAGCTCCCAGCACCCATATGCCGCCGGTCTGCAACCAGCGGCGCATCGCGTGGGCCGCGTACACGGCCCATGCCATCACCAATTGCCGCTGCTGTTGAGGATCTGGTTTCACCATGTTTGCACCCGACGCGGCCGATCGGCACCTTCGATCACATAAAACGCAGCCGACTCGTTTGCCCCCCCGTTTGAACTTCCACTGCCCACTGATCGGGCTCGAACCCACAAACCCTGCACTTTCGACCCCTCGGTCAACCGGTTCATGGCGTACTGATCTTCTTCCTCAAGGTGGTAACGCGGCAGCGTATCGAACAGCCTCTTAAGGCTAACGTGCTTTTGCCTCAGTGCGACCAAAATCTGATCGTTCCGCACATCATCAACCCCAAAGGTCAGCATAACCCGCAAGGTCACCGGATCCACGGTTTTCACGTTTAACCGCCCATCCCCCCACAGCGTCCACCGTGCCGCCAACCCCCGGCCAGCGGCCTCTCCCATCAGTTCCCCTGCGCTGGGATGGTCAAACACCTGACCGAAGCTCAGGTACTGCCCCGGCCGCTCCACCAACCTGACCTCTTCGTCGTCCTGTCCCGAGTCATCACCCTCCACCGGTGCGTCGTCGTCCGCCGGGGCGTCGTCCCCCAAGTCAGAGATGTCATCCTGAAACTCCGACGCATCGTCCTGAAAATCCGAGGAGTCGTTGTCCGATTGAAACCCCACCTCCAGCGGGCGCAAACGAATCCGATCCGCCATGCTTGAGCCCAACAGCTCTTGCAGAGCATAGATCGCGTCATCCTCTTCCGACAGCGTGTGCAGATTCAGCTTCGCCTGCTCATCGCTCACGTGTACCTGGACCGCCACCGGCCCCAGGACCATCGTCGTTGCCCAATTCGCCCACGGCCGCCGGCGAGCCTTCTGGCTTTGTTTGTCCATCCCCAATAGCGACAAAGCTTGCGGCGCCAGCGACTGGGCCACCGTCCGCTGCGCCCAGCGCGTCTGCACCTCACGGGCCTGGGCATCCCACACCAACGACCGCTCCATCATCTGCCGGGTGCGCAGCGTCAGCACCGTGGCAAGCATCGCCAGCGCCACCAACACCATCAGCAAAGCAAAGCCGCCGCGTCGCTCACTCATGCGCACCACGCCCCCCCGTCTCCAGCACCACCTCGTGCACACGGCCGCCGGCCACGGCCAGCCGCACCCGCAGCGCCCGGGGCAACGGCCGCGCGCCAGGCGTTAACGCCTGCAAATGCTGATCTGCGACCTCATTGCCGCCATCAGTGTCTTCATCGATTTCCAGGTCGCGGCCCTGGCCCCCTCTTAACGTCCGAGACTTCGCCTTGGTAGGTCGCACCCTCGAGGTCTTGGGTAAGCGGACCGGGGTCACCGAAAACGCCTCCACCCCAGCCAGCACCACGTTCCCAAACCCGCCGTTTTCAGGCTCCGCGGGCTTGCGCTCCCTGCGCACCAACATGCTCAGCCCGCCCGTGTCCACCACTGTATAGCTCACCACCGCGGGCGCCGCCATCGGCCCTCTGCCATCGGTCCCGCCGGTTCCCACCAGCGTCATCCCGCCCTGCGGGCCCGGTTGAATCACACCGTAGCGCCCATTGGCCACATCCCACGCCACGCTTCGCAGCGCCACGTCGACGTTCCCCTCACCTTTCATGCGGGCCAGCGCCGGCCCCACGCTGCTCTTGCCCGACAGCGACGTCACCATCGACATCACCCCTCCCATCAACAGCGCCGCCAAGGCTGTGGATAGCAGAAGCTCAACCATCGAAAAAGCTTTTCGACGGGCCCGTCCGTGCCGTGTCACACCACTCATTGCACACGCCCCGGCACAGCCGGCAACAGCACGTCCACCGCGTACACCGGCCCGCCCTGCCGCCCACCCACAGGATCCATGGGCCACATTTCCAGGCGCACCTGATCCATCTGCGCACCACCAGCCGACCCCACGTTGGCTTGCGAAGCCTGGGGCCGCAGCCCACCGCGTGTCAACACCATCTTCCGCGTCGTGGTGGTCCACCTCAAGCGGTCCGGGCCTGCTACCTGTCCGCTACCGTGGCGCGGCACAACACGCCCGGCCTCCGCACTCAACCACCAGGTGGTCAGCAAGGCATCGGCCGCCTCGACCGCCACCTGCCGCTGATGCCCCGCCGCGGTGGCCCGCACCAGCCGGCTGCGCACTGTCATCCCCGCGGCCGCCACGGAACCCAGCAATGTCAGCGCCAGCAGCACCTCCAGCAGGCCCACACCCCGGCGCGACGCGTGCGCATCAAACCACGATGAATCAGCGCATCGCATTGAGCACCTCCCGCGCCGCGTAGCGATCGGCAATCTCAACGCGCTGACCGCTGCCACCGGCCCGCACCCACCAGCGCGAGGGGTTCTCGGTTGTCGCCTCGCGCGGGCCCGCGAGCAACACGTACGTAGGCAGTACGCCCTGACTCGACGCCCGAAAAGTCACACGCCCACTGAACGTTTCTTGCGCACCGTGCCACAACTCGGTCACCTGCAGCGCCTTGGTCAGTTGCACCCGGTAAACCCCCGCGGGCTTGGCCCCGTCGAGCGACAACCCCGCCCAGTGCTCGGACAGGTCAAACACCAGCATCGCCGGCGTGCCCGACTGCGCCGCCCGCCGCGCCGCGGCGTCAAGCCAATCCAACTGCGACCAAGTCGCCTGCGCGGTGCTGCGGGCAAAGGCACTGCGCGTCGTCCATCCCACCGCCGCCGCCAGCATGCCCACCAAGAGCACCACTAGCACCGTTTCCAGCAACGAAAAAGCCTTCCGCCCCCGCGTTCTCCGCGGTTGACCGGTTGTCGCAAACCGACCCCAGGTGGGTGCGGCGGTCACTGATCGTTGGCCTGAGCATCCAGATGGTTCGTGCCCAGCGTCAGACTGCTGATGTCCGCGTCCCCGCCGGTTCCGCCTTCACGGCCATCGGCCCCATAGCTGATCACTTCAAACTCGGCTCCGCCGCTGCCAGGCAAAAAATACTCGTAGTCGTTGCCCCAGGGGTCCGTGATGTGCGTCACGCTCGCGGACACCGCCGCAAGCCCCTGCGACGCCGCGGGCAGCCGCCCGGTGTTGAGTCGATGGGTCTCCAGCGCCGTCACGATCACCCCGATGTCCGAGCTCGCCCGGTTGCTGCGCGCGGTCGCGGCGTTCTTCCCGACCTTAAGCGCCACGGCGCCCGCCAGCAGTCCGATGATCACCACGGCAATCATCACCTCGATAAACGAAAAACCCCGTTGACTACGACGGTTCACGGTATTTGTTTGAAAACGTTTTTTACTAGAACGCATCGCTGGCCTCAAGAATAGGAAGAATGGTCGCGAGCGCGATTGCACCCACCATGACCCCAATCAAACAGATCATCACTGGTTCCAGCAACGCCGTCAGCCGGGCAGTAGAACGCGTCACCTCGGCCTCGCAAGTCGTGGCCACCCGCGCCAGCACCTGCTCCATTTTCCCCGAACGTTGCCCCACCGAAAACGCCTGCACCACCAGCGGTGGAAACTCACCGGTTTCCTCGATCGCCTCGGACACGTCGCGCCCCTGCAGCACCGCCTCGTGGCCCGCCCGCAAAGCCCCCGCCACCACCCGCTGTGGGCTGCTGCGGGCCGTGATCAAACACGCCCGCCCAAAGTCGATCCCGCTTTCCAGCAGTGTGCCCATCACCACCGCCATGTGGCCCACCGCCTGCTGGCGCAGCAGCGGCCCCACCACCGGCAGCCGCAGCTGCGTGCGGTGCCACCATTCGCGGCCCGCCTCACGACGCAGCAGCATCGTCGCCCCACCGATCACGATCGCCAGCCCCACCAAGCCCCAAAGCCCGTGGCTCAGCATCGCGTCGCTGATGGTCTTCACGACCCGCGTGATCCACGGCAATGTTCGCCCCTGCTGTGTCAACGGTTCCAGAATTTTGGGCACCACGGCCGTCATCAAAAACACGCCCACGCCCACCGCCACCAAGGCCACAAAACCCGGGTAAATCATCGCCGTTAGCAGCTTGCCGCGCAGCGCGTCACGCCGGGCCTGAAAATCCGCCAAGCGGTCCAGCACCGTCTCCAGCCGACCCGACTGCTCGCCCGCCTCGACCATCTGAATGCTCACGTCGTCGAACACCTCCGACGCCGGGGGGTCGCGCATCGCGTCGCCCAGCCTGCGCCCGCGTCTGAGCTGTTCACAAAGCCCCTGAATCACCTCTAGCCCCCGCCCGGAACTCTGTCGCGCCATCACTTCCAATGCCTCAAGCACCGGCACCCCCACGCCCAAAAGCGTCGCCAGCTCGCGGGCAAAACGCTGCAGCTGAAAGCGCTGGGTCCGCACCGCCCGGCGGTTTGAGGTGCGGGCCGTCTTGACCTCGCGCACCTCTGCCACCGTCAGCCCCCGCCCCCGCAACTCGTCCCGCGCCGCGCGCAGCGAATCCGCATTCACGGTTCCCGACGACTCCAAAGCTCGGTAAGCAAACGCAGGCATAAAAAATGACCCGATGGTCGAATGACCCAATGACCGAACCAAACCAACCTCCTGGACCACACGGCCCGGGGCGCCCTACGCTAACCTTATATGCCCGACCGCGAAGCGACCCGCACGATCTCCTGCACCGTTGTGAGCCCGCCGCGCAGCTGGCTCATCGCGTCCTCATGCAGCGTGATCATCCCCTCGTCCGTGGCCGCCCGCTTGACCGAGTTCGCGTCACCGCGGTCTTGAATGAGCTTCACGATGGACGAGGAGATCGGCAGCAACTCCTGAATCGCCGTGCGGCCGAAATACCCTGTCATGCGGCAGGTCTCGCACCCCTCGCCGCGTCGCATCTCAACAGCGTCCAACGTGCTGGGATCCACGCCCATCGCCTGCAGACCCGCCCGGTCTGCCACGGACATCGTCGCCTTCACCATGCAATTCGGGCAGTTGCGCCGCAGCAGTCGCTGAGCCAGCACACCCTTCACACTGCTGGCCACCAAAAACGGCTCGATGCCCAGGTCCACCAACCGGGTCACCGCGCTCGCGGCATCGTTGGTGTGCAGCGTGCTCAGAACCAAGTGGCCGGTCAGCGCCGCCTGAATCGCGATCTCCGCCGTCTCGCGGTCGCGAATCTCCCCCACCATGATCACATCGGGGTCCTGCCGCAAAATCGAACGCAGACCGCCGGCAAAGGTCATCCCCTTCTTCACGTTCACTTGGGTCTGACTGACCCCCGCCAGCTGGTACTCGATCGGGTCTTCAATCGTCAACACGTTGCGCTGCGTGCTGTCGGCCTCCGCCAACGCCGCGTAAAGCGTCGTGGTTTTGCCGCTGCCCGTGGGGCCGGTGACCAAAGCAATGCCGTGATCGCTGTTAACCAGCTGCCGGTACGCCGTCTGCCGCGCCTCGGACATCCCCAACTCGTCCAGCGTCATCAGCCCACGGCTCTTGTCCAGCAAACGGATCACCACCCGCTCGCCAAAGCTCGTGGGCAGCGTGCTTACCCGAAGGTCCACCGCACGGTCGCCCACCCGCACCGCCACCCGGCCGTCTTGGGGCAGGCGCTTCTCTGCAATGTCCATGCGGGCCATCACCTTCACGCGGCTCACGACCTCTTCTTGCACCGCCTTGGGCAGATCAAAGCTGTCGTACAACACCCCGTCGATACGCATCCGGCCCACCAGCTTGTGCTCGTAGGGCTGCACGTGCACGTCCGACGCACGGCTCTGCAGCGCCTCGGCCAACATCAGGTTCACCAGCCGAATCACCGGCGAGCGCCCACCCGAATCCAGCAGGTCGTCCGACGCCGTCAGGCCCTTTAAGTCCGCCAGCACCGAGTCGCGCTCGGACGGATCGATCGACGCCACCACCGCTTTCACCCCGCCGCCGGGGATGGACGACTCGTAGGCCCGGTTGATCGCCGCACTCAGATCCTCTTCCGAGACCGCCAAGGGCTGTGGATCGCAATTCAGGCAGCGGGCCACGGTCTCGATCTGGTCGATGTCGCCGGCGTTCACCATCGCCAGGCACAGCCCGCCGTCGGGGGTGTCAAAGCCCATCATCATGTGCTGCCGGGCAAAGGCAATCGGCATCGCCTTCACGAACGCCTGCGAGGGCGTCAGGTCCGCCAAATCAGCGGGGCCTGCGACCTGTGGGGTCGTCTCGCTGTGCGGAGCTTCGGGCACGTTTGCCTCAGGCGCCGGTGCAGGCATCACCACGTCCTCGGGCTCCGCGCAGTCCTCGGGTGTCTCCACCAGGGGATTGGACAGACGCAGGGTCACCAATGGATCAGAGGGCATCTCAGTCAAGGATCAACTCCGGACCGTCCCAGGGTTCGTTGCCGGCCAGACCGGCCTCCCGCAGTTTCGGATCACTCAACGCACGCAGGTCGGCAAAATCATCGTCCCGCAAAATCGTCGGTTTCAAAAAGACAAACAGCGTGATTTCTGTGTCCGACTTGTTGGTGCTTTTAAACAGCTCTCCGATCAGCGGGAGATCGCCCAAGATCGGAATCTTGGTCTCGATATCGCTGAAGTCGCGTCGGCTCAGCCCACCGGCGACCACCGTGTGGCCATCGGGGATCGTCACCCGGCTGCCGATGGAATCCGTTTGGCGTGGCGGCGGAATGCCCGCGGCCGAATCCGCCGGCGGGGTGAGGAAGCTATTGACCTCGACCACGTATTCCAGCTGCAGGTATCCGCCTTCACTGATGCTGGGCGTCACCGCGATCCGTGTGCCTGCCTCGACAAATCCCTGGAACGACACCTGGTCGCTGACCTCGCCCTGGGTCACCGTGGTCGTGGGTTCTTCCAAAATACTGCGCAACACCGCCCGCTCGTTGTCGTTCACCAGCAGCGTCGGCGCCGACAGCACCCGCGACCGTCCGTCTTCTTTGAACGCCCGCAAGATCACGTCGGCAAAGTCAGTATCCAGCAAACCCGCCGTCAGGCCTGCCCCCACCACCGGCGCCACACTTGGAACCAGCGGGGTGATGCCCGAGATGCCGAATGAACTGAAGGAGATCAGCCGCCCGCTCTCAAATGCGTCCCGGATGCCAAACTCAACGCCCAGCGAATAATCATCGGTCGTGTTGAGTGCCACCAGCGTCGCTTCGATCTGAACCTGCGGCCGGCGTTCGTCCAGCAGCTTAATCAGGTCTTCGAAAATCAGGTGTGTCGCCGCGTCGGCCACCACGATGATCGAGTTCGTGTTGACGTCCGCCGCCAGGGTCACCTTCTTGCCGTTGAGCACACCGATCGAGAGCCCCGTCTCCAGCAGGGCCGTCTCCGATGCGCGATTGGTGGCCGGAAGCGCAAAGCGCGGATCGTCGCCTTCGTTCGATTCGCCTTGGAAGTCATCCTCATCGTCCTGGCCTCCGCGGCTGCTGCTGCTTCTGCCGAAACCATCATCGGCGCCCGCCCCCAACGCGTTTTCGCCCGTGTCTAGCCCCGCACCGGGGCCCGCGCCCCCGCCGCCCAGCCCCGCCACCGCCCGCAGCGTCTGCAGCACCTCACGGGACTTGGTGTTGGTCAGCTTGTACCGACGGATCGGCGCTTGGGCTGCGCTGACCGGCCCGTCAAGTTGGGCGACCAGTTTCTCCACTTCGGCCAGTGCCGCAGGCGGACCACTGGCCACCAACTGATTCGTCCGAGGATCGGCCCGCACCCGCACAGCATTGGTATTGGCCCTGCCCGCCGCCGACAATTTGGCCTCCATCACCAGCGTCACCTGCTCTGCCAAGTCACGGGCCACCCCGTTTTTTAACGGCAAAACCTTGATCTCTGCGTCGCGCCCGCTGCTCTCAATCCGCTGAATCAGCTCTTCGATCTGTTGGATGACCGATGCCTGGTCGGCCACCACGATCACCCCGGACGCGTCCGACGAGTAAAGCAAATTGTCAGGGTTGGCCAGCAGCGGTTGCAGCGCCTGGGCCACGTCGCCCGCAGATTCGTTGCGCACACTAAACACCCGGGTCACCAACGAAAAGTCCTCCGTGCGGCGCGGCGGCCCCGCCCCATCGCCTTCCTGTTTGCGCAGGGTCAAATGGCTCCGGTCCGACGTCACGATCTGCCTGACACCGGGCGTGATGCCGTCGATCACCGTCAAACCGTTCATCCGTAGCGCCGTGGCCAGAAGCCCTTCCAATGACGCGACGGGCAGCGGCCCCCGAATCTTCATGTTCACCTCGGCCTCCAACACCGACGGCTCATAGATAAAGCTCAGGCCCATCTCCCGACCCACGTACTCCACCAGCGTGGCCAACGGCACCGGCTCATCGAAAGACAAATCGACAATGTCATGGTTCTCTGACGCGTCAGCGGCTGCGGGCTCGACAGGGCTTGTCTGCGCAACTGCCGGCGACAGCAACAAAGTGGCGCACCCCAAGGACATCAAGGCCCACAGCGTTGTCTTGATTTTGAAAGCCATAGGAACTCACTCGAATAGGAAATGATCTTACAAGAGTGCAAGATTGACACATCTAGGCGGCCAGAGCGAGTTAATTTCAGCATGCACCCCCGTCGCACGCTCCGGACCTCCGGGGCATGTCAAACGATAAAACCATTTCAGTAATAAACTTAAGTTCGATTTGAGGCGCAGCCCATCGACGGGGCGGGCTCGCAGCCCCACCCCGTCCCACCGCGCCAACCGCGCCAAACCACCGGACCCGGTGCCGCACGCTGGGGGGCTTGGCGGTGGGCACGCCACGTGACTGACTTCTGGCCAAGGGCAGGTTCCCCAGCCCGCGGAGGTGTTCAGCGGCAAGAAAAGCCGATTTCGCGAAACGATGGCGACATAAAACGATGGGCATGCAAACACATTTGTATGGATCGACCATGCGTGCGTCGGTATTTAACCGACCCCATTGGTCTACCCCATGAGCCATTGACGCAACCCCCCGTGCAGCGATCACACGGACCGTGGGACTATTGAAACAAGAACCCCGGAATGTCCAATAACCCAAGCCGTCCTCCGAACAAGTGCGGAAGGTCCGTCTGGCCCCGCCTGTCCACGCCCGGCCACGCGACATCGCCTACCCGTTAGCGCGGTCGCTGCATCGCACTGAAGCGGTCCATGGTGAACGGCAGCGCCGCACCCGACTCCCAGTCAAAGAGGTCGCGCTCCACGTCGGTCAGCGGGCCCAAATACACGTGCAGCGCCTCGCTGGGTTCGGGGCCTTGGGCCGTCACCGCGTGGATCACGTCGTCGGCCAGACCCAGCACCTGCCCGGGCGCCGTCGCGTGGGTGGCGGTGACGGTCAAGCCCTCGGGGTCGCGGCGGTACAGCGTGCTTACCTCCACCCCGCGGTACACCCCCACCCACACCCGCATCTTGTGCTCATGGGGCGGCATCACCACCTCGGGCTGAAAGCGGCAGCTCCAGATCGACACGGTGTCGTCTTGAAACAAGCGGATCTCATCTTCATGGCGCTCGGGCACCGCCGCCGCCACCGCCGCGGGATCGGCCAGGGTCTGCTCCAGCAAAGCCTTCACCGCCAAGTCCGGCTCGGCCTGGCCTGCGGCCTCGCGGGCATCGGCCACAAATTGTTCGTATGTAAAACCCATGGGGTGGCTCCTTCACGCGTGATCGCGGCGTAGATCAGCATAAGTCCAAGGCTGGCCCGTGACGCAAAACCCCACTTCAAGACACCTGGGCTCAGTCGCATCGGCACAGGGCTTTTCACCCCATTGCCCCTCCTTGCCGTGCATGCCACCCATGCGGAAGCAAGCACAGGGTGCGCCGGGTTTCCCTTCGCCTTTTGGTGTCTTCATGGCTTCGTCTTCCAGATGTCGCATCCACCGGGCCCCCCACGCCCATTCGGATAGAATCCCGCCCATGACCGCAGCCATCGACACCCTTATGGAGACCGCCAGCCAGCAGCTGGCCGATCTCGACTACGCCGCCAGCGAAGCCACCTGCCTGGACGCGCTCGCCGCTGCCCGCAAAGCCGAAGACTGGAACCTCTACGCCCGCATCGTGCTGCCCCTGCAAGAGTGCCGCCGCCAACGCCGCGTACACGCCGCAGACCAAGCCATTCAAGTGGGCCTGGCCAAGGGCGCCGAGGTGCCCCAGACCGGCTGTGTGGTCTTCACCGCCCCCCACGAGCCCGCCGACGCCCACGCCTGGGAAACCCAAGGCCGCCAAGAAGGCCGGTTGGTCCAGGCCCTCTACGCCCAGGCTGCCCACCGCAAGACCTGGCGCATCATCTGCCCCGCCGACCCCACCCTGGCCTGCCCGGTGCCCGCGCCGTATCAGCAATTCCCGCAGAACCAGCCGCTGGACGGCGAGAAGAAGACCAAGGCCGTGCACTTCTTCATCAGCTCGGGCGAAGCCCTGGGCGACGCCGCCCTGGAGCGGGTGACCGCCGACGAAGGCACCGTCGAGCGCGTCGACCAGCTCGAAGCCGCCATCGCCGCAGTGGGCGACCACGAAATCCTGCATCAACGTCTGGCCGATGCCGCCCGGGCCCTGGTCAGCGCCGACGAGCAGACCAAAACGGCCTCGTGAACACGTCTTCACCCACAACCCCTGCCGCATCCCTGCTTGTCCGCCGCCGCCCTTGGAAGCGGTGGGTGCTTGTGGTGTTGCTGGGCGTGTTCGCGGTCATCGGCTTTCGCGCCGTGCAAAAAATACGCGCCGTGCCCGACTGGGTCGAGCAAAACCAGAGTTTTCTCACAGTCACCGAGCCCAAAGACCTCGAACGCTTGGCCAAAGCCATAGAAGTCCGCACCCCACGCGAGTGGACCCGCCCGGTGGGCAGCGGCGACGGCAACCGCACCGTCCCCTTCGCCTTCGACGAAGTCAACGCCTGGCTCGCGCTGCGGCTCGACCGGGTGCTGCGTAACCAAGGCATCTCGTTTTCCGGGCTAGGGGGCGCCATGCTCACCGAACTCGACGGCCAGTTGGTCACCACCGTCAGCCACGACAGCGGCGGGCGGCTTCGCTTCTACAGCGTGTTCTTCGAGGTCATCCGCGCCGTCAACGACACCGGGGCCCAAACCCAAGAGCCCGCCTTCCGTCTCTCGGCCATCCGCCTGGGCGAGCAAAGCCTGCCCCTCTCACTCATCTCCGGCTTCATCGACGTCACCAAGGTCAAAGACCCCGTGTTCCGTGACATGATCACCGACCTCGCCGCGGGCCGGGCCGTGGGCCCGCTGGTCCTCCCGGTCGACGCCCACCGCAAAGCCCGCATCAAAGGCTTCCGCGTGACCCAGACCGGCATCGAGTTGGACATGCACGTCAGCTACAACGACGCGGACGCGTCGGGGGGTTAGGAGTTAGGGATTAGGGATTAGGGGTTAGGGATTAGCAAGGCATAAGAAAAGGCAGGGGGATCGGATTTTAATCCACCTTTGTTGGTCTTCTTCGTGCCTTCGGGCCTTTGAGACTTCGTGTCCATTCTCTGATGTGTCGCCGCAAAACCTCTCCGCTGCAAAGTGGACCCGAAAGCAATCAAAACCTTTTACGCCGAGTCGCCACCACGCCGAGCGGAGCCAAAGCAGGGGCAAATCACGGCGCCCAACGCCCGACCATCTCACGGCCCATTCGCAGGAAAGATTCCCTCGCCGCAGAATCCAATCCGCCCCGATCCGCGACCCGCTGCACCGCTAAACTTTGTGACCTATGCCCAACCCAAGCACCCAGCGCATCGTCGTCGGCGTCACCGGAGCCAGCGGCGCCCTGTATGCCGCCCGGCTGATCCAGCTGCTGGTCGCCGCCGACGTCGAAACCCACCTGGTGGTCTCGCCCCTGGGCCAGCGGCTCTTGCGCGACGAGCTGGGCCTCGACAGCGTGGACCTGGCCGTCCTGGCTGGCACACCCGCGCCGCCGCCGCAGCTCATCGCCCACCACGCCAAAGACGTGGGCGCCACCATCGCCAGCGGCAGCTTCCGCCACGACGGCATGATCGTGTGCCCGTGTAGCAGCAACACGCTGGGCGCGGTCGCCAGCGGCAACGCCCAGCATCTGATCCACCGCGCCGCCCACGTCACCCTCAAAGAGCGTCGCAAGCTGGTGCTGGTCCACCGCGAGATGCCCCTGTCGCTCATCGACATCCGCAACATGCAGACCGTCACCGAAGCGGGCGCCATCGTCGCCCCGGCCAACCCGGGCTTCTACCACCAGCCGCAAAGCCTCGAAGCCGTCGCCGACTTTGTCGTGGGCCGGTGCTTGGACTTGCTCGACATTCCCCACGACCTAAACATCCGCTGGTCGGGGAAGATCACGCCCGCCGGGCCCCGAAAGGATCCCGCGTGACCGTCTCTGACGCGGCGTCTCCCGCTGCCCCTTTGCCGGTGGCCCAACAACTCGCCGCCTTGGGCCGCGACATCAAGCTGTCACACACCGTGTTTGCCCTGCCCTTCGCGGTGCTGGGGGCCGTGCTGGCCGCGGTGCACCGCGGCGCGGGGCTGCATGCCGGAGAGTTCGCGCTGATCCTGCTGTGCATGGTGCTGGCCCGCACCTTCGCCATGACCTTCAACCGCCTGGCCGATGCCCGGCTGGACGCCGACAACCCGCGCACCCAGCAGCGTGCAGTCGCCAGCGGACGGGTGTCGCGCCGCACCGCGGCGGTCACGCTCACGGTGTGTGCCGCGGGGTTGGTGGCCGCCGCGGGGGGCTTTGGCCTTTTTTACGACAACCCCTGGCCGGTGCTGCTGTCCCCCGCGGTGTTGGCTTTGCTGGCGGTCTACAGCCTGACCAAACGCTTCACCTGGGCCTGCCACCTGGTGCTGGGCGTGGCCCTGGCCGCCAGCCCGCTGGCCGCGGCCTTGGCCATTGCGCCGGGTTATTTGCAACAGCCCACGCCGTGGTGGATCGCGGCCATGGTCGCGGCCTGGGTCGCGGGCTTTGATGTCATCTACGCCCTGCAAGACGTTGCCACCGACCGCGCCCAGAAGCTCTTTTCGATGCCCGCCCGGCTGGGCGAGAACCCGGCGTTGTGGATCAGCCGCGTACTGCACGGCGTGGCCGTGGGCGCCCTGATCACCGCGACGCTGCTTAGCCCGCACCTGTCCACCGCCTTCGCGGCGGCCACGGGGGCCGTGGGCCTGCTGCTGATCCTCGAGCATGCCTTGGTCTGGCGTTCGCGGCTCAACCGGCTGCATCTGGCGTTTTTTACCGTCAACGGGGTCATCAGCCTGCTGCTTGCCGCGGCGGGCTGCTACGACGCATTGATGTGAACCCGCTTCGCCGCGCGGGGCGGGGTGTTCAATAAGTGTTGGATTTACGAAAATTCTGGGTTAATCTAGACAAAGCCGTTCTCTGGCTCTGCGTGCCACACGCTTGTTTTTTTGAATCACATCATTGCCGCCACGCCATTCTGCGAAAGGTCCACCATGCCCACTGTTGCCGACATCCTTAAAACCAAAGGCGTCGAGGTCACCACGGTCCCTCCTGACACCACAGTGCTGGACGCCGCCCGGCTGATGAACGAACACCACATCGGCTGCGTGGTGGTCACCGTCGATCAGCGCATCGCCGGGGTGTGCTCTGAACGCGACGTGCTGCGCCGCATCGTGGCCGATGGGCGCGACCCCGCCACCACCCAGGTGCAAGACGTGATGACCCGCGAAGTGGTGTGCTGCAGCGCCGACATGCCCCTGGACGAAGCCCGCAAGACCTTCCGCACCCGCCGGGTGCGGCACCTGCCGGTGGTCGATCCCCAGGGC
This sequence comes from Phycisphaera sp., assembly GCA_023300125.1. Lineage (GTDB taxonomy): Bacteria > Planctomycetota > Phycisphaerae > Phycisphaerales > Phycisphaeraceae > Algisphaera. Next base: position 19,576 of record JALZVY010000088.1, read on the forward strand.
GTCCTGCAAGCCATGATCTCCATCGGCGACCTCAACGCCTGGGAACTCGACGGCCAAGCGGTGGAGATCGCCCACCTGCACGAGTACATCCACGGCTTGGTGTGATCCCCCCACCGGTTGGTGGCCTTCATGAGACTCAAGACTGGGGCTTGAGACCGCGCTCAAGCCCCGGCCTCAACCCTTGGCCGGTTTTCATTCGCTCTTGCGCATCGCCCGCGACCATCGCCCGCGCCACACTTGGGTCACCACCGCCAGTACGGCGTACAGCCCCACCCCCATCATCAAGGCCAAGCGTGCCGCGGGCACTTCGCGTCGCAGCGTCTGGGCCAAGTCCACGTCGCCAAAAGCCACGGCCAATTCCATCAAGGCCAACACCCCCGCCGCCGGTGCGCACGGCACCGCGACGTAGATCGCCGCCTGGGTCTGCCCAAAAGCCGACACCAGCACGATGGCCACCATAAAGGGCACCGCCCAAACGACAAAGGCCAGCAGCAGCACAGGCATGCGGCCCAGGCGTTCATGCAGGGCTTGAAACGTCAGCAGCACCCCGGCCGCCAGAGCCAGCAGCAGCGCGGCCCAAGGCCACAGATCAGCCCCCAGCGCCGCACGCTCGCCGCTGTTCCACGCCGCCGCCGCCGCCGCCAGGCCCGCGGCACCGATGCCCAGCACCCCCAGGGTCAACGGCAGGCTGGACGCCGCGTCCCAGCCTCCGGGCACCCGATTCAGCCCGTCCTTGCGGGCCCGGCGCAGACCGCGCCGTGCGATTACCGCGCGGGGCGTGGCCATGCTCACCGAAAACAAGGCCAAAGCGGCCATCACCCCGCACAACACCGCCGCCATCGACAGCAAGGCCCCGCGGTCGGTGGTCAAGATCGACTGCACACTCAAGCCGCCAAAGGCATTCACCGCCCGCCCCTGAAGGTGTGGCCACAGGCTGCCCACC
>JALZVY010000089.1 GCA_023300125.1 Phycisphaera sp.
ACGATCCTCCACCACCGCACTCGCACTCGGCCAACCCAACGACTCCGCCCTCACCCACCGCGTCCGCCGCCTGCTGCACCCCAACCTCCGCGACGCCATACGCATCCCCTGGCCCACCCTGCTGCTTCTGCTCACCCTCACCACCGGCTCCCTCTACGCCGTGGCCTGCGGCAGCGAAACCGCCGTCGTTGCGATCGACAAGATCGTAAATCCGGAGAAGTACATCGCCGACACCCGCCGGACCGTCGCCGAAAACGCCGCCCCCAAGGAATACCGCTATCCCAACGGCCAAGTGCCGCCCGAAGACCGCGTCACCGTCGCCGGCACGGTGGTCGCCCACGACAACGCCGACCTCAGCGGACGCGACATACACGTCCTGTTTTCCGGCCAGGGCGGCTCCGCCGCGATGCAACTGCGTGCCGACCCCGACAACCCCCGCCAGATCCGGTTCACCCACGCGTCGCACCCCGGTGCCATGCAGGTACTCATCCACGTGGCGGGCTACGGCCCGGCGATGAGCGCACCCCTAACCTTGGAACCCGGCACCACGCGGGACGACCTACACCTCATCCTTCCGCCGAGCCGCGACCTGCCCGTTCGCGTCACCGACAGTGACGGCCAACCGATCGCCGGCGTACGTTTCAAACAAGTTTCACAGATCGTTCAACAGCGCGGGGGCTACAGCAGCTATCCCGTGCGTCACGATGACCCCGCCACCGACTCAAGCGGCCGCATGGTGATCCCCGACACCGGCCCCGTTCTCTACAAAGGACGCATCCAGCACCCCGGCTTCGAACTCGCCGAATCCGAAATCACGCCACAGCCCGGTGACACCTGGAACATCACCCTGAAGCCCGCGATCCCCCTCGCTGGCGTGGTCACCAACGCGGTCAACGGTGAACCTCTACCCGGAGCCCGCATCCGCATGGTGTGGAACAGCGTGACCAACGCGCAAACCGACCCCCGTAGCAGCAGCAGCCGCTCGCCGCCCCTCGCCACCACCGACGGTCAAGGCCGCTTCACCCTCTCGACCCTCCCCCGCCACGCCCTGCACTCTCTGTGGGTGGAGGCAGACGGCCACGCCCCGATGATCCTGCACGGCATCGCGACGCGAGCCGACGCCCCGGCCCTACAAGTCCAACTCGCCGCCGCCATCCGCCCCCGCTTCCGCGTCGAAGGCCCGCTGAAGCTTCTAGACACCGACCGCAAAGGAACACCGCGGATACAGATCCGCCAAACGGTCCACTTCAAAGAGGACTCTCCCTACGGCACGTCCTTCTACGCCTACGCCGACCCAGAAAGTGACGGTCGCACGTTCACCTTTCACGCCCCGCTGATCGACCACGCGGAAGAAACCACCGTGACCGCGGGGCCGACACATCTTCGCCTCGACGAGCTACGCCCACTCGCGACGCAGCCGCACGTGCTCACCTTGACGCCCAAAGACGCCGAGCCCGCCGCCCCCGACACCGACACCCGCGCCGTCGTCATCCGCCTCACACCGCCAGCCGGCTGGCCGCCGCCCGAAGGCAACGCCCAGGTGGTCTATCGCGTGAAAGCCTCGGACCGTTACCGCACGCACACCAAGCTCCCCATCACCGAGGGCGAAATCCGGTTCGAGGTCCTGCTCGACACCCCCGAAGGCAATCGGCAAGGCCCCGGCTTCGCGCTCGAATCCGTCGCCGCCCCCGGCTATTGGCTTCCCCTTTCCGAAAACCACACCGCCAGGCAGACCCAGGTCTCTCCGGGCGACGATCCGCTAACCCTCGACCGCCAACTCCAACCCGCGGGCATCGTCACCGGCCGCGTCACCGACGAAGCCGGCAACCCACTTCCCGACGCCAACCTCAGCCTGAACATCATCGACCAGCCACCTTCGGGGCATCTTGATTCAAACAGCGTCAATAACTTCCGCACCGATGACCAGGGCCGTTTCGCTCTTTTTCCTGCGCCGTTCGGCGGCACCTACCGAGTCTCCGCGTCTAGCGGCAGCCTGGGTCGCTACGCGGGGGTCCGCACCGCCGCATTCACCCTAAACGAGGCGAATCCGAGAAAAGAGATCGACATCACGATTTTGCGGGGCACCGACGTCGCCGTCACCGTGCTCGATCCGGACGGCAACCCCCTTGCCAACGTCCCCATCGATATCCACCTGTCGCGGCCAGGCGGCGGCAACAGCTGGTCGCCAAGCGAACGCACCGGCGGCGACGGCGTCGCTGTTGTCACCGGCATCAACCTCGCCGCCCCCGACGCCACCTGGAGCGTCGAGATCGGCCAGGTCGAAAACTATCAACCCACCCGAATCACGCTCGACCGCCCCACCGCGTCCATCACGCTTCAACCCGGGGTGTTCATCACCGGACACATCATCGACGCCATCACGCAAGCCCCCGTCCCCGGCCTCACCTTGAAAGCCGTCATCCAACCCAACCAACGCGTCCCGGGCCTGGACTGGAATCAAGACGCCTTCACTACAACCACCCGACCCGACGGCTCGTTCACCCTCCGCGGCCTCACCCCGGGCCGCACCTACCAAGCCTGGTTCAAAACCAGCAAGGCCGCCGAAGAACAATCCATCCGCCGCGACGCCGCGGGCAAGATCACCGGCATCGAAATGACCGGCACCCGCTTCACCGCCCCTGCCGGCCCCAACGCCAAGACCACACCCCTCACCCTCCGCGTCGTCGTCAATCCGTGGGACCGCTAAATCCGTT
>JALZVY010000090.1 GCA_023300125.1 Phycisphaera sp.
CGATCGGTCGCCGGGCACCGCCTGGTTCACGCTCTCCCACAGCCTTTCGGTGATAAACGGCATCACCGGGTGCAGCAGCCGCAGCGTCGCGTCAATACAAGCCGCGAGGGTGCGGCGTTGCTGAATATTGCCCCGCACCGTGGGCTTGATCGCCTCCAAGTACCAGTCGCACAGGTCACGCCAGAAGAAGTCGTACAGCGTCGTGGCAAACTCCGCGAAGCGGTACTGCGCCAGCGACGCGTTGGCCGCCTCCACCGTCTCGGCCAACCGGCCCAGGATCCAGCGGTCGGCCAGCGTCATCTCGTCGCTCGTCGTCTCGGTCTCGTCGGTCAGAATCGAAAGCGCAAAGCGCGTCGCGTTCCACAGCTTGTTCGCCAGGCGCTGGCCCAGGTCAAACTTCTCGCTGGTGTTCTTCGCCGCCGGCAGGTCCTCGGTGGGCTTCACCTTGCCCGACGCCACGCCGTAGCTCGACGCCATCCGCTTGCCTTTCACCGTCGGCGAGTCTTGCTCGGGCGCCGCCACCTTCACCCCGCCGGGGCCGGTCACAAACTTGGGCGTAAACGTCTCGCCCGAATGCGGATCGATCACGTCCACGGGCATGCGCACGTCCTGGGTCTGCGTGGTCATCGCCGTCAGCGTGTAGCGCATCGCGTCCGACCCGTGCGACTCGATGATGTCCAAAGGGTCCACCCCGTTGCCCAAAGACTTGGACATCTTCTGCCCGTGTCCGTCCTGGATCATCGCGTGGATAAACACGTCTTTGAACGGCAGCTGCTTCTCAAAGTAAAGGTTAAACATCACCATCCGCGACACCCACAGCGTGATGATCTCCCGCGCCGTACACAGCACCGACGACGGGTTCCATTTGGCAAGATCCGCGGTTTGCTCAGGCCAACCCAGCGTGGACATGGGCCACAAAGCCGATGAGAACCAGGTGTCCAGCACATCGGGGTCGCGAACCAGCCCGTGAGCATTCAACAATGCGATGATGTCGCCGCAGCGGTCTTCGGATTCACGCAGGCACACAAAGAACACCGTGAGATCTGGGTCGTCGAATTCGGATTTTTCCAGATGCACAAACTCGCCGCGGTACTGGATCGCCAAGCGCCCGGCCTTCTGCCACTCCATGAGCTGCTCCACGAACTCCCCCATGTCGCCAGGGATGTCCTGAAGCGCGTGGTCGCGCCGCCACACCGGAATCCGGTGCCCCCACCACAACTGCCGCGAGATGCACCAGTCCCGGATGTTTTCGTGCCAGTTCTGAAACGTCTTCGCATACCGGTCGGGATAGAACGTCAGACCAGAAGTGATTTTGCCTTCCTCCGTGGCCTCCGTGTCTCCGTGCCCTCCGTGGTTAAGCGCAGCGCCGCCTTGGAACGGGTGCTCTGACGTCCAAGAGCACTCCGTCCCCGCCTTGCGCTGTTCAGGCGCCATGGCTCGCAGCGTCGCCCCCGCCAGCTTGTCGTCGGTCACCTTCAGATACCACTGGTCCGAGTAGTACGGCTCCACCGGCACGTGCGAGCGGTACGAATGACCCACCGCGTGCTTGTAGGGCTTCTGATCTTCCAAAAGATCCGCGGCCTTAAACCAGCGCACGATCGCCCGCCGCGCGTCCTCGCGCGACAAGCCGATGAACGGCTCGCACTCCGCCGACGCGTCGTCCCACCCGTGCTTGTCTGAAATCGCGGCGTCGGGCGCCATGACGTTGATCACCGGCAAATCGTGCCGCTGGCCGATCTCGTAGTCGTTCGTATCGTGCGCAGGCGTCACTTTCAGAAAACCCGAAGCCATCCGCGCTTTGGAATCCGACGAATCCGCGTCGGGAATCACCACGTAGTCGTCGCCCAGGATCGGGATGATGCGCCCCACGACCGGCAGCTTCACAAACTGGCCGATGAACTTGGCCCGCGGCGCGTCCTCGGGGTTCACCGCCACGGCCGTGTCGCCCAGCATGGTCTCGGGCCGCGTCGTGGCCACGGTCACAAACTCACCGGTCACCGCACCGTCCGCCGAGCACACCGGATACTTCATGTAATAGAAGTGCCCGTCCACGTCTTCCATCTCCACCTCGTCGTCGGCCAAGGCGGTCTGGGTCGCGGGGTCCCAGTTCACCAGGCGCTTGCCGCGGTAGATCAGCCCGTCTTTGAACAGCTGAAAGAACGCCTCGCGGACCGCGGCCGCCCGCGGCTCGTCCATCGTGAAGGCCTGCCGCTCCCAGTCGCAGCTGCAGCCCATGTCTTTCAATTGCTGCGTGATGCGGGCTTCGTATTCATCTTTCCACGCGGTGACTTTTTCCAAAAACTGCTCGCGACCGTTGCCGCCTTCGGCTTCAAGCAGCTTGTATTCCTTGAGCGCTTTTTCGCCCTCGGCCTGCAGCCGCTTGTCCACCACCGTCTGGGTGGCGATGCCCGCGTGGTCGGTGCCCGGTAGCCAGCAGGCGTTCATGCCGCGCATGCGGGCCACGCGGGTCAGCACGTCTTGCAGCGTGTTGTTGAGCGCGTGGCCCAGGTGCAGCGCCGCGGTGACGTTGGGCGGCGGGATCACGATGCTGTACGGATCCCCGGGCGCGTCGGCCTGGGCGCGGAAGCATTCCGAGTCGTTCCACTTGGTCGTGATGTCCGACTCGACGTCGGAAGGCTTGTACTGGGGGGGGAGTTCTTGCATGGCGTAGGTGGGGTGTGTTTACGCCAAGGCGCCAAGACGCCAAGACGCCAAGAAGAACAGAGGTCCTGAAACCCGCCGGGCTTTTGGCCCCGCTGTCTTCTTGCTGGTTGTCAGTCTAGGAATACGAACGATCGGGCTCTTGCTTCCCGATCACGATGAACTGGGGCCTGCCTTCCTTGGCGTCTTGGCGTCTTGGCGTTTTGGCGTAACGTCCTCTTGCACACCCTCAAGCGTCACGTCATGTCGCTCGCGGTCGCGGACGCCCAGCAGGTACAGCACCGCGTCCAGGCCCAGGGTGCTCACCGCGTGCTCGGCTTCTTCGCGCACTTTGGGCTTGGCGTGGAAGGCGATGCCCAGCCCCGCGGCGGCGAGCATGGGCAGGTCGTTGGCCCCGTCACCCACCGCGATCACCTGGCGGGGGTGGATGCCTTCTTCGGCAGCGATCTGTTTCAGCAGCTCGGCTTTGCGCGGCCCGTTGACGATCGTCCCCACCACCCGCCCCGTGAGCTTGCCCTGGGCGATCTCCAGCACGTTGGCGTACACATGGTCCAGCCCCAAGCACTCTTTCAGGTGCTCGCCGAAGTAGGTGAACCCGCCCGACAACACCGCGGTCTTGTAGCCAAAGGCCCGCAGATTCGCCACCAGTTCCTGAGCCCCTTCGGTCAGCTCCAAGCGCTGGGCCACGGTCTGCAGCACACTCTCGGGAAGACCCGCCAGCGTCGCGACGCGCTGGCGCAGGCTGTCGTCGAAATCGATCTCCCCGCGCATCGCCGCCTCGGTGATGGCCGAGACCTCGTCGCCGGCACCCGCTTCTTTGGCCAGTTCGTCGATGACCTCGGCCCGGATCAAGGTGCTGTCCATGTCGAAGACCACCATGCGGCGGCTGCGGCGGTAGGCGTCGTCTTTCTGCCAGGCCAGGTCCAGCGCGTGCTCGGCGCCGATCTCCATGAACCGGGCCTGCATGGCCGCCGCGTCGCGGGGCTGGCCGCGCAGCCAAAACTCCACGCACGCCCGGGCGCCCGGGGTCGCGCCGCGCGGCGGGCGGCCGCTCAGGCGGTGGATCACGTCGATGTTCAGTCCCTGGGTCGCGATCTCGCCGGTCACCGCGGCAAGCTGGGCGGCGGTCACCGCCCGGGTCAGCAGCGTGAGGATGTGGCGCGGCTTGCCCTCTTGGGCGCACCAGTGGTCGTAGTCCGCGTCGGGCACCGCACGGGCCTTGAGCTTCAAGCCCAGCTGCGACGCCGCGTCTTCCAAGGCCTCCAAGGCCGCCTCGCCGGAGAAACGCACCATCACCCCCAGCAGCAGCGACTCATGAATGACCGCCTGGTTGAGGTCCAGCACCGCGGCACCTTGCCGCGCCAACACCGCCGACAGCTCGGCGGTGAGGCCCGGGCGGTCGTCGCCGGTAAAACGCAGAAGGTAGGTGGTTGAGTGAGCGATGGGCAGTGAGCCGTTAAGGGTTCGCAAGAGCAAGGAGAAGCCGGCGTCACCACCGGCGTACGGGCCACCACGGATCCGATCCGGCCGGGCTTACTTGCGCTTGCGCTTCTTGTACTTGTTGGCCTTCTGGGCTTTGGTGCTGCCTTTCACCCGCGGCCCGCCCATGGGCCCGCCGGCCATGTTCTTCATGGCGCTCAGTTTCTGCATTGCGCCTTTGCCGCTCATCATCTGGCTCATCTGGCTGATCATCTCAAAGCCTTTGACCAGCTGACTCACGTCTTTCTGGTCGCGACCGGCGCCTTTCGCAATGCGGCGGCGACGCGAGTTGTCCAGCAAGTCAACGTCTTTGCGCTCTTTGCCGGTCATCGAGTTGATGATGGCCTCGGTGCGGTCGATCTGCTTGTCGTCCAGGTCGATGTCTTTGATCTGCTTGCCGATGCCCGGAAGCATGCCCAGCAGGCTCTTCATCGACCCCATCTTGCGCAGCTGCTTGAGCTGCTTCAAGAAGTCGTCCATCGTGAGCGTGCCTTTTTCAAGCTTCTCTTGCAGAGCCAGCGCCTCTTCTTCGCTGACCTGCTCCTGGGCTTTTTCCACCAGGCTCACCACGTCGCCCATGCCCAAAATGCGGCCGGCGATGCGGTCGGCGTGGAAGGGCTCGAGCGCGTCGAGTTTTTCACCCGTGCCGATGAAGCGGATGGGCTTGCCCGTCACGCTCTTGACGCTCAGCGCCGCACCGCCGCGGGTGTCGCTGTCGAACTTGGTGAGCACCACGCCGTCCAGCTCCAGCCGGTCGTTGAAGGCCTTGGCCGAGTTCACCGCGTCTTGGCCGGTCATCGCGTCGATGACCAAGAAGATCTGGTGCGGGGCCACCGCGGCGTTGACCCGCCGCAGCTCGTCCATCAATTCGTCGTTGATGTGCAATCGCCCGGCGGTGTCCAAGATCAGCACATCGACCTTCGCGGCCTTTGCCGCCTTCACCGCGTTGCGGCAGACCTCCACCGCCACGCCCACGGCCTTGCCGTATTCGGCGCACTTCTCTTCTTCGCCGTGGAAGTGAACCGTGCCCGTCCCGTCGCCCTCGGCCTGCACCTGCTCGGCCAGCACGCGCAGCTGGGTGACCGCCGCGGGGCGTTGCAGGTCCGCGGCGCAGAGCATCACGCTTTGGCCGCGCTTCTTTAAGTAGGTCGCCAGCTTGCCGCAGGTGGTGGTCTTGCCGCTGCCTTGCAGGCCCGACATCATGATCACCGTGGGCCCGGGGCTCACCTGCATGATCGGATCCACCGGGATCGGTGCCCCGGTCTCAGGGTCCAGCTCGGCGGGCTCACCCAGCAGATCGACCAGCTGGTCGTTGACGATCTTGATCATCTGCTGGCCCGGCTCGACGGCCTTGAGCACCGCAGCGCCGGTGGCCTGCTCGGTCACCTTCTTGCAGAAGGTTTCGGCCACCTCGTAGTGGACATCCGCCTCAAGCAGGGCCTCACGCACCTCTTCCATCGCCTCGCGGACGTTGGCTTCAGAGATGCTGGCTTTACCCGAGAGCGTGCGCAGCGCGCCCTCAAATTTGTCGGAGAGGTTGTTAAACATGAAGGCACACCAAAGAGCCAGCACGCCAAGCCCCGAAAGGGGGGCAACGCGGTGGACAAGAAGGCGAAACGGGCGGAAGGCTCTGACCGGAGCGAGTCAAAGAATAACAGCCTGCGGCAAAGCCGCAGGCTGTTAACAGGAGATTGTGTTATCACGCGGGGTGAATAAGGTTCGTGTGACGACCTCGCCCCACGGCCGCGATCACGCGTCCAACATCACCATCACATCATCGTCGCCCGAGGGCGCAAGGCCGTGATCCGCAGAGGCCTGCGCGGGCAACGTGTCGACGTCGGATGGCGCCGCCTCCGCATCTGGATCCTCCACACACGATTCGTGAAGCGTGACGGGTTCGCACGGGGTCAGGAAAACAGAATCGTTTTCGCCAACGGCGGTGATGGTGAGCTTGAGGGTGTGCTGCATGGTCTGGATCTTTCTTCCCACCCGGCCAAGGATTAAACGCAAACGAACGGTGCGACCGGGCTACTGCCCAATCCTACGGTTTAGATCGGCACGATCCAAGGGTGATCTGTAAGTTTCCCCCGCCCTAGAGCCGGCTGGATGAGATGCAACACCTGCGTGGATAACGTCTTGGCGAACAATCGCCAAGGCCATTTAAGTCTATTTAATAAAATGCTTTAAATTTTCACCGCGCCGCAGAGCACATTTTCCAGCCGCTCCGCAGGCCTGTGGCTGCAAAAACCCGAAAATGATTCGTCGAAAATAAATATAATAGATTTGTATAGAGGTGTTTAAAGATATATGTACCGGCGTTACCCACGTCTTGCTAATCCATGGGCGCTTGATAAAAGTGCAGCCCCATCGTGCCGTCGATCACCGAGGCGAACTCCTCGTAACCCGCCACCGGCCGCGCTTTCACGTCCGCGGGGGTCCGCAGCAGGGTTACCCCACCGGGCTCCAGCCGGGGCAGGATGTCGCTCAACAGCTGCTCAAAAGGCTCCAAGCCCGCGACGGCCTGCGGGTAGGGCGGGTCGACAAAGGCCAAGGTAACCGAGGCGTCTTGGACCGGCAGCAGCCACACCCCGCCCAAGGCGTCGCCGGTGCGCACGTCCGCGGCCTCGGTGCCGATGCCCAGGGTGTCCAGGTTTTGCTGCAACACATCCGCCGCCGAGCGGTCTCGCTCCACAAAAGTGCAGTGCACCGCCCCGCGCGAGACGGCTTCAAGGCCCATGCTGCCGGTGCCGGCAAACACGTCCAACACCCGCCCGTAGCCGATCACCCCCAGCGACTGCAGGCGGTTGAAGAGGTTTTCCTTCACCCGGTCGGTGATGGGCCGAGTGACCTCATCACCTTCAGGCCCGAGCAGGGTTCGTCCACGATGTGTGCCAGCGATAATGCGCATGGACGAGAAGATAGAGCCCCAGAGCCCCGGGGGCCAAAGCGGCCCCGCGAAAGAACCTCCAAAACCCAGCCCCGCCCCCCCCGCGAGGGCCTGCCCAACCTAAACTGTCCGCCCCATGCCCAAATCCACCCAAAAGACCCGGAAGACCCAGGCCGACAAAGCCGACAAATACGTCTGCTATCAAAAAAGCGTGCAGGAGCCCTCGCACGAGGTGGCTTTCTTCGAGCAGGCCTTCGCGGACTTCAACCGCCGCAAGCCCCGCCATCTGCGCGAAGACTTCTGCGGCACCTTCGCGGTCTGCTGTGAATGGGTGAAGAACAACCCCCAGCGCACCGCCCTGGGTGTGGACCTGGACCCCGAGCCGCTGGCCTGGGGCAAGCAGCACAACCTCAGCAAACTCGACGACGCGGACAAAAAACGCGTGCGGCTGGTCCAGCAAGATGTCCGCCAACGCAACCGCCCCCAGGCCGACATCCTGGCGGCGCAAAACTTCAGCTTCTGGATTTTTAAAACCCGCGAAGAAGTGATCGACTATTTCAAGACCGCCCGCAGCAACCTGGTCGACGGCGGGGTCATGGTCATGGACATGATGGGCGGTGGCGAGTGCTTCGAGGAAGACCACCACGACAAGCGCACCATCGAGAAGGGCAAGCACGGGTTCAAATACATCTGGACCCAAGACACCTTCAACCCCATCAACCACGACGCCCGCTTCACCATCAGCTTCAAGTTCAAAGACGGCAGCCGGTGGGACGAGGCCTTCGTGTACGAGTGGCGGTTTTGGAGCATCCCCGAGGTGCGCGAGATGCTGGCCGAGGCGGGCTTCACCTCCAGCCACGTCTACTGGGAAGTGGACTACGACGACGGCGCCACCGGCGAGTCCGGTGAATGGGAATGCCGTGAAGACGCCCCCAGCGATCCGAGCTGGGTGTCGTACATCGTCGCCGTGCGCTAAGACCCCTCACGCCAGATGCACGGGGCACTTCCATCCCGGCCCACCGCTGCGCGGCCCGTGCCTTCTGCAAAGACCATGCCATGCCGAAACTCAACCCTCCCAAGGGCACCCGCGATTTCTACCCCGACCAAATGGCCTGGCACCAGCACCTGCTGGACGCCTGGCGTCGGGTGAGTGTGCGCAACGGCTTCGAGCAGGTCCAAGGCCCGGTCTTCGAGACCCTAGAGCTCTACAAGGTCAAATCGGGCGACGGCATCGTGAGCGAGCTGTTCAGCTTCCGCCGCGCCAACGGCAAGACCGATTTCGCGCTGCGCCCCGAATTCACGCCCACCTTGGCCCGCATGGTCGCGGCCAAGGCCAACAGCCTGCCGCGGCCCATCAAGTGGTTCTGCACACCCAACGCCTGCCGGGCCGAGCGCCCCCAACGCGGGCGCCTGCGCGAGTTCTGGCAATGGAACGTGGACTTGCTGGGCCTCGAAGGCCCGGGCGCCGACGCGGAAGTGGTCTTCACCTTGCTGGATTTTCTGCAAGAGATCGGCCTGAAGCCCGACGACGCGAAGGTCAAGCTCAGCCACCGCGACGTGGTGGCCCAGGTGCTGGCGGGGCTGGGATTGGAGCCTGAGCGCACCGATGACGCCTTCAAGCTGCTCGACGCCCGCGACAAAATGGAAGCCGACGCTTTCGCGGCTCAGGCCGCGGAACTCGGGCTCGACGCCACCGCGGTCGAGCGCTTCACCCAGGTCAGCGGCAAGACCTACGCCATTAGCGACGTCGCGGCGCTGACCGCCGATCTGGGACTCAGCGAACCGCCCGCCGATCTGGTCGCGCTGATCGATCAGCTCACCGCCTTTGGCGTGGCCGACTGGTGCGAGATCGACCTGGGCATCGTGCGCGGGCTGGCCTACTACACCGGGACGGTCTTCGAGGTGCACGAAACCGGCGGCAAGTCGCGTGCTCTGGCCGGCGGCGGGCGCTACGACAAACTCATTGAGCTGTTCGGCGGCCCCGCGATGCCGGCCGTGGGTTTCGGCATGGGCGACGTGGTGCTAACCAACCTCTTGGAAGACAAGGGCCTGCTGCCCGCCGAACTCGGCGACCGCCCCGACGCCTTCGTATTTGCCACCGACGACGCGGGCGCCGCAAGGGTGGCGCCGGTGGTGGCACAGCTCCGCCGCGGCCAGCTGCACGCGCGGATGAGCTACAAGACCACACGCAACGTGGGCAAGCTGCTCAAAGACGCCGAAAAGGCCCGGGCCCGGTTCGCAGTGCTGGTCGGCGGCGACCAGATCCAGACCAAGCACCTCGCCACCTCAACCCAGCAGACAGTCAGCCCCGACCAACTGCTTGCGCAACTCAGCCCCAGACCGGGCGCCGACTGACACCTGTCAGCCCGGGGTGAAAAACCCGGCTTTGGCCGATAATTCTTTGTGTTTGTCGTTGGCCCCAGATGCGATAGGGGCTATCCCCTACGCGTCAAGTGCGCGCGCTATCAACACGATATCGAAAGGTGAAAAACGCTCAGGCGCCGTGCGCCAGTTCTACCGCTTTGCGACTACCTGAAAGCAGGGTCATCCCCATGACCGCCTCGCCAACCACGATCAAAACCAAACCCCTGAGCGCATGGCGTGCCCGCGCCACCTGTCTGGCCCTCGCCACGGCCCTGGGCCTGATGGCCCACGCCGATGCGCAGCCCCCGACCACACTCCAGACCACACCCCTGAGCATCGGCCAACTTGGAGAGACCCAAGCCGAAAACCCCGCGGACGAACGCGAAACGGACGCCACATCGATCCACCAAACGAACCTAGCCCCTTCCGGATCGAATCTTCGCCTCACCCTCGACCTCGCCACCCGGTTCACCTGGGACGACACCCGCGACGAGGCCGCCAACACCTCCTTCGTGGGCGTGGACCTGCTGCACGTGTTTTCCGGATCCAGCGGAGACCGGGCCACACTGACGGTACAAGGCTTCTTCACGCACGCGGACGCGTCTTCGGTCGTGCCCCAGCCGCGTGAAGAAGCCGGCGAGTGGTTTTTGGAATACCGCATCTTGAATCTCAACATCAACCTGCTCGACCAGAGCCGGCTGAACCTGCGGCTGGGGCATTTTGAACTTCCTTTCGGCCTCGAACAGAACATCAACACCAACGGCACTCTCCGTCAGTTCAGCCACGTAGCGAATCTCGGCTTCAAAACAGATTGGGGCGCATCGCTCAATGGCATCCTCCATGGCGTGGACTACGAAGTCGGCCTCACCCGCGGCAGCGGCAACGAATGGCTGAACCGCGAACGTCCGTGGATCGTCTCGGGCCGGCTGGGGGTGAAGCCCAAAGCAGGGCTCTCGGTGGGTGTCGCGGGTTTCAGTGGAGAGGTCCTTGACATCAACACCACCGTGCGCCGCGAGCGTTTGGGCCTGGATGTCGAACAAGAGCTGGGGCCGTTGACCTTGCTAGGCGAAGTGTCATTGGGCCACGATGAAGACCGCGAAGTCTTCAATACACTTGCAGAAGTGAACTGGCGCACGAGACACGAAGACCTGCTGGTGTATCTCCAGCACCGCTTCTTCGACATCGATACCCCCAACCAAGACGATCCGGCCACAGGTTTTGCCTTCGGCGCTCGCTGGATCGCGAGCACCCACTGGGCCCTGAGTGCCGCGGTGGAGCAGGACACCGATCAACCCGCCGGCTCGGCCCGCGGGCGGCGATGGATGATGCAGGCCCGTTACCGCTTCTGAATTTAGACCACCACACGATGAAACACGCCCGCACCACCTTCGTCATGACCGCCGCCTTGCTGGGCAGCCTCACCACCCTCGCACCCGCACCCGAAGCGGACGCCCAGGCGTTCTGTGCGCTGCGCGACCCGACACGACAGGTCTACGACCTTTTCCCCGAAGCCACGTCTTACCGGTCCATCGTCCGCAGCGTGGACGACAACAGCCGCAACCTCACCGCCCAAGAGCTGCCTTTCACCCTGCACTTCAACGAGTTGGGGCGTCACACGCTTTATGTGGCGCTGCGTGGCGACATCCCCCTAGGGGTCGTACATGTGAGATCCGAAGCCGGGCGATGGGGCCTGGTTGAGATCGCTTGGGCACTTTCACTGGACTTGGATGTCGTGGCCTTTCGCTTTCAGCGCTGCCGAGACAGCGGGCACAAAACCATCGAAAGCAGCGCGATCGCATCCGCGTTCAAGGGTCTGGATTTTCAAAGCCTGCGCGCGATGCTCAACGAAGACGGCGACGAGCTTTCGGCCGCCGCCCAACCCCTCATGGCCGAACAGCCCACGGATGTTCACCAGCTCATGACCACCACCCTGCGCTCGGCTCTCAAAACGGTGGTGGTCACCAAACTCGTCTGGTCCAGCGACCTCGCGCAGCTTCGCCTGATTGAAGCAGGCCTCACCGCTTTTCCCAGCGCCGCCAACGTGGAACTCATCCACGATCCTTACGCAAGCCATGGACTCAACGCCGTGCTTCACGGGCAAGTGGGCACCTCCAGCGGCATCGACCGCAGCAACGTGGTCGCATTGCTGGTCCGCGACGAACACGGCTCGGTGCTGGGTATGAAATGCCAAACCCCTTGGTCGGCCGGAGGAGCGCGTGCAAACGTGTGGTGGACCCTCGACGCGACGGATCGCACGCTGACCGCGGTGACCGCAGATACCGACGCCGCCGAAGCCTTCGGGGCCCTGCGCGGCCACCACATCGCGGATTTCGAGAGGTGCTCCACCGCGGTCGAACTCGCAGGCAAGGAATTCATGGTGATGGCCAACGCCTGCCTCGATGCCGTGATCCAGCAAGCCGCGAGTGTCGAGCCATGAATATCAGCCGCTCCATTCTGTTACTGATCGCAGTATGCACCGCCGGCGGACTGACCCTGGCCGCAGGTCTTTACAGCGCGCACCACAAGCTGGGTCTCAAGGTCGCCCACCGCGACGCATTGGCACTGGCCGAACACCAAGCCGACCGCCTGGACGAGAGCCTTCAGCAATGGCTGCTTTGGAGCGACCTGATCCTGGGCAATGGAAACACTTACCTGACCAAAGGGGCTCTCGACCACGCCAAGCTCCTACACCGCGTGATCGATACCCTGCAAAGTGGCCCCGCGGGCACCTTGGGCAGCGAGGAAATAACCGCCCTGAAAAGCTTCGTCGACGACCATTCCCAACGGCTTGATCTGGTGGCCCAGGGCGGGGATCCGGCGGCGCTCAATACCCTGCTCAACACCCTAGACCGCGAATCGCCCTCCGCGATCACGAACCAGCAAAACCTTGTCCGGGCCGTCTCTCGCGGCAGCGCCGCGCACCGCAAAGTCCTCGCGAAAGCACAAGTCACCACCCAGCGGCTGTCGATCGGATTGGTCTTGCTTTACGTGGCGGTGGTACTGATTGCCTACCGCTATACCACCGTCGGCCTGATCGAGCCGATGCGCTCATTGACCCGCGCTGCCGCCGACCCCGACTTGTCGTCCCAAGCTTTTTCGTCGTCCAAGCGCGGCCCCTTGGAAATCCGTCAACTCGCAGAAACCCTCGCCGGATTTTCCCAAGAAATACAAAGCCGCATCGACGAACTCAACGACACCAACCGCTCACTCAACACCGAGGTCCAAGAACGCCAGCACGCCGAAAAATCGTTGCGGGATAGCCAAGCGGCGCTAAAGCGCAACGAACAACGTTTCCGTGCCATCTTTTCGCAATCCAACGACGGCATTTTCGTGGTCGATATGGAGGCGGACATTTATCGCGATGTGAACCCGCAAGCCTGCGCAATGATGGGCTATGACCGCGAAGAGTTGCTGACCCTCGGCCCCACCCACTTCCACGCCCACGAACTCGACCGCCTGCAGGCGTTCAAGAACCAAATCTACGCCAACCAACGCGGGCGCTCCGACGAACTCAGCTGCCTCACAAAGAGCGGAGACTTGCTTCCGGTTGAGGTCTCCGCCTCCACGTTCGTCACTGCGGAGGGCAAGACACGCCTCTTGGCCATGGTCCGCGATATCAGCGACCGCAAAGAATCAGAAAACGAGCGGCAGGCGATGCATGAGCGTCTTCACGCCCACGCGACAGAACTCGAAAGCCAGCGTAAACAGCTGGTCAGCGAGATGGAGCAGCGCCAAGCCGCCCAGCTTCAACTCGAGCACGACGCCAGCCACGACGCACTCACCCATCTCCCCAACCGGCGTTGGTTCAAGCAGCGGTTGAACCAGCGCAGCGACCAACCGGTCACCTTGCTCTTCATCGATCTGGACGACTTTAAGCTCGTCAACGATAGTCTGGGTCATGACGCAGGCGACATGCTGCTGGTCGAAACAGCCAAGCGCCTTCGCGCCTGCCTGGCACAGCTGGATTGCGGTGTGGCCGCTCGGCTGGGCGGCGACGAATTCGTGGTCATGATCGAGAGTCAAAAATTGACCTGCGATACCGAAGATGCCGCCCGGATGCTTCAAGATCGGCTTGCTGAACCCATGATGATCTTCGGCCAAGAAGTCTCGGTGGGCATCAGCATCGGCATCGCCGGGGGCGCCGACGCACCGGCCGATGGAGAAGATCTTCTGCGCGACGCCGACACGGCGATGTACCGGGCCAAGCTCTCGGGCAAAGCCCGCCACGCGGTATTCGACCAGAGCATGCACGACGAAAACGCGGCCCGCCTGGCTCTGGAGAACGACCTACGTCACGCGGTCCTCCACGACGCGTTTGAAATTGCTTATCAACCCCTGCTGAACCTCAAGGACGCCCGAATCGCGTCCTTCGAAGCCTTGGCGCGTTGGGATCGTCCCGGCCACGGCTACGTCTCGCCAGCAGATTTCATCCCGCTGGCCGAAGAACTCAACCTCATTGTCCCCCTGGGTGCATTTGTGCTTGCTCAGGCGTGCCAAGAACTCGTGCGCTTCAACGCCCAGCGTTCGCCCGATGACCCGGTCACCATGGCCGTCAACGTATCACGCAAGCAGCTCATCAAGCCCGGCTTCGTCGAGGATGTCCGGCGAACACTGGATGAAGCCGGCGTCCGCCCTGAACATATCACCATCGAAGTCACCGAATCGATGATCATGGCCGACCCCGAGACCGCACGCTCGACCCTCCAGGGCCTGGTCGAACTCGGAGTTCGCACCGCCATGGACGACTTTGGCACCGGCTACTCGTCGCTTTGCTGCCTCAATGAGATCCCGCTAGACGTGCTGAAAATCGATCAGGCATTCATCTCTAATCTGGACGGCAACATTGAGCATTCCGCGATCATTAACGCCATCATCACCCTCGCGGACCACCTCAAACTCGAAGTGGTTGCAGAAGGCATTGAGACCCTCCATCAAATGGCCCAGGTGTTGGCCCTTGGCTGTGCCTACGGGCAGGGATACCTGTTTTCGAAACCCGTGCCCGCTGACGACGCGCGTGCGATAATCAATACCCAGTTCAACTCCCGCAGCTGCGCATGATCACGAAGCGATCCTGCGAATCCCGGCCGTGTCGCGCAGGCAGAGGCAAGGTACCCCGGGCACGCAGCAAGCGATCGCCCATGGTTTGTTTGGCGTAATGCCCTACGGCCTTGGCGCCCCACGCCAAGCACCAGCACTTCGATCCGTACATTCACAGATGAAAGACGTAAAACACGCCATGAAAGCGTGTGGACAGACCCCGCCAGATGTGCGGCACATGAATCAACCCGCGTGAGCTTCGCGCTGACGGTTCAGGCAGCGTTCCAACTCGCGGCGGGCTTCGGCTTCGCCACGGGCCCAACCTCGAGCCATCGTGCGCATGCGTTTTTTTACCGCCACGCTGACAGGCAACTCGGCGATTTGCTCAAGGCAGCGCGTCTCACCAAAAGGCGCGGTGAGGATCAGCCGTTCAACGCGACGAAAGGCGCGGGCCCCACGGGCCGCAGGGGTGAAACGGTTCGATTTCTTCGCTTTGGGGGAGATGCTGTTCACAATGTTTTAATTCGGCAGGCCGTGCGTCTCAGTTAAGTCCGCGCCCAAAGAACACGCCACCCCTTACCCGATCGGCGCTGCGCGTCCGGTAGCGCGTGCGCAACGACCGGCTCAAGCTCAGCCAAGACGGCCAGCGCCTCTGGGCTTTTTTCATCCGCGGCCTTGCGGCACCACTGCATCGCCTGAACTTGGCCCACGCGGGCCCGGCCTGCCGTGCGCTTTTCATTTGTGGCGGGACACAAAAAAACCACGGCCCGTGGACCGTGGTTCGTGGTGTGGGATCCGGTTTCAGCAGCCCTTACAGCACGCCGGCCGAGCCGGTGAGGATCGGCTCGCTGACGAACTCGCGGGGGTCGGTGACTTTGCCCGTGAGGGCGCTGGCCGCGGCGGTCAGCGGGCTGGCGAGGTAGACGCCGGCTTCTTTGTGGCCCATACGGCCCGGGAAGTTGCGGTTGGTGGTGCTGATGCAGGCCTTGGGCTCGTTCAGGCGGCCGAAGGTGTCGCTGGGGCCACCCAGGCAGGCGCTGCAGCCCGATGGGCCGATGGTGCAGCCGGCTTTTTCGAGCGCGGCGTACACGCTGGGCTCGCCGTCTTTGACTTTCTCGCCGTCCAGGCCCAGGGTGAGCATGTCTTGGTGGACTTCGGTGCTGCCGGGCACGACGAAGGTGGGGATCTTGACCTGGTTTCCGTTGAGGATGTTGGCGGCCATGATCATGTCGGTGATCTTGCCGCCGGTGCAGCTGCCGATGTAGGCCTGATCCAGCTCAACGTCGCTGCAGTTGCGGGCGGTGTCTTTGTTATCCGGGCTGTGGGGCTTGGCGACCATGGGCTCCATGGTGCTCAGGTCCCATTCGTGCTCGAAGACGTAGTTGCAGCCCGGGTCGTCTTTGAACACTTCCCATTCCGGGCGGTTCGAACGGGCCTGGACATAGTCCAGGGTCTTCTGGTCCACGTCGCACACGCCGTTTTTGCCACCGGCTTCGATGGCCATGTTGGTCAGGGTCATGCGGTCTTCGAGGGTGAGGCTGCTGATGCCTTCGCCGGCGAAGTACATGGTCTTGTAGGTGGCCCCGGCCACGCCGATCTCACCGATGACCGCCAGGATCAGGTCTTTGGCGGTCAGGTAGGGGGGGATTTCACCATGGAAGGTGAACTTCATGGTGGGCGGGGTTTTCAGCCAGGTCTTGCCCGTGCCCATGGTGAAGGCGGCGTCGGTGTTGCCCACGCCGCTGGCAAACTGGCCGAAGGCCCCGGCGGTGCAGGTGTGGCTGTCGGTGCCCAGCAGGATCTCACCCGGGCGGCAGTGGCCTTCTTCGGGCAGGGCTTTATGGCACACGCCCTTGTAGTTGGTCTTGGTCGGGTCGCGGTAGGGATTGGGCATGCCCGACCCCTCGTCGGTGTCCAAGAAGTCCGGATCGTAGTAGTACTTAATGTCCTGCTCTTTCACGAAGTCACGCAGGATCTGGATGTTACGGTGGCACTTGCCGTCGGCGGTGAAGATGTAGTGGTCGGGGATGATGGGGATCCGGGTCTTGTCCCAGACCTTGGCGTCGGGGCCGAATTCCTTCTTGAAGATGCCGATGGTGCCCGGGCCGCAGACGTCGTGGGTCATCAGCACGTCCACATTGACCCAGACGTTCTCGCCGGGGGTCACGGACGTCTTCCCCGCGTGGGCGGCAAAGATCTTCTCGGTCATGGTCATCTTGGGCATCGGTCGGCTCCACGGCGCGGCCCAGATGGCCGACGAGGGGAAGAAGGTGTTCAAAACAGGGGACGTGGACGGGGGTCCAGACTCCATCATAGCCCCTGGCTCGCGGGGGCCCCCAGCGGCCCGGCTCCCGTAAAGCTGGGCAAAGAGCGTTATCATCCCACGATGAGCGACTCTCCATCCAAACCCTGCAAGCAGCCGAACCCCACCGACGGGCGGTTGGCCGCCGCCGGCCTGATCGGGGTCACCGGGCTGGTCGCCGCGGTGACAGGCTGTGCGGGCCCGCTGAGCGAGCAACGTGGCCACACCCTTCTGCGCACCGCGGTCATCGTGGAACACCGCCAGCAGATGGCCGCCCTGGCCAACACCGAGCCGGTGACCGTGCAGCGCCAAGAGAGCGACCTGAAGACCCGCCTGAGCGACGAACGCCTGACAGAGTTGGACAAAATCAGCGGAGCCGGGGCGTACCGCGCCGAGACCTTGGATCCGGGTACCGACCTGACTGGGGCGTCGGGGGCCCAGTCGGTGTCGCTTTCGCTCAAAGAGGCGGTGGCCACGGCCATCGAGAGCAACCTGGACGTGGCGGTGGCCCGGGTGGGGCCGGCCATCGGGGCCGCCCAACTGCAACAGGCCGATGCGCAGTTCGACTGGACTTTCTTTGCCGACGCCGACTTTCAGAAGCAGGACACGCCTCAGCCTCCGGGCACGGTGCCGGGGCTGAGCAACGACATCCAGCAAGAAACCCAGTCGCTCAATACCGGACTGCGCAAGACCCTGACCTCGGGCGGGCAGTTGCAGATCGAGACCACCTTGTCTCGGCAGGAACGCGTGCCTTCGTTCTTTTTGGTCAACCGGTTCTTTGACGCCGACGCGCTGATCACCCTGCAACAGCCGCTGCTGCGGGGCTTCGGGAAGGAACTGAACCTGACACAGATCGAACTGGCCCACAGCACCGAAGCGGCGGCCCGCGAGGTGCTTCGGCAGACTCTCAACGACTTGGTCGCTCAGGTTGAAACCAGCTACTGGGACTTGAACCTGGCCCACCGCAGTGTGCTGATTCAACAGCGCCTGCTTGAACGAACCATCGTGGAACGTGACCGCTTAGAAGACCGCGCGGGCTACGACACCACCCCGGTGCGGGTGACCGAGGCCAACAGCCGGGTGGAGCTTCGCCGAGCGGACCTGATCCGCGTGCGGGCCCAGGTCCGCAGCGCTTCGGACACGCTTAAACGGCTGCTGAACAGCCCCAACCTGCCCTTGGCCGACGAGACGCTGCTGAGGCCCGTCGACGACCCCCTGGACCAGCCCGTGTCGTTCAGCCTGCGCGACGAGGTGACCACCGCCCTAGAGCAGCGGCCCGAACTGGCCCAAAGCCTCTTGGCCATCCGCGACGCGGAGCTGCGCCAACGCGTGGCGGACAACGCCACCCTGCCCCAGCTGGATCTGACCGCCGCGGTGGGGCTCAACGGCATCGATTTGGACAACGCGGTCGAGGCCTACGCGGATCTGGTCGACGGCGAGTTCGTCGATTACATCGTGGGCCTGAACTTCGAGCAGCCCCTGGGCAACCGCGCCGCCAAGGGCCTGGCGACCCAGCGCCGGCTCGAACGTGAACAAGCCGCCCTGACCTACCGCCGCGATGCGCAAAACGTGGTGCTGGAAGTCAAAAACGCCCTACGGGCGGTGCTCAGCAACTACCAGCTGGTGGACGCCACCCGGGCCGCACGCTGGGCCGCCGCCGACAGCCTGCGGGCGATCAACGTGCAAGAGGAGCTGGGCGTGGCCCTCACCGACGAATTCTTGCTGGACTTGAAGCTCAACGCCCAGGAGCGGCTGGCCAACGCCGAGTTCGCCGAGGCCCAGGCCCAGAGCAACTACATGACCTCAATCGCGGATCTGTACCGCACCAACGGCACGCTGACCCAGCGCTACGGCGTGCAAGTCGCGGAGTAAGGTGTTCGACGTACGAGAGCCCGCGGCCCGATGACCCGAGGGATCATTTTTTGTTGGCTTACGTCGGGCAAGCGATCAACGCCCGCCGCTGGATCTTGCCCGTGGGGTTGCGGGGCAGCTTCTCGAGCACCCGGATCTCTTTGGGCACCTTGAAGCCGGCCATGCCCGCGCGGCAGTGCTGACGCAGATCTCCCGCGTCGAACGCGGCGCCTTCT
Organism: Phycisphaera sp.; assembly: GCA_023300125.1. Lineage (GTDB taxonomy): Bacteria > Planctomycetota > Phycisphaerae > Phycisphaerales > Phycisphaeraceae > Algisphaera. The sequence continues at coordinate 18,818 of JALZVY010000090.1, forward strand.
TCAAGCTCAACAAAGGCCAACGCCTGCTCGCCGCGGCTGTCGCAGGCCATCCCGATCACCGCCGAGGCGTGCACGCTGGGGTGACGGTTAAGCACTTCTTCGATCTCGCGTGGGAAGACATTCTCGCCGCCGATGATCATCATCTCTTTTTTGCGGCCGGTGATGTACAGATACCCCTCGGTGTCCAGCTTGCCGATGTCGCCGGTGCGGAAGCAGCGCGACGGCCCCAGCCCGGGCACGTCCAGTTCAATGATGACCTCGGCGGTGAGTTCGGGCAGGTTGTAATAGCCCTTCATCACATTGGGCCCGGTGATGAGGATCTCGCCTTCTTCATCGGGTCCCAGCACGCGGTTGTGTTCGTCGACAATGACGTTGCGCACCTGCGGCAGGGCCAAGCCCACCGAGTGCAGCCGGTTGTGATCCGGCCGAGACCAGTTGGTCACCGGCGAGGTCTCGGTCAGGCCGTAGCCTTCCAAGATGTCGATGCCCAGCTTTTCTTGGAATCCGTCGTGCACCGCCTGGGGCAGGGGTTCGCCGCCGGAGACCACTGTTTTCAGGCTGGCCAGATCTTCGGGCACGGTCTTTTTCACGGCCAGCAAGGCGCCGTACATCGACGGCACGGCGACCATGATGTCCGCCTGGTGCTTCTTGATGAGCTTGATGAGCTTGCGCGGGTTGAACCGGGCGGTGTAGACCACCCGGCCCCCGATGTAGAGCGGCAGCAGGGTGAGTACGGTGAGACCGAAGGTGTGGAACTGCGGCAGCACGCCCACAAAAATGTCTTCGTCGTTGAGACCCGCATGGGCGACGGCGTCGTCGATGTTGCTGCGCAAGTTGCCTTCGGTGAGCATCACGCCTTTGGGCTTGCCCGAGGTGCCCGAGGTGTACAGCAACACCGCCAGGTCGTCGGTCGCCAACTTCGGGGGCCACACCAGCGGCGGCAGACCACTGAACTTCACTTCTTCCATTTTCAGCAGCGTCGGGCTGGTGGGCAGCGCGGCCAGGTCCACGCCCAGTTCGCTGATGGCCTCGACCATCTTGCCCGCGGTCACGATCGCGTCCACCCCGCTGTCGGCGACCACGTGGTCCAGCTCGGACTGGGACAGCAGGTAGTTCAGGGGCACGGGGGTTTTGCGGGCCAGCCAGCAGCCCAGCAGGGCGATGGGAAAGGCCCCGCCGGTGGGCAGCAGGATGCCCACATGCGGCTTGTCGGTGGCCTTGCGGATGGCCCGCGCGGCGAAAAATGCGCCCGCGAAAATTTGGAAGAAGCTGTAGGTGCGTTGGTCGTCGGTGATCGCGACCCGCCGCGGGCGGGTCAGCCCGCGAAGCAATATCTGGCGTAGAAGGCTCATCGCGATAAGCTAACGCCTTACGGGCGGATTCGTGGGCACGGTCCCGGGTTCCGCCGCCGCACACCACAACACCACGCCGATCAGGAAAGCTGCCATGAACCCCTCAACTGTGTTGTCTCCCTTACGGGCCGCCTGGGGCCTCATGGTCGTGTGGCTGCTGCTTTGCGTGCTGGGGTGCGGGTCCTCGGGCCCCTACGCCTCGCTGGCCGATGCGAACGGCGCTTACCAACGCGGCGATTACCCCCAGGCCTACGCCTTCGCCGCGTCCATCAGCAACAGCGGGCCCTCGCTGGACCGGTTTGAAGCGGCCTACGTTGCGGGTTTGGCGGCGACCCAGCTGGGCCAGGACGACAAGGCGATCAAGCACCTGAAACGGGCGGTCCGGGCGTACGACAAGCAGATGGCCTCGGATGCCGGGGTGATGCTGGGGCTGGCCTACGCCCGCCAAGGGAAGGACGCCCAAGCCGCCGAGACGCTGATCGCCGCTGCGCCGCGTCAAAGCGATGAAGCCCAAGCCAAGGCTTACTTCCACGCCGCCGATGCCCAGCAGCGTTTGGGGCGGTGGGCCTCGGCCCGGGATTACCTGCTGCTGTCCAAGAGTACCACCCAAGACCTGTCGCTGGTGGCGGCCATTGACGAGCGGCTGGCGGTCAACGGTTTCACGCTGGAGATCGGTTCGTTCGAAGACCTGGCCAACGCCCAGGCCGCGGCCGAAAAATACGACGTGGTGGCCAAACAAATCGGCATCAAAGGCACGCGCACCGTCGAAGACCCCGCCCGCGCAGGGCGGGTGCGGGTGCACGTGGGTGAGTTCTCAACCTTCGCCTCGGCGGCGAGCTACCGCCAGCCCTTGGGCCTGCCCGACGCCTTTGTGGTGCCCATCACCGGGCGCTAAGCCCCAAGGGCCATTAAAAAACGACGCCTCGCGGCGGCGTTTTTTTTACTCAATGTGATGGCTTGATGGCCCATGGGCTCACCACATGGCCCGGGCACCTTGGGCCGCGATGCGGGCCATACGGGTGATGTTCATCTGGTCTTCCTCGCTGAGGTTGATGAACTCCAGGCCGAATTCGGTTTTACGCCGTCCCAGCTTGCGGACACGGCGGACCGCCACGTCCACAGGCAGCACCTGCTTGTCGAGCTGCAACTCGATGCGGAACATTTCGCCTTCGCAAATGGGCATCGATCCCTTGCGCACCACCCGCATGCCCGAGGCGGAGATGTCCACCACCTCGCCCAGTGAAGACAGCGTGCCCTCGGTCTTCAGCCGGCCATGGCGGCGGCGGTTGTCCTCGGGGTCGGGGTTCTCTGTTTGACGCCAAAAGTCCATGTCTTGTTCATCGACCCCGGGCCCCAGACGCTTGAGTCGATCCTGCAGTTTGTGGGGTTTTATGTGTGACGCACCGAGATCTGGAGTGCGTCCGATACCCCGCCCGGATCAGCTGACGTACAGCCACACCGCCAACACCATGGACACCGCGGCCAGGGCCCGGCGCACGACGACGCCCGGCGGCACCCGGCGTTCGAGGTGTTCGAAGCCCGCGGCGGCCAGGGCCACGCCCAGGGCGATGGCGATGAGCCCGCGCGACGACTGCAGAATGGCCCCCAGTACCGTGCCCAGGCGGGCGAACGTGGCGTAGAGCGTGACCATGGCAAACAGCCACGCGGCGGCGTAGGGCACGGCGTCGCGCCAGTCGCTTGGGCGACGGCTGCCGAAACGAGGCAGCAGCAGCAGGGCGGGGACGCCCAGGCAGAGGTAAACCGCGCCCACCGCCCAGACCGGGGCGGCCCAGGGTTGCGTGGCGGGGTCGAGGCCCGCGGCGGCTTCGGCCCCGCGGATGGTGGCAAGGATCAGCACGTCGCACACGGCGTAGAACACACAGGCCAGAAACAGCTGCGCGGCGGGGCGGGCGCCGATGCGTCCGCCGGCGGTGCCCAGTGCCAGCGCACCCGCCACCGCGAGGGCCACGCCCGCCCACTGGGCCGGGCCCAGGATCTCTCCGCGCACCGCGGCGATACCCGCGAGCACGGCAATCTTAAAACTGAGCAGCGGCGCCACGCGCGATCCGTCGAGCACGCGCAGGGCTGAGAGCAAGCACCACTGGGCCACGGAAAAAGCGGCCACCAAGCCCGCGAGCGGCGCGGCCCACCGGGCGTCCAGGCCTAGCGTCGCGGGCCAGAGCAGCGGCAACACCACGGCCGCAACGGCGGCCATCCAGACGTGGGCGAGGGCCAGCAGCGTAAGACCCCGCCGCGCGGGACGGCTGCCGGGCCCGCCAGGCGCGGTGGTGAAGTGCCGCGCGGCGACATAGGCCGTGGCGTGCCCCAGTGCCGTCAGCAGTCCGAGGATGACGCCCACGGCCTAGCTGCCCGCGCCGGCCGCGAACCGGTCGTGGGCCCGCAGCAGCAGCTCGCGGGTCTTGTCCCACCCCAAGCACGCGTCGGTCACCGACACGCCGTAGCGCAGCTTGGACAGGTCCTCGGGGATGGACTGGTTGCCTTCTTCGAGGTTGGATTCGAGCATCATTCCGGTGATGGCGGTGGTGCCATCCATCCGCTGCTGTACGAGGCTGTCCCACACCACCTCTTGCTGGGCCGAGACCTTGCCCGAGTTTGCGTGGCTGCAGTCAACCACCAGCCGCGGCGACAAGCCCGCGGCGTTCAGGCGCTCGGCGGCCACGGCGATGTCTGCCGGATCGTAGTTCGAGCCGTCGGATCCGCCACGCAGGATCACGTGCCCGTAGGTGTTGCCCTTGGTGTGCACCACGCAGGCCCGGCCCTGCTCATCGATGCCGATGAAGTGGTGCGGGCTCAGAGCCGACTGCATCGCGTCCAGGGCCACCTGCAACGAGCCGTTGGTGGCGTTTTTAAAGCCCACGGGCATCGACAGGCCGCTGGCCATCTGACGGTGGGTCTGGCTTTCGGTGGTGCGGGCACCGATGGCCGCCCAGCTGACCAGATCATCGAGGTACTGCGGGGTGACGGGGTCCAAAAACTCGGTGCCCGCCGGCAGACCCAAGGCCGTGATATCCAGAAGCAGCTTGCGCGCAAGATCCAAGCCCCTGGACACGTCGAAGCTGCCGTCCAAGCGCGGGTCGTTGACCAGGCCCTTCCATCCCACGGTGGTCCGGGGTTTTTCGAAGTACACCCGCATGACCACCAAGAGGCGGTCGGCCACCTGCTCGGCGAGTTGGGCCAGCCGGCCCGCGTATTCCAGCGCGGCGTCGGGGTCGTGGATCGAGCAGGGCCCGGCCACCACCAGCAGGCGTGGGTCCTCGCCACGGAGCACCGCCTCGACCGCCTGCCGGCCGGTCAACACGGTCGTACGCGAGGCGTCGGTCAGCGGGAGGCGTGCTTCGAGATCGCCGGGCGAAATCAGCGGATCCAAGCTCGCGACGTTGACGTTTTGAGTGGACGGGGGGGTGGACGGAGGTGGCGCAGGCATCGCGGGATGATACGGGAGGCCGGGGCGGGCGTTCCACCGGGCCTGACAGACGGCTGGCGCGGGGGGGGCAGCGCCACAGAGCCCCGGGGGGCGTCATTGGGGTTTTCACGCAGGTGAAGGCCCCACCTCTGCCGGGCACCCACCCCACGCTTTGCCCGCTTTTTGAAGGCCCAGGGCTGGGAGTAAGGGCCCGCGCCCAGAGGCCCCTGCCTGCGGTGAAGCGGATCGCTCAGGCGGCGTTGCGACGTTCGACGCGTTTGATGCCTCGCAGCAGGTCGTGGGCGTTCTTGAACTGCGACATGCTGGGGTTCTTGGGACGCAGCACCGCGGCCGACAACGACTGCAGCGTGCGGGCCTCGTTGCTCATCGCGTTGTAGTCGATCAGCCGTGCGAGCTCGGGGTTGAAATGCGGGTGATTGATCTGCACCGCGAGGTAGAAGATGTCCATGCCCCGGTCGGGCTTACCGGCAACGTCTTTGAGCGACGCGCTGGTGACCTCGCCGCGGGCCAGCATATCGCTGAGCACTTTTTGAACCTCGCTGGTCTGCATCAATTCCATGAACAGACGGTTGAGCACCGGGCGGTTGGTCAGGTCCTCGTCGGTCTGCGCCGAGGTGCCAAAGTCCACAAACCCTACCCCGTCGTTGGTGATGACCATGTTGTCCAGCCGCAGGTCCAAGTGCATGATCTTGGCGTCGTCGTGCAGCGCGGCGAGCAGCTCCATGGCCGAGGCGGCAAATTCGGCTTGGCTGAGCGGGGCGGTTCGGCCGTTGCGCAGCCAGTTCATGTCCAGCCGCGTCACCAAACCACGCTTATCGCGGCCGATGCGCAGCGGCCGGGGAACGCGGCAGCGCAGGTGCTCGGGCAGCCGCTTCTGTAAAAGTTCCAGGCACTTGGTTTCGCGGGTGAGAAACAGCGGGAACACGTCGCCCACCAGCTTGCGGGCCCGCTGCTTGGCGGCGACCGGGTCCAGGTTGGGAAAGCGCGCGTTGATGCGCCGCAGCACACCCTCGACTGTGGGCACGCGCTTGGTCACGCAGAAGCCCTCGGGCTCGTTGTCGTCGGGGCTCAGCACCACGTCGTAGGTCGACCGCTTCGAGTCTTCGTCAGGGCGCACCAAATCGGTCTTGCGGGCCACGAAATACCAGATCCGCGGCGTCAAACCGGCGATGCGCAGGCCCAGCGGCGCATGCCACAGGTCGCCCATTGGTTGTTCCACCGTGAAGCCGTTGGCGTTGTCATATTGCTGGGCCGTCGCCGCAAGCTGTTTCGGATCGGTGCCCATGATCGCCACGCTGCCGCCCCAGCGCAGGCGTTCAAACAGCTCTGCGGCTTGATGCGGCTCGCCAGGCCCGGCCAGACGCAGATCCACCATGCCATCTTCCAGGCCATCGGAGGTGCGGGCGACCTGCCGTCCCTGCGCTTCAAACGCCAGCCGCTGGTCCAGGAGACGCTGGACCCAGCGGTCCGTGGTCGCGGTTCGGCTCGCCGGCGAATTTTTGCGGCGCGGGGGTTGCGAGGATGTGAAAATCTTAAGCATGGGCCCAGGCCTTGGTGAACACGACAGGAAGCAGACGAGGTTCTCTTCGTGCGTCTGGCCCCGGGGCTGAGGTACTCAAGGCCCCGGTTGCAGGAAGTCGCAGGCCAAGGGATAGCGCAACACACGTGGTTTGCCCCATCGTTACAGACCGATCCCGGGCCCAAGGGCAAGAAAAACGGCGACCCTGCGGCCTCACCACGTATGAATCGCGCGTGCGGCCTGGAGTTGAACGTGTGTCGTTTAACCGCCGTTGCGGACGCAGCGAAAGCCCGCGTTGGTCGTCGAAGAATCAGGCGCATTGCCGGTCCGGGCGCCCAAGCGATAGCGGTTGCAATAGGAGCGGTGGCACAAAAAACTGCCGCCTTTCTGCACCCGGCGCTGCTGACCGGCGGTATCCACCGGCACCGCGTCCACCGGCCCTGCGGGATCCACACGTGTCTCGGGCCGGGCTTGGGCATGCCACGTGGGTGAAAACCAGTCGGCGGTCCACTCCCACACGTTGCCGCACAGGTTGTGCAAGCCGTAGCCATTGGGCGTAAACGCGTCCACCGGGCAGGTGCCCGCAAACCCGTCCGCGGCGGAGTCGTGGTCTGGGAAACGCCCTTGGAAGACGTTGCAGCGGTGGCGGCCGCGCGGTTCGAGCCGATCCCCCCACGGGAAAGTCTGCCGATCGGTGCCGCCGCGGGCGGCGAACTCCCACTGGGCCTCGGTGGGAAGCGCCCGGCCCGCCCACGATGCGTACGCCGCCGCGTCGTGCCAGCTGACATGCACCACCGGGTGGTCTTCGAGCCCCGACAACGAAGAACGCTCGCCCAAAGGGCGGTCCCACCGCGCGCCCGGCACCGCCACCCACCACGGCACCGCGGGCACCGACTGCAACCCGCGGGCAAACTTCTCGGGCAGGTGAGCCCGAAAGACATACGACCAGCCAAAGCCCTGGGCCTGGGTCACGTAGCCGGTGTCGGCGACAAAATCAGAAAACGCGGCATTGGTCACCGCGGTCGATTCGATCCAAAACGGCTTGACGGTGACCTCACGCACCGGCCCCTCACCGTCGGACGCAAAGCCCTCGGGGTCGTCGCTGCCCATCCAAAACGCACCACCACCCAAGCGCACCAAACCCTCGTCGGATGCGGCACGCGGGCCGGGCCCGGGCAGCGCGGGCACCTCAATCGCAGCATTTTGATCCGAGACAGAACGTGCTGCAGGGCCGCAACACGGGGTGCCAGAAAGTGGATCCTGTCGGGCGCGTGAACTCATCCGCAGAGCGTAGCAAGCCCCCGGACAGTCTCGGGTACATTGGACCTTGCCTGTTTCACTTCGCTGCGGCAGGTTGCGTCTTGCCCGTCTTGATGAAGGAACCCGCTGTGAATATTGTTTTAGAGAAAGCCGTGCGTGCTCTGCGATCACTGCCTTGGTGCCTGTGCGCCGCGGCGTTGCTCACCTCACCCTGCTCAGCCGAACCCGCGGAGGGAGACGCCAGCACCGACCCGGCGGTGTGGCTCGAGCACGCCACCACAGAAGCCCGCACCATCACCGGACGCGGAGCCGAGCTGACCGCGGCACTGCGCGACAAAGGGCGGCTACTGGCCCAGGCCGCGGGGCTGGCAGCCGCCGCGGGCGACACCCAACGCGCCGAGCGTTGGTTCACCCTCGCCGAGCTCTGCGAGCGCGCCCTAACCCACCGCAAGGCCAATGGCCCGGTAACCGCGGCGCTGGTGGCAAGCCTGGCCCAAGCCGGCCGGTCGGACGAAGCAAGCAAGCGAATCGACACCCTGGCTGACGACGCCGACCGCATCGCCGCCCGCGCTGCGCTGGCCCAAGCCTTGGCCCAGCACACCCCAGACGACGCCCGCGCTACCGCGCTGCGGGCCCAAGCCCAGCCCACCGACGCCGCGGCGTGGTCCGCGGCCTTCGTGGCCGCGGGCGACCTTGAGGGGCTCGCAGCGCTGGTGACCGCCGCAGACTTACAAGACAATCAACAGGCCGACCTGCTGGCGAATCTGGGCCAAGCCCAGGCCAAGGCCGGCGACCTGGCCCAAGCCCAACACCATCTCGACCACGCACTGGCGCTTCGCAGATCCCCCCCCGCGCCCACCCTCGCCCAAGCCAAAGCACTGGCCGCGATGGGCCAAATCGATGAAGCGGCCGCCGCCATCGGCAGGTTGCCCCAGCCCGCCGAACAGATCCGCGGCCTGTCCCACTTGGCCGACGCCCGCGCAGCGGCGGGCGACGCCCCGGGCGCCCTAAAAGATCTTCAGACCGCCGCAGAGTGGGTCAGGCGTTTTCCCGACGCCCCGGGCCTGCCAGACGCCGCGGGCACGTTGGCCCAGATCGCCGCACACCACGGCCACGGCCCCGAGATCGGCGCTTGGATTCAAAACCTCACCACCCCGCGCCTGCGGGCGTCCGCGGCCTTGGGCCTGGCCCAAGGGCTCAGCACGCCGCGCCAACACACACCCACGCCACCCGCGCTGGCCGCGCTGGCCGCGACGCCAGATTCCAACACAACCCCCGATACAACCCAGGATCCAGCCCCGGATTCAGCCCAAGACCAAGGCTCAGAACCAAGCTCAGGTGCAAACACAACTGTCGCCGAATCCCCCGTCCACGCCTCGGCACCAGACCCCGCCGCGAAGCTCACCGACACCCCATCACCCGTGGCAGACGCCGATGTAGCCATCCCTGCCAGCGGCCCAAGCGGCGAGGACGCCGACACCGCCGCGGCCAGCGCCCAGCTAAACCAAAGCGCCCGCCGTGCCATCGACCAGGCCATGGCCACCCTGCCGGGCGCCCCCATCAACTCCAGCTTGTCTGCGGACCCAGCTCCCAGCCAGGCTGAGCCTCGCCTCCACGCACCCCGCGACATCACGCAAGCCATCGAAAACCCCGCGCCCTCGCTCGCCCAAGTGCCCAAAGCCGTCGACAAGCCCACCGCCACCGAGGCACGCGACGTGATCGAGCAAGCCGCAGCCACCGAGACGCCCGCCCCCATCGAACAATTCGTAAACGGCGAGTCACCCAACGCCATCGAACAACTCACAGCCGCCGTGGCACCCGACGCCATCGAACACCCCGCCACCATCGCCGCGCCCGAAATACCTGTCATGGCCGTGCCTAACCTGCGCCGCCTGGCCAATCCCGACGACCCGCAGTTCAACGTGCCCTGCCCGGCGGTTTACGACGCGCAGTTCACCACCACCCGCGGCTCGTTCACGCTCCGGATCCACCGCAGTTGGGCCCCTCTCGCGTCGGATCGCTTCTACCAGTTGTCCCGCGCAGGCTTCTACAACAACAACCGTTTCTACCGTGTGGTGCCCGGTTTCGTGGCCCAGTGGGGGATTCACGGCTTTCCCAACATCGCCACGGCGTGGCGCACCGCCACGCTCCCCGACGAACCCGCGCGCGAGCGCAACCGCCGCGGCACCGTCAGCTTCGCCGCCTCGGCGGTGCCCAACACCCGCACCACCCAGGTGTTCGTCAACCTCAGCGACAACAGCTACCTCGACGACCTGGGCTTCGCGCCCTTCGGCGAGGTGGTCCAGGGCATGGACGTGGTGGAGCAGCTCTTTTCTGGCTACGGCGAGACCCCCAGCCAGCAACAGCGGCGCATCCAGCTCGACGGCAACGCGTTCTTAGACAAGACCTACCCCAACCTGGACGGGGTGGTGGGGGTGGAGGTTAGCGGGGTGAAGTAAGCATTCCGAATGCGCGACCCATCGCACGCAAGCGATGAGGGCGCGTCACACAGACACCGACCAAGCACATTCATGCTCCTCATTTCGGACTTGCCCCCTCCCACCCGCTAAACTCAGCTTTCCCTCCCCTTTCCCGCCAGAACCCTCAGCCCCGGAGAATCCCTTGACCACCGCCACCTTCGACACCAGCCGCGGCACCATCCGCGTTGAACTCTTTGCCAACGACTGCCCCGACACCGCCGGCAACTTCATCAAACTGGCCAAAGAGGGGTTCTACGACGGTCTGGTGTTTCACCGGGTCATCCCAGACTTCATGATCCAAGGCGGCTGCCCCGACGGAAACGGCCGTGGAGGCCCTGGGTACAAGTTTGACGACGAAAAAAGCGCGTTGGCCAAGCCCCACGACGGCCCGGGCATCCTGTCCATGGCCAACGCCGGCCCCAACACCAACGGCAGCCAGTTCTTCATCACCCACCTCGCCACGCCCCACCTGGACGGCAAACACGGCGTGTTCGGGAAGGTGCTGGAAGGCCAAGACGTGGTGAACAGCGTGGAGCAGGGCGACACCATCAAAACTCTAACCATCAACGAGGGTTAAAACGGGGTGTTTAATCGGAAAACTCCACCTTCAAGTGGGGTAAACCCCCACTAGCTTTAACCAGCCCTCACGCCCTCAGAAGCGGGGGACGATAGCAGTGGGGCGGCTCCTACGAGCCGCCCCACCTGTTATGGATTCAACCGACATCGATGTCCGCTCACTGGCGATCGGCCAGCCTCTGCCGCACGACCTGACCGGTCCTGACGGCCTGTTATTGCTGCGTGGCGGGGTCAATGTCACCCGCACCTTCGTCGACAAGCTGCTGCAACGCGGCGTGAGCACCGTTCAGTCGACAAACGCCCCAGGCTCTACCGAAACCCGTGCCGAGCCCGAGCTCAACTACAAGCCCACCACGGTGCCCCAGCTCAGCGCCGATGAGATTTTTGACCGCCTGCCCTCCGCCACGGCCACGTACCAAGAAGCCGTAACCATCTTCAAGGGTTTCTCCCAGGACCTGATCGAGGGGCGCGCCAAAGACGCCGGGCCGGCGTACGACTTGGTGGCCGGCTTCGACCAATTTTTGCAAGCCGACGCCGTGCTGCTCTCGCTGGTGGTCCAACTACGCCGCGAAGGCGGCAACGACCTGCTTCGTCACACCCTCAAGACCTGCATGCTCAGCATGGTGCTCGCTCAGCACGTGGGCTTTAGCCAAGAAGCCCAGGCCGACGCGGGCGTGGCCGCGCTGCTGCACGACCTGGGCATGGCCAAGCTCCGTCGCCCGGTGCACAAAAAACCTGGCCTGCTCACCACGTCCGAACGCGAGATGGTCCAAACCCACCCCGAGCTGACCCTGCAAATCATCGGCGGGGTGCGTGGACTCAGCCAACAGGTCAAACACGCGGCCTATCAAGTTCACGAGCGACGCGACGGCCGGGGCTACCCCCGGGCCCGCAACCCCATGTTCGTGTCGCCCGCCGCCAAGGTCATCGCCGTGGCCGACGCCTTCGCCGCCCTCACCGCCGACCGCCCCTGGCGCAAGGCCTACAGCGGCCACAACGCGATGAAGGTGCTCCTCACCGACACCGGCGCCGGCAAGTTCGACCGCGCCGCCGCCAAAGGCCTACTCGACGCCATGTCCATGTTCCCCGTGGGCACACGCGTCGCGCTCTCAGACGACCGAGACGCCCAGGTCCTCCGCGGCGTCCCCGGAGCCAACGTGCAGCCCATCGTCGTCGCCCTCAAAATGGACGGCACCCCGGGCCGGCGCGAAATCGACCTCTCGCAGCCCGGCCAACCCAAGGTCATCGCGGTTCACCCCGACCCGGTGGAACCCGCAGCCGACGCGGCCTGAGCGGTCACATCCAGAGCAATCCGGGTGGCGGTTAACGCCTCTTGAGCCGTCGCCAAGTGCCCCGGGTCGCCGGTTTCCAGCAGCCGGGCCCAGGCCTGATGCATCGCATCAAAGTCTTTTTCTTGGTGATACCCCAGATGCGTGATGCCCGAGGCGTTGCGCAGCTCAAAGCGCCCCGGGTTGCGGTCATAGACAATCACACCCTCGGAGCCGATCAACTCGTACTTAAACGAGCTGTCCGCCTCAGACGCGGTGTGCCCGTAGCCGTAGCTCATCTCCACCGCCGTATGGGCACACCGCCCCTGGGGCCCGGAGCCCGGTGACGGAGCGTGGGTCAGGTGGGCCCAAATGTGTGCCGGGCAGTGGTAATCCGCATCCGTGTCGGTCCAGGCCCCGTGCCCGGTCCACGCCTGAACCGGGCGGCCCAGCCACCACGCCGCCAAGTCGATCTGATGGGTCCCGCAATCCACCATCGGTCCGCCCTCGCGCATCCGCCCGTCGCGGTAAGGCGCCACGCCCTGCTGCGGATCGCGGTGGTTGTAACGCCCGTGGCAGTCCCAGTTGTAGATCAGCCGCAGCGCCCCCACTTCGCCGATCGCCCCGGCCTCCACCAGCCGCTTGATCTCCAGCGCCGCGGCGCTAAAGCGGTAACAAAACGCGACATGCAGCGACGCCCCGGCAGCCGCCATGGCGTCGATCATCGCCAGGCCCTGAGTGTCATCCATCGCCAAGGGCTTTTCGCACAGCACCGGCAGCCCGCGGGCGGCGCACGCCATCACGTTCTCCGCGTGGGCGGGCGCCGACGAGGCCACCAGCACCGCATCCAGCCCGGCCCCGTCGACCCCGGCAAAAAAGACCTCTGGGTCACCCGTGGCCACCGGCACCCCAAAACGCTTGGCCGCCGCGTCGCGCCCAGCCGCATCAGGGTCAAACAAGGCCTGCACCTCCACCCCCGGCGTGCGCTCCAGCGCCGGCAAGTGCCCATAGTCCGCCACCACCCCGCAGCCCATTACGCCAATCTTCCGTGCCATGGTCATCTCATTTCCATCCGTTCAACAGGCATCGCACGCGGTGGGTCCGCCCTGCGCCGCACCCTATCGGCTCACACCCCCATGTGGGCACCCAGGGGCCTGGTCCGGGCTGTCCCGACATCCGCCAGCCCCGCTCACCGGGAGCTAAACTGAGGCCGCGGCGCTTGCCGCACCATCTTGCAAGCCTACCCTCGCCCCATCCTCAACACCGGGAGCCCCGTCGTGAACCAGCGTTTTGCCATCCTTGCCCTCTCTGCCACCCTCACCCTGGGGCTCTACGCCGCGGCCCGGGGCCAGTCGGGAGCCATCACCGCCCCCGCCACGGCCACCGCCACAGTCGACTTCAACCGCGTGCTTCGCGAGTGCAAGCAGCAAGCCAGCCTGCTGGCGGACAACTCGACCAAGAGCCAAGAACTCAACAAAGAAAACACCGCCCGCACCCAAGAAATCCAGCGGCTGCAAGCCGAGATGGACCCCCTGCAGCCCGGCGGCAGCGCCTGGCAAGACAAAGCCCGCCTCGTGCGCCAAAAACAACTGGAGCTCGAAGTGTGGGGCAAGCTCGCCCAGCAAGACAACCAGCTGACCCGAGCCCGCCAGCTCGCCAAGCTCTACACCGCCATCAACAACGCCACCGCCGCGGTCGCCGCCGAGCAAGGCTACGACCTGGTCGTCATGGCCGAGCCCCTGCCCGACCTGCTGTCGGTCAACGTGCAACGCCTCGAAGCCGTCATGCAAACCCGCAAAGTCATCTACACCGGCGCCAACACCGACATCACCGGCGCCGTGCTGCAACGCGTCGACACCGACTACGCCGGCCGCTGAACACTGAACGCTTGCCCCTTGCCCCCTCAAAAAACGTGCAAACACCCTTGACCCCCGACGACGTCGCCCACTGGGTTGGCGGCCGTGTTGCCGGCGACGGCAGCCTGGCCCTAACCGGCGTGGCCCATATTCAAGACGCAGCGCCTGGCGAGCTCACCTTTATCGGCGACCAAGCCCACGCCAACCACTGGGCCGACAGCCGCGCCAGTGCCGCAGTTGCCGGCTCAGACCTAGGCCTTGAGCCCGGCCAAGGCCGTAGCCTCATCCTTGTGGACGACGCAGACCTGGCCATGGCCGCCGTGCTGGGGCGACTGGCCCCGCCGCCAGTGGCTCCGCCCCCGGGCCATCACCCCACCGCGGTCATCGCCCACGACGCCCAGGTGTCCCCCGACGCCACCATCGGCCCGTTTTGCGTCATCGGCCCCCGAGCGCAAGTGGGCGCCGGCGTGGTGCTACACGCCCATGTCACCATTCTCGACGACGCCGTCATCGGCGACGAATCCGTACTCTGGCCCTGCGTTGTGGTCCGCGAACGCTGCGTGGTGGGGCGGCGCTGCGTGCTTGAACCCCACGTCGTCCTGGGCGCCGACGGCTTTGGCTACCGAGCCGACACCACCGGCGCCACCCCGCGGATCGTCAAAGTGCCGCATCTGGGCAACGTGATCTTGGGCGACGACGTCGAACTGGGCGCCAGCACCGCAATCGACCGCGGCAAGTTCGGCGCCACCACCGTGGGCGACGGCAGCAAAATCGACAACCACTGCCAGATCGGCCACAACTGCCGCATCGGACGCATGGTCATGATCTCAGGCTGCACCGCCATGGGCGGGTCAGTCACCCTCTGCGACGGCGTTCAAGTCGGCGGAGCCACCCGCTTCACCGACCACCTCACCGTGGGCGCCGGCACCCAAATCGGCGGCGCCTCCGCCGTGCTCAGCGACGTGCCGCCGGGCGTTCGGTGGTCGGGCTACCCCGCCCAAGACAACCGAGACGCCTTCCGCCAATTGGGGGCCGTGCGGCAACTGCCAGCGCTACTCAAAAAATTCCGCCCGCTGCTGCGTCAGATCGAAACCGACTAGCACCGCGTTACCACTCTTCGCCTCCTCGTCCCCTCGCCACCGCCGTCTGTGCCCACCGATGATCCAGCAGCACACCATCTCGCAGCCCCAGACCCTGCACGGCCCCGGGCTGTTCTTCGGCAAACCCGCGTCAATCACCTTCCGGCCGGCCCCGGCCAACCACGGCGTGGTGTTCAAACGCATGGACCTCGACGGCGCCCCCGTGCCCGCCCAGATCCAAAACGTCATCAAGCGAGCGCGCCGCAGCGCCCTCAAAGCCGGCGAAGCCACCGTCGACACCTGCGAGCACTGCCTCTCGGCGGTTGCCGCCCACGCCATCGACAACCTCATCATCGAACTCGACGGCCCCGAAGTGCCCGCCATGGACGGCAGCTCGCTGCAGTTTTACGAAGCGCTCGAAAAAGCCGGCCGCGAGCCACAAGACGCCGAAAGACGCTTCCTCGAAGTTAAAACCCCCGTGGTCATCCGCGAAGACGACGCCATGATCGCCGCGCTGCCCGCCAGCGACGACTGCATGCAAGTCGTTTACGAGCTGGACTACACCGGCGTCAGCCCCGTCATCGGCCGGCAGCTGCGCACCTTCGACCTCGGCGGCACCGAGGACTACCTCACCGAAATCGCCCCCTCGCGCACCTTCTCGCTCGAAGCCGAAGCCGAAGCCGCACGCCAAGCCGGATTGTTTCCCCACCTCACCGTCGACACCGCCCTGGTCGTCGGAGCCGACGGGCCCTTGGGCACCAACGCCTTTCGCTTCGACGACGAACCGGTCCGCCACAAAATCCTAGATCTCATCGGCGACCTGTATCTCCTGGGCGCCCCGATCAAAGGGCGCATCGTCGCCTACAAATCCGGCCACCCGATGAACCACCGGCTGGCCCGCGAGCTGCTCAAGCAGCACACCGCCGCCACGCTGAAAAACCTCGCCCACCACCACTCGGTGCTCGACGTGCGCAAGCTCTTTCGCATGATGCCCCACCGCTACCCCATGCTGCTGGTCGACCGCGTGGTCGAGATCGTGCAAGACCAGCGCGCCGTGGGCGTCAAAAACGTCACCATCAACGAGCCTTTCTTCCAAGGCCACTACCCCAGCACCCCCATCATGCCCGGCGTGCTCGTGGTCGAAGCCATGGCCCAGCTCTCGGGCGTGCTCATCGGCCAAAGCCTCGAACAAGTCGGCAAGATCCCCGTGCTGCTCAGCCTCGACCGCGTGAAGCTGCGACGCCCGGTCACCCCCGGCGACCAGCTCATGCTCATCGCCGAAGCCGTCAAGATCCGCAGCCGCATCGCCCACATGCACTGCCGGGCCTACGTCGCCGAAGAACTCGCCGCCGAAGCCCAAGTCAAATTCATGATGGTCGATGACGACGCGGAATAGACGCTGCGCCGCCCAATCATTCGGTGGCGAGACCGCCGCCCCAACACCCGATAGACCGGTTCATCGATCCCGCAGTGTGATCCCGGCCACCGCCGTGTGGCCGCCACGCCCGACCGCTTTCCCACGGAACCCGTGATGCCCACCTACGTCTATCAAGTCGAGTTACCGGACAACCGCCCGGGCGAAATCTTCGAAGTCACCCAGCGGATGTCCGAGCCCGCGCTCACCCACCACCCCGAGACCGGCCAGCCCGTCCGCCGCGTGGTGCAAGCGCCCCACATCGGCGGACAGTGGTCCGAGTCCCGCGACCGCCAGCGCCTGAGCGACCGCGGCCTGGCCGCCAACGGCTTCACGAAATACGTGAAGACCGGCGACGGAACCTACGAAAAGACCACCGGGCAAGGCCCCCGCAAGCTCTCGGCCTGAACCGGCGTCGGCCGAAAAACACCCCCAGCGCCGCCGAGACGGGCACGGGCCCAGAGGCCGTCGCCCGCGTTTACAAAGTGACCCCGGCCGGACCCGACGTCCCGATCACCGGGACGCTAAACGATCTTCACCAAGAGGTGACATCGCCGGGACCGTGCCTCAAAAACGAGGCGAAACGCAGCCCAGAATCACGTTTTTCGGGCTCGCCACCCGTTGGATATCGCATTTAAAAATTTAAGTCGCTTAAAAATAGATGCTTACATATCTGTTTGTTTCTCGGGAAATATCTTTGCATTTCCCGTTATTTTCCCCGATTTTATTCCCTGAAGCTCGGGCATGATCTATAGTCACTGGTGATAGGAGCGGCCCCGAATTGGGCGGCACAAAAAGCCAATGGCCACAGGCCGTATTCCGTACGCGTTTTTGAATCCCGGCCCGCCCAGGCCTCCCGACTCCTTTTCCCCTTGACGCAAGCCGTCAGCCCGTGAACCAGCCCTTCTTTTATGTGGGAATCGTAATTCCTACGTTTTTACCTCTCTGATGGAGAATGCACGTTATGAACAACAAATGTCTCACCGCTTATGCCTTGTTGGCCGCATCGACTGCCTTTGGTGCGCAAGCACAGACCGTGGTCATCAACTTGGTCCCCAACGCCACCTTTAACGGCAGCCCCAACGAAAATACGGACCAGCCCAGCGGCACCTCCTTCACCTCCGCGGGTGGAGCCGGCTCCGCCATCATTTCGACCGGCATCGACGTTGTGGAGGATGGCGGTCTGGCCAACGGCCGCGGAACCTTCACCCCGTTCACCCTCAGCGGCATTGACGAAGACGGCGTCGCCGTTTCCGGAACGTTCACCGTTGCGGTGACCGTCACTGATGGCGACGACGCGGTGATCGGTCGGGGCGGCGTTGGAGCCATTGGTTCGGCCACCTCGCTCACCTTTTCCGACGTGGTCCTCACCAACGTGAGCGGCGACGATGTCTTCCAGTTCGACGGTTTCTCCGGCGTCTACCTCGGGTCCACCGACGGCACCAATGACCTAGCCACGGTCAACGGTGGTGAAGCCTTCGCCCCCGTAGCGGCGGGCAACTCCATCAACTCGGGGAATCCGGCTGAACTGGTTGCATTCGCACCGGTGAGTTCGTTGGAAATCGGTTTTGCGGGCGGATCCTTGGCCGTGAATGGCGTCGCGGCGAATTTCTCTGTCGTCCCCGAACCCGCGTCCATGGCCCTCATCGGCCTCGGCTCGCTGGCCATGATCGGCCGTCGCCGCAAGGCCTGATTCAATCGAATCGCCACCGATCAAAACACTCAAGCGTGAGTGGTTCTAACGAGCCACGCACGCTTTTTTAGTCGCGGATTCAGATCTGAAGCGCAACACGCGGCAGCGACAAAAAGGCCGCCGGCCCGGCGCCACCCCCGTCACGCAAGCCCGCCCTCGAACCTGCGTCCAGCCTCCGGCGCGCGGCCGACTGTCCGCGTGCCGGAGGCTGGACGCGTGCCGGAGGCTTTGCCATGCCTTGCGTGTCGTCTGCCTTCCGAAGCCTGCGGATGGATCCAGCCCGACCCAAAAACGCAACCCCACCCGCTCAAGCTGGCAGCGAAGTAAGGGTTAACCCTGTTCACTCCATCCGCAAAAAGGCCCGTAGGCACCCCCTGTTCGCCCCGCAGCCCGCGCCCCTAAACCCGTTTCGTCGCCGCCATCAACTAAACTGTGGTGTCACGTTTTGACCTAACCCCGGTTTGCTCCGCCGCCCCCACCTACCACCCTCGGGGAACGCCGGATGCCTGCCGCCCGCGAAAGTGGGCCGAACCTAGATCTGTGCCCGATAAATAGGCTATGGCCGAAATCTCCCCCCTTGCTGCAGTCGATCCCCAAGCCACCCTCGCGGACGACGTCAAGATCGGCCCCTTCTGCCACGTCGGGCCCAAGGTCACCTTGGGCCCCGGCACGCGGCTGATCTCCAACGTCACCGTGATGGGCCGCACCACCCTGGGCGAAAACAACATCCTCTGGCCGGGCGCCGTGATCGGCGGCGACCCCCAAGACCTCAAATTCCAAGGCGAAGACTCCCAAGTCATCATCGGATCGCACAACGAGTTCCGCGAGTGCGTGACCATCCACAAGGGCACCGCCAACGACCACGGCATCACCAAAGTCGGCGACCACAACCTGATCATGGCCTACGCCCACATGGGCCACGACTGCATCATCGCCAACCACTGCATCATCGCTAACACCGTTCAGTTGGCCGGCCACGTGTGCATCGAAGACCACGTCGTGCTCGGCGGCGGATCCGCGGTCCACCACTTTGTCACCCTGGGCCAGCACGCCTTCATCGGGGGCTTCACCCGTGTGCTGCAAGACCCCCCCCCGTTCATGATCACCGAAGGCTCCCCCTCGGCCGTGCGCGGCGTCAACAGCACCGGGCTCACCCGCCGCGGATTCAGCAAAGAAACCATCAGCAACCTCAAAGACGCCTGGAAACGGCTCTACCGCCGCAGCGCCGCGGGCAAAGCCGGCCGCACCACCACCGTGCTCGAAGACCTCGAAGACGCCTACCCCCACGACGCCTGCGTGCTGGGGCTGATCGCCCACATCCGACGCAGCAACCAAGGCGTCTTCGGCCGCTACCGCGAAGGCCAGCGCCGCGACAACCCCCGGGCCAAACGCCCCCGCGTCGCGGGGCAGTAGGGGGGCCGCGTCGCGGCCGGGGTTGGGGGTTGGGGATTCGGGACTGGGATTGCGCAACAGCCCCCGCTGGCGGCGCCTCCCACCGATCGCCGATGGTCTACCCCATGGGGACAACCTTCCTGGTGACCGGCTGCGCGGGCCTGATCGGCTCGCACCTGTGTGAACGGCTGCTCGCCGCCGGCGATCGCGTCGTGGGCATCGACAACTTCAACGACTACTACGACATAGGCCAAAAGCGGGCCAACGTCGCCGCCATGCAGGCCCACGACGAATTCACCCTGGTCGAAGCCGACATCCGCGACGCCCAAGGCATCCACGACGTCATCGCCGCCCACCACCCCTGGGCCATCGCCCACCTCGCGGCCATGGCCAACGTGCGCTACGCCATAGGCCGCGCCCCGCTCTACAACCAAGTCAACATCACCGGCACCGTCAACGTGCTCGAAGCCGCCCGCACCCTGGGCTGCCCGCACGTGGTCTTCGCCAGCACCTCCAGCGTGTACGGCCACACCCCACGCCTGCCCTTTGTCGAAGACGACCCCTGCGACCGGCCCCTGAGCGCCTACCCCGCCACCAAGCGGGCCGGCGAAATGCTCGGCCACACCTACCACCACCTGCACGGCATGAACTTCACGGCCCTGCGCTTCTTCAGCGTCTACGGCCCCCGGGCCCGGCCCGACATGATGCCCTTCATGATCACCGACAAGATCGCCCGCGGTGAAAAAATCACCCTCTTCGACGCCGGGCAGATGAAACGCGACTGGACCTACGTCGACGACATCGCCTCAGGCATCGACGCGGCGCTGCGCACGCCCCTTGGCTACGAAATCATCAACCTGGGCCGCGGCGAGCCGGTGCTCATGGCCGACTTCGTCAAGCTGCTCGAAGCCCGCATCGGCAAAAACGCCAACCTCGACACCCCCCCAGCGCCCGACAGCGAGCCCGCGGTCACCTACGCCAACACCGACAAAGCCAAACGGCTGCTGGGCTACGCCCCCCAAACCTCAGTCGAAGCCGGCCTCGACGCCCTCTGGGCCTGGTATCAATCCCGCCCGTCCGCCACACCCACGCGCTAAGGCCCCAGCCCACCCCGACGCCGTCACTTCGGCCGCCCCCGCGGGTAGCGCCGCGCTTCACCGCGCACTGCTCGTTGGCCCCGACCTCACGGATCACGTGTCCCCCCCACACCGTGGCCGTCGTGCCCGTCCACCAACGGCCGCCCGAGCCGGTCTAAGAAGTCACCCCGCCCGAGGCCGAATCCAACCAAAGCCCACCGCACCACCCGCGCCGTGCAGCTCAACGCCAACGCGCGCGTTCAATTCTTTTGACGCTCAGCCTCGCACCCGGCCTGCATCCAGCGTCATAGAAGGCGTCTCGCACCACCGGTGGCCAAGAACCCGATTTCTGTTTCAATGGTCCACGTGACCAGAACCTTCTCTCTTTTCGCGCTGCTGCTGTTGCTGCTCGCCACCCCTTGCCGGGCGGCGGATCTTCAACGCCTTGAACAAGTCCGTCTGATCCCCACCGACTGGGCCGACGGCGACAGCTTCCGGATTGAGGCCCCCGACGGTGAGCAGCACACGGTGCGGCTCTACGGCGCCGATTGCATCGAGTGGCACCTCACCGATGAAACCGACGCCCGGCGCCTACGTGCCCAGCGCCGCTACTTCGGCATCTCGGCCTACGGCGGCAGCCCGAAAGCCTCCATCAAGCTCGCCACCGAGCACGGCGCCCTGGCGGGTCAAGCCATCGCCAAGCTGCTTGAGCAGCCCTTCACCGTGTACACCACCTTCGCCGACGGCCGCGGCGACGCCCGTTACAAACGCGTCTACGCCTTCGTCGAAACCGCCGACGGCAAGGATCTTTCCACCGAGCTGGTGCGCACGGGCTTGGCCCG
>JALZVY010000091.1 GCA_023300125.1 Phycisphaera sp.
GCGTTGGTGTAGCCGACAATGCCCACGGTGAAGTGGCCCTTGTTGCGGGCCTCGACCTCGCGGGTTTTGCGTTCTTGCAGGTTGTCGATTTCTTTGCGCAGCAGGCTTTTTTTGCGTTGCACAATGCGGCGGTCGATTTCGAGTTGCTGCTCACCTGGGCCGCGGGTGCCGATGCCCGCCGGGGCGCCGCCGGCGATGCGTTCAAGGTGGGTCCACATGGCCCGCAGGCGCGGGTAGGTGTATTCCAGCTGGGCGACCTCGACCTGCAGCCGGGCCTCGACGGTTTGGGCGCGGGCCGCGAAGATGTCCAGGATCAATTCCGAGCGGTCCAGGATCTTGACCTCGCACACTTTTTCGATGTTGCGGATCTGCGAGGGGCTCAGGTCGTTTTCAAAGATGACGCACTGGGCGTCGTGCAGCTTCACCAGTTCGGCCAGTTCAACGACCTTGCCCTTGCCGATGAAGCTCTTGACCGAGGGCTTCTGCCTTTTTTGCAGCATCTCGGCCACAGGCAGGGCCCCGGCGGTCTTGGCCAGCGAGCGCAGCTCGTCCAGCGGGTCGTGGGGGTTGACCTCCATGTCCGGGATCAGGCAGGCCACCAGTACGGCGCGTTCCTGATCGACGGCAAGATGTTCGCGTTGTCCGGTCTCGATGGGGCGGCTCGGGGAAGGGGGCGTGAACCGTGCTGGGTGCACGGCGGGACGCTGAGTGTAGTTGTCGCGGGGTTTGGGCGGTGGAGGTCGCCAACGGGGTTGAGGATCGCGGATCCGCCCAGCGCCGGCTGACCCGCCCGCCGCGCTAGGGCATGCTAGCGGTTGACCCCCGCCCGCAGGCGCGAGGCAAGCGTGCCACGCCGTTCGACGCGGACGTCATCGAGCCGCGGCGTGGCGCGGCGGTCGATAGCTCGGTGACGGTGCGCGGCCCGCGGTCGCGGATCTCGTTGAATACCGTGTCCACGAGGGCGCGGCGATTCTTGCGGAACGTGTTCAGCCCGTTGTAAATGCCCTTGCCCGCTCGCGGGTGGCGGCCGTCAGCGCTTCGGCGGGGTCGATGCCCCGCCGGCTGATCAGCGTCAGGTGGTGGCGCGGGCCAGTGCATTCACCGCGTCGATCTGAAGCACCCCCTAGTCGGCGAACGCAGCGGACGATCCGAGATGCAGGAGACTCGTTTCGCCCCCGACGGGCGTCCAGCAGCCCGGAGGCGTGGATCGCCAGTCGACGGCACTGGTTGAGCGTCAGGTGCCGGGGCTTAGGCATACGGCGGAGGGAGGGCTGGGGAGTGCTTGATGGCGTTCGGGGCGTTCAGAGGTTTTCCGGCCGGTAGTGGCCGCGCGACCAGTCCGGGTCGGGCCAGGTGATGTTCTCAGGCGAGGGCAGAAACCCTTGGTTGGTTTCGAAAAACACCCTAAACCCTTGAAAATACTTGCCATAATCAAATATGCCCCGGCAATCCTCGATCTCGTGATTGTCCACCACGGCGTAAATCACCCATTCACCGCCGTGATATGGCCCGAAACGGGTCTGGTGGATACGGCTATCCGTCGATTGAAGGCGGTCGGCGGCCTCTTGCACGATCGCTTCGCCCTCTCCGCGGTAGACGCGCCAGCTCTGGTGAGTCTCGAGGCGTTGTGGGTGAGACAGGTTGAGCCAGTCGCGGTAGGAGATCTCAACGCTCATGAATACAATTTCCGCATGGAGGTTGATGGCGAAGGCGTTCCCGACTACCTTACGAGGCTCGCCCCAGCGATCGCCCCTTCGAACAGAAAGCCCCGCTATGCCACGTGTTTGTGAACTGACCGGCCGCCGGACCTCCACCGGCTTCAAATACACCCTCCGCGGTAAGAAGAAGTACCTCGGTGGTGTGGGTACCAAGATCACCGGCAAGACCAAGCGGACGTTCAAGCCCAACCTGCAAACGGTTAACGCCTTGCAGGAAAACGGCAGCGTGAAGCGCATCAAAGTGGCCGCCAAGGCCATCCGCAACGGCATGGTGGTCAAGCCTCTCAAGCGTAAGTACGCCTACAACCCCGACGCGTGATCGCGTTGGCCTGGCCATGGGCCGGGCTGACGGGGCATGAGCCGCTTTTTTTGCGGTTTAAACGGGTGGCGCACGGACGCGCGGACACCATGGATTGACGTCACGGCCGACGGCCCGCTTTGAGCGGGCCTGTTTGCGTTGGCGTGGGCGATGAATCGGCTGTAGGAGCCCGGGTGATGGCGTTTGAATCCAATAACGACCGTGACCGCGTGCTGGAAGCCACCGATTTGGTGGATTTGATCGGCAGCGATATCCCGCTTCAGCCCAAGGGGCGCGACTGGGTGGGCAAGTGCCCGTTTCACGACGACAGCAAGCCGTCGATGCGGGTGGTGCCTGAAAAGCAGATCTACTGGTGTTTTCCTTGCGGGACCGGGGGATCGGCTTTCGATTGGATGATGAACTTCCACAAGATGGATTTCATTGAGGCGCTCAAGGCCTTGGCCCAGCGTGCGGGGATCGAGCTCACACCGTTTAAGCCCGCGGGCGGCGGTGGGGCGGCGCAAGACCCGGAAAAACCAAGCGAACGCAAGCGCATCGCCGACGTGAACGGCAAGACCCATGCTTTTTTCCGCATGCTGCTGGGGCACCCAACCCACGGGGCCCAGGCCCGGGCCTATCTGGACCGCCGCGGGGTGACCGCGGAGATGATCGAGGCCTTTGAGCTGGGCTACGCGCCCGAAGGCTGGGACGGGCTGGTGAAAACCATCGACGCCAAGGGCTGGAACAAGGCCGATTTTGAGCTGGCTCAGGTGATCAAGGCCCGTAAGCAGGGCGGCGGGCACTTTGATTTTCTGCGTCACCGGCTGGTGTTCCCCATTTTGGACGCGCTGGGCAGGCCCATTGCTTTTGGTGGCCGGGTGTTAAGCGACGAGGATGATCCGAAGTACCTCAACTCGCCTGAAACGCCGCTGTTCAACAAGTCGGCCACGCTGTACGGGCTGCACGCGGCTAAAAAGCCCATTATTGACTCCAAAACCGCGGTGATCGTCGAGGGTTACACCGACGTGATCGCCTGCCACCAGGCCGGGGCGACCAACGTGGTGGCGGCTTTGGGCACGGCCCTGACCGGCGAGCACGTGCGGGCGCTGCGGCGGTACTGCGAGCACGTGGTGCTGGTGATGGACGGCGATGCCGCGGGCCAAAAGGCCGCGGATCGGGCGGTCGAGGTTTTTTTAACCGGCGATCTGGACGTTTCGATGGCGGTGCTGCCCGGGGGCAAAGACCCTGACGAACTGCTGGCCGAGCAGGGCCTGGAGGCCTGGAACGTGGTGATTTCCGAGGCGGCGGACGCCCTGGAGTTCGCCCACCGCCGTACGGCGGCCAAAATGGATGCTCAGGACACCCTGACGGGGCGTCAGCGGGTGGCCGAGGCGTTTTTGAATCAGGTGGTGGATCTGGGACTGGCCCGGACCGGGCGGCTGCGGCGATCGCTGGTGGTGGGGCGGCTGGCCGAGTTGTTGAAGGTCAGCGAAGACGAGGTGGATGCGATTCTGCGTGAACGTAGTCCACGTTCTTCTCGGAAGGTGGTTCATTCGCCGGCCCCTGAGGAGCCTCCTACCGATTATGGAACCCCTTGGGGGCCCGATAGCGAACCCATTGACAGTGGTGATAATGAAGAAAATTATGTTCATTCCGACATTGCAGGTTCAGTTTCCGGGTCTAAACTGAAGAAGGAACGGATCGCCGAACGGCGGTTCATCGCCGGGTTGGTGCGCTACAACGGCTTGTTTGCGACGACCCTGGACGATGGCCGCGGCCTTGATGAGGCCCTTGCGCCGGGCGACTTTGTAGATACCGACCTTGGCCGCCTTTACCAGCGCGTGTACGACGCGCTGGCAGAGGGCGGCGGCTTGACCCCCGCCGGCATGCTGACGGATTTGGCCGCCGAGGGAGAGATGCGTCTGTCGGCCGTGTTGGCTCAGGCGGTTCTTGAACTGCCCGACTCTCAGACCACGCCTGTTGCATCGTCTGAAACCCCTGCCTCGAACACCCCGCCTGAACCCTCCGCTGTACTCCCGCCCGCAGACCTTCCACCCGCAGACCTAGATGAAATTTGGAACGTCGCGCTGCAAGCCATTGTGCTTCGTCGACGCGAGAAACAATATGAAGAAGACCGCCGAGCCCTAAACGCTGGAACCTCGCAAGAAGCGGGGGCCGCAGGAGCCGAGATCGACCCGGTCCGCCTGGCCCAACAATTGGCCGAGCACCGACGCAACAACCCCTCGCCCGCCCGCATGCCTCGCCCCCGCCGTTAGACCGCAGCCGCTTCATCCGCCGCTGCCACCCCGCGGGACCTTTAAAGGGTCCCCATCCCCACCCGCACTTTGCCCGAAACACGGAGCCGACCGTTTTGATGCTTGACCCGATCCATCCCGCCGTGATTGAACTAATTGAATCCGGTAAACGCCACGGCATCATCAGCATTGACCAGCTGATCGCGCTGCTGCCCGACGGCTACGTCGATCCCTTCAAGCTTGACGAGATGCTGGTGCATTTCGCGGGCTTGGACATCACCTTGGTAGACCCCAAGCACATCCCCGCGCCCGCCCGGCCCAAGAACCGCGTGGCCGCGGGCACGGCCATCGGCAAGGTGGTGGACCCGATCGCGAAGATCAAGCCCACCGCCGCGGCCAAGGCCGAGGAAGAAGAAGCCAGCAAGACCGAGGAGGAAGTCGAAGCCGCCGACCTGCTGACCAAAGAGCAGGCCAAGGCCGAGATCGCCAAGGCGCTCAACGAATCGGGTCACAAGCGGATCGACGACCCGGTGCGTATGTATCTCACTCAGATGGGTGAGATCAGCCTGCTGACCCGTGACGAAGAGATCCGCCTGGCCAAGAAGATCGAGACCTGCCGGTATCTCTTCCGCCGCCTGGTGCTGCAGAACGACTACTCGATCAAGACCTGCGTGGAAACGCTGGAAATGGTGCACGAAGGCGATCTGCCTTTTGACCGCACGATGAAGATCAGCACCGCCGAAGAAGACGCGAAGCAGAAAATCGCGGCCCGGATCCCCAACAACCTCAAGACCATCAAGCGGCTGCTGGATCTCAACCGCACTGAATGGGAGACGTTGGAAGAAACGGCGCGGCCCAGCAAGGCCGAGGCTGAGCGTGTGGCCGAGGTCATGAAAGTGCGTCGCCGCAAGATGACCACCCTGGTCGAAGAGCTGAGCCTGCGCACCAGCAAGGTGCAGCCCATGCTCAAAAAGCTGCGTTCGATCGTGAAGAAGATGCAGGACCTGCAGAAGAACCTGGCCAAGGCCAAGGACTTCCCCGATCGTTACGACCCCGAAGACGTCATGGTCATGGGTGAAGAGCTTGCGGGCCTGCGAAGCCTGGTGCTGGCCGAACCCGAAGAACTCAAGCAGATGGTGGCCAATGTGACCACGATCTTCGACGAGTACGAGGAGGCCAAGCGCGACCTGAGCGGCGGCAACCTGCGGCTGGTGGTGTCGATCGCGAAGAAGTACCGCAACCGCGGGTTGAGCTTCTTGGACATCATTCAGGAAGGCAACACCGGGCTCATGCGTGCGGTGGACAAGTACGAGTACAAGCGTGGCTATAAGTTCAGTACCTACGCCACCTGGTGGATCCGCCAGGCCATCACGCGGGCGATCGCGGACCACGCGCGGACCATCCGTATCCCGGTCCACATGATCGAGACGATGAGCAAGCTGCGCAACATCGCCAAGAACTTGCTGCAGGACCTGGGCCGCGAGCCGACCATCGAGGAAATCGCCGAAGCCGCGAGCATGCCCGTGGTCGAGGCCCGGCGGGTGATGAAGATCAGCCGGCACCCCATTAGCTTGGACCGCCCGGTGGGCGAGAGCGAAGACTCGTACTTCGGTGACTTCATCGAAGACCAGAGCGCCGCCAACCCCGCCAGCGCCGCGACCAGCGACATGCTGCGTCAGCGCATCGAGCAGGTGCTCAAGACGCTGACCTACCGCGAACGCGAGATCATCAAGCTGCGGTACGGCATCGGCGACGGCTACACCTACACGCTTGAAGAAGTGGGGCGGATCTTCAAGGTCACCCGCGAGCGCGTGCGGCAGGTTGAGGCCAAGGCCATCCGCAAGCTGCAGCACCCGGTGCGCAGCCGCAAATTGGTGGGCTTCGTCGACGGCGAAGACATGCTGGAGTAGCGGGTCGTGCAGGCTTCGTGAAACACAGACAAACAAACGAAAACGGCCCCGGGCAGAACGCCCGGGGCCGTTTTCGTTTGAGGGGTCGGTTGTCCCAGCCCCGCCGTGGCGGCGGGGGGCACGAGGTGCTTATGCCGCGCGGCGGCTGGAGTCGGCCTCGTCGCCCGCGCTGGCAGGCTGGCCGATGGCGGCAAGCACCTTGTTGCGGTAATCGTCACGGCTGAGCCACCACGGACGACGGAGCAGCTGCTGCCACAGGGCCCGGCGGTCTGCGTCGTCGCGCGATTCGCGGTCGGCCGCGGCGTAGATGCGGCGGCGTTCATCGCAGTTACGCCACAGCACGTAACGCTGGGCGGGGGGCAGCTGGCTGGCGTGACGCTCGGCGGCGTCCACGAATTCGCGGCCGCAGGCGACGCCTTGCACGGCGGTGAGGCTTTCTTCGTGGTCGCGCACGGCCGCGATGCGGGCGGGGATAATCGTGGGCGTTTCGCCGGCGGCTTGCAGGCGGCAGTGCATTTCAAAGCGGTAGCCCAGACGCAGCTGGCTGTCGAAGCCGCCGGCGGTTTTCAGCAGCGAGGCTTTGTAGAACGTGGCGGACCCGCAGGCGGGCGCTTCGTCGCGCAGCAGCTGCCGGGCGAGGCTCTGGGGGGCGTCGGCCCGCAGTTCGCCCAGCACGTGGTCGTCGGCGTCGATGCGGTGGGCGTGGCCGATGCCCCAGTTGGCCTGGCCCATGGTCTTGGCCACGTCGTGCAGGGCGCAAGGCAGGTAGATGTCGTCGGCGTCGAGGATACCGATCACTTCGCCCGTGGCCCAACTGATCGCGGTGTTGATGGCTTCGGCCGGACCCGAGTCCCAGGTGCTCTGCCAGTGGGCTAGGTCGTCTTCGTAGGTCGTGATGATCTGGAGGCTGTTGTCGGTGGACCCGCCGTCCATGACAATGAGTTCGAGGTTGTCATAACCCTGGTCGAGCACCGAGCAGATGGCCCGCTCGAGGTAGGGCCCCTGGTTCAGGTTGGGGATGATGATGGTGAGACGCGGGGCGGTGGGGCGAGGCGTGGACATCGACGGTGACCTAAACACAAGAGGGAAGAACGGGCGTGGACGGCATGACCGTCACAGACGGTGCGAACCAACCCTCGCGGTATCGACCGCTGAGTCCGGCGGCTTGACCCCCGGTGCTGTGGGGGTTCCCGGACGCAGCACGCGGGGACGGCCCCGCGCTGCGCGGGAACCGATAACCGTGGTCTTCCATTGTGTGTGAACGATGTTTTTGGCGAATCGCGTCAGATCAACCGGCCCGGCCCTGGAGGCGAGCCATTCATCTCGGACGTGCCACCGCGGAGCATGGGGTGGATGGCCTGTTGCCCGGTGCCCGTGGGGGGGGCGGGAATCGGAGCCGGCGGAGCCAGCGTTGAATCTTTAGCACCCCCCAGGGGCTTGATCGGTGCCAGCGGTCCGCCGGGGCCCGGGGCGGAACTGATGCGTTGAAAGAGCAAAGCTTGGGAGCGCTGCGATTTCTTCTCG
This sequence comes from Phycisphaera sp., assembly GCA_023300125.1. GTDB lineage: Bacteria > Planctomycetota > Phycisphaerae > Phycisphaerales > Phycisphaeraceae > Algisphaera. The sequence continues at coordinate 7,706 of JALZVY010000091.1, forward strand.
CGACGCGACATGCGGATGCGTTGCGGGCTGAGCATGCCGCCGATGATCAACATTTGCAGGGCAAAGGCTGGAAGGCGGTCGGATTCGCTGGGTGCGGTGATGCAGCCGGCGGTGATCGTCAGGCCCAGTGCCGCCAGCAGCATGACTTGATGGATGCGGTGGCGAAGCAGCATGGCGACGGCACCGAACACGGCGCCGCCCAGCAGTAAAAAGTTTGCCATCACCCAGCCCGATGCGATTTGGGCGGCGCCCGGTGTTTCGGAAGCCGGTGGGGCATCCGTATCGGGCGTTGTTTCGCCCAGCCACATCGAGGTGCGTCCGCTGGGGGTGTAATTGAGTTTCAGCCGGTTGAAGGCGGCTTGGCCCGAGTGCCCCACCAGCGTGCGCAAGGCGCGGTCGCCGCTCAACCGCAGGTAGGCATTGGTTTGTTTGCGCAGCACCTGCTTCGTTTCGCTGCCCATGTGGTCAAAGAGGGTGATTGCCTCAGAATCCGTTCCGAATGCGGCGGTTTTGGGCAGGCGTTCGAGCAGCGCCGTGTCGCGGTTCTTTGAATGGGTCGTCGGTGCTTCGAGGTCGCCCAGCACGCCCAGGTATCGTTCGACCGTCGGGGCCTGGGTGAGTGTGGTGCCCATGTTCACGCTGGTGTTGCGATACACCCACAGCGCCGGGGGGGCTACGGCTCCCAGTGTCATGGCTCCGGCAACGGCCAGCGATTGCAGCCGGCGTCCACTGAGCATCAGCCACAGGGCCACGAGTGGTGTGGCCCACAGCAGCAAGGGGTTGAAGAGTGAGGACACGCCCAGCGAGAGACCACCGGCCGAAGCGAGCAAGGGGTGAGAGTCTTCGCGTTCGGACAACGCCCAGAGGCCCAGCATCAGCAGGGCAACGGCGATTACCCCGCCGCTCAGCGCTGAAGGCGCGATGATCAGCGCCGGGTGCAAAGCAGTCAAGCCCGCGACCAAGAGTGCCGGGGCTTTGCGGCCCAAAAATTGTAGCCCCACGCAGTACGCCACCAGGGTTGTGCCCACGGCAATCAGGCACTGCAATAAAAGCAGCAGACGTAGGTCCAGCCCGGTTTTGATGAAGGCCGCCAGCACCGCGGGGTATCCCGGGGCGTGGTAGGCGTCGGGGTATAGGTTGGATCCATCGAGCGGGCGGCGTTCGCCACGCTCGGACCGAAAGGCTTCGATCGTGGCGTAGCGGCTGCCTTCGGGGTAGGCGGTTACGCCATAGCGGAAATCGTCGGCCAGATTTTGAGCCAGCTGCATCTCGATCGGTGTGGCGGGCGTATAAGACGCCTGCACGTCGGTCGCGGGTCCCATGCCCAGCACGATGAGTCGCAGAAACAGTGCCACCGCGGCCACGATGCCGACGTAGAGTGCGAAAGATTCGTCTTCTTGGGTTGGTATCTGCTCGACCGAGCGTGGTGCCGGGGCCGATGAACGCGGGGAGGTCTTGTCGCCGCCGTGCCACACCACGCCCGGAACGCCTTGGGCCAAGTCAGGCTGCGGTTCAGGGTCAGAGAAAAGCCTCTTCAAAGCGTCACACCTCCAGCAACCAGCGGTCCAGACCACAGCGGTCCAGGTCTTGCCGGTGTTGTTCATCGCGCATCGGCTGGATCGTTCTTGGGCTTAAGAACTGGGCGTGTGAGCTCTGTATCGCGGTTTGGGTCGTCCGAGAATACGCTGGCCCCCTTGGATTGAGCCAGGCCGGTGGGCCGTGCGGTTGAAAATAGAGGCGGGAGCGGCAAAGCGCGGCTACGCTCGATGCAGGATCCATCGGCTACGGGTGTCTAACCATGAAAATTCAAGACCGACGCGAACCGACTGGGGGGCACGCCGTCATCCTCGTGGTGATGGTCACGGCCTTGGGCTTGGCGCTTCGGCTGCTGGGCTTGGGCGACGGGGGGCTGGGCTATTACGAGTTGATTCAGGCCCGATTGGCGACCGAAGACATCGGTGGTCTTTGGCAGCAGTTCACCGTGGGGCGGCCGCCTTTGTATCCGGCCTTGATGTGGTGCTGGACCCAGGTCTTTGGGGGTTCGTTGCTGGCCCTGCGGCTGCCTTCGGCGATCTTCAGCGCCGCGGCGGTTCCGATGGTCTTTCTGGCCGGCCAGCGGCTGTTTGACGGGCGTGTGGGCATCTTGGCGGCGGTGCTGATGGCGATTGCGCCGTTCCAGATCGAGTTCGCTCAGCTGCATCGCTATTACGCACTGATGGTCTTGCTGGGGGTCACCAGTGTGTGGATGCTGCTGCGTGCCCTGGGCGTGGGCGAGGGCGGCGACGCGGGGGGGCGGCCGCGCGATTGGGTGGGCTATGTGGTGGTGTCCACGCTGCTTTTTTACACCCAGCCCATGGCGCTGTTCACCCTTGTGGCGGTGGCGGCAGTGATGGGGGTCATGACCGTGCGTGGGGGCTTGCGGTACCGGCAGAAAGCGCGGTTTTGGGGCGGCCAGATCGCCATTGTGGCTTTGGCGGTGCCTTGGCTGGTCTTGCCGGTGGTGGAAGTGGTGCGCAACGCGCCGCCGGCCACCGCCGTGGGCGGAGACCGCGTGCCCTGGCTGGTTTCCCCGCCGTGGTACGCGCTGCTGCGTGGGCCGTTTAACTTTTTGGTGCTGGGGGTGCAGCATGTGGGGCCCGGGGCCATAGCGCTCGCGTCGGGACTGGTGGCCGTTGGGGCCCTGGGCACGGTGCTGCGCGGCGGGCCGCTGCGCCACGGCCATGGCGGGTTTGCGGGGTTGTGGGGCCTGCGTCGGTGGGTGGGTGATCTGCGTCGACACGTGGTCGCGGGGTGGTGGGAACGCGAACGATCGTGGGGCCTGCTGGCGGGCTGGGCCTTGGGGCCTTTGGTTCTAGGCTTGTTGGTGTCTTGGAGCATGAAGCCGGTCTACCGCGACCACTACTTCATGCCCGCGGCCCCGGGGCTTTACGTCGCCGTGGCTGCGTTGCTGGTGGTGTCGCGCAAAGCAGTCCCGCTGCGGTCCAGCTTCGTGGCGTTGGTGGTGATCATGGGCAGCGCCGCCGCCAGCTTTTACCGCCAGACCGATCGCGCGGCTTGGCCCGAGGCCGCGGCGTGGATGGACGCCCGGCTGGAGGCCGGTGACGTGATCGACTTCGCTTCTGAGCGGGGGCTGAGCACCGAGGCGGGGCATCTTCGAGACAATTGGGCGTGGTACGCAGCCCACACTTCCGCCGCGGGCCGGATTTTCCCGAGCCCGCTCAACGCAGACCCCGTGACCCTAGGGGAATCGCTTAGCCTTCGCTGCGGGGACGCGTCGGGGCTGTGGGTGGTCGTGCGGCGTGAAGAAACCCATAAAAACCCCTGGTTTACGGCGTTTATGGAGTCTAGAGAGGGTCCTGTGGCGGTGGCCGACCACGAGGTCTTCGGTGATCTGGTTGTTCTGCGTGTGAGGCCAACCGATCCAGACGTCGACCAAGACTTCGAGCAGGGCGAATTTTAATTGCCCTGAACGCGTCTGGGGCTACCTTTCAATACATGGGGCGGTGTCCATCAAGGTGGACACGCCTGTGACGACAGCCTCGGATGATTTTTTTTCGCTCGGGTTACCTCGGCGGTGACACCGCAGAGACCATTTCTTAGTGCACACGCCGATTTTTTGAGAGACCGCAAGTGACTGACAACTTCAACCCCTCGCTGATGCCTGTTCCCACGCCAGAAACCGCGGGGGACGTGCCGCGGCCGGTCCCTTCTGCTGTGAGGCAGGACATGCCGCAAGCTCCGCAAGACGTGTGGACGTTGCGGTTGCTGCGATGCGCAGACAAGCACAAACGCACCCTCGGGGTCTGCCTGGGCGGTGCTTTGCTGCTGGGCGGCTTCGTGCAGTTGTTGATCCCTCCGACGTATGAAAGCAACGCGCTGCTCTACGTGCAGAAGGACCAAGGCCAGCCCGCGACCCACGCAGCGCTGTTGACCACCACCCCGGTGCTCAGCCGCGCACTGGCCAGCGCGTCGGTCCGTGACCTGGTGTCGATCACGCGGTTGGGCGAACGCGCGATCGATCACCTGGGCCAGCGGCTACACACCGAATTCACGCCCGCGGGAGAGACCGTCGCCGTGACCTACCGTTCGGCTTCGCGTGAAGACTCTGCCACGGTGCTGCACGCGGTGGTGGAGGCTTACCTCGAAGAACGGCGGTCCCCAAACAGTGGCTTGCCCACAAGCCTCGACGATCAAGGCGCCACGCAGGGCCCCGACGACCTCCTGCTCGCCAGTCGCCTGGCCGAACTGGGGAGCCGCCAGGCCAATGCCGACGCTGACGTTCGGCTCGCCGCCAACCGCCTCACTCAGGCTGACGCCGCGGGCGATGACTCCTTGGCCTTGGCCGTGTTGGTGGACGCCAGTGGCGCCGACAGTAAGCACTTGGGTGCCGCCGAGTTAGCCTATCTCAACACCGAGCGTAAAAAGCTGGACCAGCAACTCGAAAGCATGCCCGAGGGCTGGGGGCCCGAACACACCATCCGCGGCCCCATTCAGCTTCGCGCCGATGCCATGCGCTACGAATTCGACACGCTGAGCGCCGAAGTGGCCACCGCCATGCGGGCCGAACTCGAACGCAGCCACGCCTTGGCGGTGCAATACGCCGCCGAACTGGCCGACGCGATCGCCCAGACCCAGACACAGGCCGCAGCCGCCCAAACCGCCGCGCTGCCGGTCACCGTGTTTCAGTGGCCCGAAGTGCCTCGCCACAAAGCCGCGCCACGCGCGGCGCAGACGCTGGGCATTGCCGCCTTGGCCGGCATCCTGCTGGGGCTGACGCTGGCGATCCGCCGCGAGGTTCAAGAAAGCCTGGCGCGTGACGCTTCCGGTTCGGCCGTGAACGGGGCGGTACACCCTGCTGAATATCCTCTGGGCAGCTCTCCTCAAGCTCCCCGTGCTTTGCTGGGGGTCGAAGCCTTCGAAGACCTCAACGCCCAGCAAGGCATGCCGCTGCTGGGTCAGATGCCTGAGGTCTCCCAATCCCCGGGCGCAGGGCTGATGGATCCAGAGGCGGACGACCCCGCGTCGTCGATTCACCAGATCCGCGCCGTCTTGCAGATCCAAGCCACCGCCACCGACAACCGGGCCTTTGCCTTCACCAGCCCCCACCGCGGGGCGGGCAAAACCAGCGTGGCCCTGGGGGTCGCGTCCTCGATGGCGTTGTCGGGAACGCGCACGCTTGTGGTCGATTGCGACCTGGCGGGGCGCATCCAGCGCAGCCGCGCCGCCGAAACCGGCAGCGGCGCTGTGCCCGTGGCCGCACGTCTTGAAGACGCCACGACCTCGGGACCAGCTACTCTCGACCACGACCGGGCCGATCACCAAGGCCAAGGCACCCGCGACGCCAGCCCCAAGGGCATCACCGGCATGATCGACGGCGCGCCCCTGGCCGAATGCATCGCGGAGACCACCACCGACGGTCTGTCGTTGCTGCCCGCAGTCAACCCGCAGACCTCGCACATCAGCAAGCTTTCCGACGCCTTTGTCCGCCGGGTGATCGATGAATCACGCGTGGACTACGACATGGTCATCTTCGACACCGGCCCGGTGCCCGGCAGCGTCGAAGCCCTTCTGGTCGCCAGCCAGTGCGACGGCGTGGTGGTGGTGGTCAAACAAGGCGAAGACCGCAAAGCGGTCGACCGCACACTGTCCTACCTGAAGGTGGTGGGGGCACGGATCACCGGTACCGTCTTCAACCGTGTGGTGACCGAGGGCAAAGCCGCGGGCCAACCACCGGCGGGGCAAACGCCCCCGGCCATCGTTCAACAAAAGAACGCCGTGGGCCCCACGGTAATCCGCACCGACACGCCCATTGAAACCCCATCGGCGGCGTCTGCCGACGTTATGCCCGAAATCGCCGACGAAGCACCCGCCCCGCGCAAGCTCCGCGGCCGTCCCCTGGGCTCGGGCATTTTCGCCGCCGCGGTCTTCTCCAACGCCGAATCCGACGACGGCGTCAAAGACTTGGAGCTTGACCCCGAAGACTTCGATCTCGACCGCGAAGAATTCGAGATCGACCGCAGCAGCGATTTCGGCGGCGACCTCGCGGACGTCTTCGGTGCCATCGACGAGGACGCCCAAGGTGATGCCCCCACTTCCTGACCGCGTGCGGTCACGAGGGTTGTCTTTGCTTTCTGCGCTTGTGTGGTTGCGTGGCCCCAAGTGCACGCGCCGCGCAGAAAAAAAGAGCCGCTTGGGGCTCTTTTTCGCGAAGCAAAGCGGCTGAACGGGTTCGCCGCAGAGCGCAAAGAACCCGTGGCCCGGCGTCGCCGGGCCGGGGAGGCGCATGCCTCGCCTCGGCCGCGCCGCGCAGAAAAAAAGAGCCGTTTGGGGCTCTTTTTCACGAAGCAAAGCGGCTGAACGGGTTCGAACCGTCGACATTCAGCTTGGGAAGCTGACGCTCTACCAACTGAGCTACAGCCGCGTAGCAGTGGACGTATCAGGATAACAGATCGCCGGTGCGCCACGGCGGGGGGTGTTTGATGCGTGTGGCTGCGGTGGGCGCCCCGGTGCTACTCGGCAGACTTTTCGAGTCGTTTGATGACTTTGTCGTAGCGGCCGATGATTTCTTTGAGCGTGGCGCCCAACTCGCTGAGTTGTTCGTCTTGGCGGGCGTTGACCTTGGCGAAGGGTTCCATCCAGCTTTGCATGATGCCGAACTGCTCTTTCATGACGTAGAGGAAGGTGTCGGGGATCTTGTTGATGACCCGGACCTCGGCGGGCAAGGCGGCGGGGGGTGCAGCGGGGGCGTTGACTGCGGGTGGCGCGGTGGCGGCAGTGGGTTCGGCTTGAGCGGCGGCGAGGGCTGCAATCAGGCGGTCGGTGGTGTCTTTGAGGCCCGCGGTGAGAGGGGTGAGATCCACCGGCGGCGCTGCCGCAGGCGGGGCTTGGACGGGGGCAGCGGTCGGGACGTCGACCGGGGCAAGGTTTTGGGCCATGCCCGCGAGGCCTTGGGTCATGGCGGATTCGAGGGTGGCCAGGCTTTGGTTGACCCCGGTGAGCTGGGCGATGGCGGCGGCGGTGGTGTCGCCGCCCAGGGCGCTCACGGCGTTGTTGCGCACGAAGGCGGCTTTGATGTCGTCCCAGCGCTTGGTCTGTTCGTCGGTGAGCCAGCCCATGAGCTCGCGGAACTTGAGCAGGTTGGCCTCGGCGCCGGTGGTGAGGGTTTGGGCGTCTTGCTCGTAGGTGCTTTCGATGAGGGTTTGCAGCTCGTCGTCGTTCATGACCGCCGAGACCTTCTCGGCGATGCGGTTCATGTTGCGGTAGCTGCCTTGAAGCAGGAAGGGAGGCTCGGTGCGGTAGGCGTCGTCTTGGCCGGCGCTGGCGATGTATTGCAGGTTGACTTTCAAGATCACGTCGCGGACGGCGATGAGTTTCTGCATCACGCCCACCAGCTCGTCGAGCTGGTCCGCGGGGTGGTTGCCTTCGAGCTCGACGCCCTCGCGCGAGCCAGTCTGGGCCATGTGGATCACGCCGTGGATGTCGGTGCGCGAGGCGGTGGCCAGGGCGTTGAGGCTGGGATTGCTGGTCAGCGCGTTCTCGAGGTACGACATCTTGAAGGCGTCGCCGTGGCTGCCGATGATGTCGCCCAGGTTGTAGGTGTCGGCCCGGTTGCTGAGCATGTCGGGGATGCGGAAGGCCTCGCCCGATTCGGTGTAGGGGTTGCCGGCCATGATCACCGCCACGCGGCGGCCGCGGAAGTCGTAGGTCTTGCTGCGGCCTTTGTAGACGCCTTCGATGCGGCGCTGGGCGTCACACAGGCTGATGAACTTTTGTAAAAACTCGGGGTTGGTGTGCTGGATGTCGTCGACGTAGATCATCACGTTGTCGCCCATCTCGAAGGCGAGGTTCAGCTTTTCGAGCTCTTCGCGGGCCGCGGCGTTGGTGGCCTCGGCGGGGTCGATGGAGGTGACGTTGTGGCCGATGGCCGGGCCGTTGATCTTCATGAAGATCATGCCCAGGCGGTTGCAGACGTACTCCATGAGCGTGGTTTTGCCGTAACCCGGGGGCGAAATCAGCAGCAGCAGGCCCATGCGGTCGGTGCGGGTGTCGGCGCCCGCGGTGCCGATCTGTTTGGCGAGGTTGTCGCCGATCAGGGGCAAGAAGACCTCGTCCAAGAGGCGGTTGCGTACGAAGCTGGTGAGCACCTTGGGGGTGAACTCTTCGAGCCGCATGGTGTGGCGGGCGTCTTCGAGCACGTCGTGCTTGGTGTGCTGGAAGGCTTCGTAACGGGGCACGCGTTCTTGGGTGAAGCCGCGCAGGCGGGCGACGAACCCGGGGTAGTCCAGGTCGGTTTCGCCGCCGACGATGCGGGGGTGATCGCCCAGCAGGCCGGTGAGCCGCCGGTGCGCGGCCACCGGGTGCACGCGAGAAGCGAAATCCGAGGCGTGGTCGTGGGCGAGCAGGGCGGCCAACTCGTCGATCGCGCCCGCGGCGTCGGCGGGCTCGTGTAGGCCCGCTGCGTCGCGGGCCGCGACGAAGGCGGCGGCCCAGTCGGTCAAAATACGGTGGCGGGCCAGGGGGTCTTTCACGGGCTTGACGCCGTCGCGGAAGGTGAGGGTGGCCGCCTGTTCTTCGAGGTAGGCGTGAAAGGCGTTGTAGAGCGTGTCGGCCGCGGGGCCCACGACGAATCCGGGCTGGGGGTCGCTCAGTTGGTGGAAGAGGTAGGCCCCTGCGTCGTGGGCCAGGTCGGGGTTCAGGAAGTCGTGGCCCCGGGCAAAGTCGTGGATGGCGGATGTGATTTCGGCGATGTAGGCCGCTTGCTCGTCCTGCTGAGGGAACACCCGGGCCACGGCGCCAAAGCCCGTAAGGCGAGCCGACCACGCGGCGCGTTGGGCTTCGTCGGTGCCTGCGGTCCACCACAGCTGGGCCAGCACCCGCGCCGGCCCCGGGAAGCGCAGCAGGCCCAGGGTTTGTTTGAGATCCACCAGCGCGGCGAGGTAGAGCGCCGCGTCGTGGTCGTGCACACCCTTGACGTAGCCCTCCGCGTAGCGGGGGGCCATGTAGTGCTGGACCTGGGCCAGCAGGGGCGTGCTTGGGTTGTCGGGGTCGCCGTCTTGGCCGGCGGGGGCCAGGGCGTGGGGGTCGCTGAGCATCTGGTAGGCAAGAAACTCGCCGCGGTAGACCGCGGGGTTTTCGCTGACCAGGGCCTGGTCCCACAGTTCGCGGGCGCTGTCGAGCCGCTCGTCGTGCAGGGGTTCAAAGAACTGCGTGCCGGTGAGGTGCAGGGTTTGGGTGTCGTCGCGGACCACGGCGGTGAGGTCCACCGGCTGGGTGTTGATGGCAAAGCCGTGGCGGCCCAAGCGCAGGGTGTCTTTGCCGCCGCCTTGAAGGTCGATGCGGTCTTTGAGCTGGCGGACGGCGTCTTCCTTGACGCTTTTGAGGCGCGATTGGATGTCACCCACGCGGACCGCGTCGTCCAGTGCTTCAAGCTGGGCGATGATGTCGCGCACCTTGTCGATCATCAGGTCGCCCGCGAAGTAGGCGTTGATGTCGGACACGTCGTCCATGGCCTGGGCGCGGCTGTGGATGCCCTTGAGAATCCGTGTCGCCGCCTGGCCCAGCTTGTCGGCCCGCTGGTTACGCTTTTCGACCAGCGCAAGCTTGCGGTTTTCAAAGGCGGTGTAGACCTCTTCGCGCTTTTCGGTGAGCTCGAGCACGAAGTCGTCGAACTCCGCGAAGCGGCCTTCGAGCTCTTCGAGCTGCACCATGAGCTTGGTGAGGTAGGTGTCGGTTTTTTGGGGGGTGTCCGACAAATCCAGATAGTTGGCCACTGACTGGTTAAGCAATTTCAGCTGGCTGCCGAACTCGGCGACGCCTTCGCTTTTGCCCAGTTCTTGCTGCTTGGTACGCAGGCGGCTGCGGGTGGCGTTGAGCTGGGCGAAGATGCCCGAGATTTCCTCGACCACCTGGGTGCGCTCGGTGGCGTCGTCGATCTTGAGGTTGCCCACCACGTCGATCAGCATCTCCAGCTCGGTGCCGGTCTGGCCCAGCTGCTCGGAGCGCTCTTTGGCGTCGGTGACTTTGGTCAGTGATTCAATGGCCGCGTCGTGTTCGGCCGCCGCGTCGCGGTAGGGGTCCAGCGACCCGGGTTCCAGCAGGAAGGCGACGGTTCTTTGCGACACCGCTTCGGTTTGGTCGGCAAGCTGGGTTTCTAGGTCGGTCACGACCGCCTCGTCGACGTAGCGCAGATCGCGCAGCCCGATCACCTGGCCCCGTAAGCCCCGCAGCAGGCCCAGGGCATCGACGAAGTCGGCAATGGACTGGTACACCCGGGCGGCGTTTTTGCGGACCGTGGCGGTGGTTTCTTGGGCCAGGGTGTCGACCTGGCGTTGGGTGTCGCGTTTTTGCCGGGTGACTTTTTCGTATTCACCCACCGCCGCCTGGGCGGCGTCGCGGATGGCCGACAGCGGCTGGGCGACATCTGCGGCGTCGGCCTCGCCGAGCCAAAAGTAGGTGTCCAAGAGGTCCGAGGCGGTGCGGACGATGTCGACATAGAGGTCGGCGTACAGGTCGCGGCGGCCCACGAGGTCTAGGACCTGGGCGCACTCGGCCATGCCACGGACCACGTCGCGGTTGCCGATCTGAAACAGCCGCGAATCGGACTCGGTTTCGGTGATGCGGTCCGGGCCCACAAAGGGGGTCTGCCAGATCTGCACCGCGTGGTGTTTCTGCGGGGTGGGGTCGTCGCCGGTTTTAAAGAACACCAGCTGGCCGTTGCCCGTGGCCCCGCCTGGCAGCGCGTAGCCGTGGGCGAGGATCGGGGTGTGCACCTCTTGGGCGATCAGGTTGTAGGCCAGGATGACGTAGAGCCCGGTGTCACGCTGATAGAACACGTAGGCGAAGTCTTCGCCGTTGGGGCTGGCGATGCGGCGGTCAAAGACCAGCCCCCCGGGCACGTTGTTGAAAAACTGCCGCTTGCCGGTGGCCAAGTACACGCCGTCGGCGAGCATCAGCCCGTGGTCTTCGGGCAGCAGCACGCAGGCGTCGCCCAGCCCGTCGGCCCGGACAACTTCTTGCAGCTTGGCGTTGTAGACAAAGTGCCGCCAGGCCTGCTCTTGATAGGGCCGGATGCGCAGCAGCACCAGCGGGCCTTCGATGACGTAGTAGACCTCCGCGTCGTCCAGACCCTGGTCGGGGTCGTCTACGGGTTCGGCGTAGAGGCCCTGGCCGCTGTCGGTGTTGTCTTCGACCTTGATGGTGAGATCGCCGCCGGTGGTCTCGACGTAGACGCGGTCTTCGATGTTGTAGTGCGGGAAGGCCCCCTGGCTTTGCATGTCGCGCGTGGCGCGGATCCAGGTGAAGTCGTGCTGGGCGGGGTAGCGCACCTCGTGGTCGCTGCGGTTGCCCAGGTAGCGCAGGCCGTCGCTCTCGATGGCCCACTTGAAGGCTTTGAAGTCATCGGGCCCGCGTCCGACGTGGAACTTCATGTAGACGAACTGGTCTTTGCGGAAAAACTTGGCAAACGTCGCGTGTTTGTAGAAGCGAAAGAGGTCGGTGAAGTCTTTTTGGAACTCCGCGTCGCCCAGCAGGTCCAGGCCTTCTTCGTGGAAGACGCCGTCTTCGAAGCGGTAGACGGCGAACACGTCGCCCACGTCGACGGTGCTTTTGAGCCCGAAGTGCACGTTGAAGCCCATGACAAAGTGCCCGCCGAAGGCGACGATGTCGCGCGGCACGCAGTTGTGGGCGGTGGTGATGCGGTCGGTGGAGGTGAGTTCGAAGGGGATCGCGCCGAACACCTCTTGGCGGGCGCTGTTGAGCGTCGCCAGTCGGGCCCGCAGGTCCTGGGCGTGGGTGTCCAGCCGGGCGCGGATGACCTCGTAAGCGCCGGCGTCGAGCTGGGCCTGGGGGTTGGGTTGGTCTTCGGGGGGTGTTTCGGTTTCGGGCATTTCGGAACGCTTCGCTTAACCACAGAGGCACAGAGAACACAGAGGGCACAGAGCAAGACAGATCTGTGTTAGTTGGCGATTCTCTTGATGCCGTCTACGACACGGTCTTCATGGAAATTAACCAGCAGGCCCAGGCGATTGCCGGTGGCCTTGAGGTAGGTGATGACTTGAGACTTATGCGCGTCTACCAAACGGGAGACGGCTTTCAGCTCTACGACCAGACGGCCCTCAACCAGAATGTCGATTTTTCCGTCGCCAATCGATTCGTCTTTGTAAAAGAGTTCTACAGGGGCCTCAGTCTGGAAGGAAAGGTCGCGCAAGCGAAGCTCAATCACCATCGCCTTCTGGTAAGTGCTTTCCAGAAATCCGGCGCCCAACTCCCGGTGCACCTCGATGGCCGCTCCAATGACAAGATCGGTGAGTTCGTTGTCGTCGTCGATCTTCATTCTTATGCCTTTCTCTGTGTTCTCTGTGGCCTCTGTGCCTCTGTGGTGGAGCGAAGCGTTGCCTTGGCAGCATTAACCCAGGTCAGCCAGCCGCTTTTGGTCGTAGCCGGCGGCTTTGGAGAGCGAGAGCATGTTTTTGAGCTCGTTGAGCAGGCCGTCGTCGGAGTTGCGGCTGATGGCTTTGCCGATGAGGGCGGCGATGGAGAGGTTTTTGACGTCTTCGCTGCCCAGTCCGCTGCGCTGCACCAGAGAGGCGACGCGGTCGGCGAGGCCTCCGGCGGCGCCGTCGCCACCACTGACCGATTCGGCGATGGCTTTGAGGTGGTCGGAGTTGTCGATGAGGCGGTCCACCTGCTTGCCGCGGGTGATGCTGTTGATGAGGTTGTCGAAGAACACGCCGTCGCCGCCGACGATGTCGATGTTGGCGCTCTTGAGGGCCTGAGCCAGCACGGTGGCTTGCTCGGCGGCGATGTCGCGCTGGATGTCGATGCCTTTGAGATCGACCTGGAGCTCTTTGTCCAGACGCAGCTTGAACTCTTCGTGTTCCTTGCCCACGCCGTCGAGCTTCTTCATGGCCTCGGCCTTGCTGGCCACGCCCTCGGCCTCGGCGGCGTATTTTTGACGCATGACTTCGGCTTCGGCGGTGCCGTACTTGTCGAGGCTGCCGGCCTTGGCGTCCATGACCTCGGCCTCGGCGAGCCCGGCGGCGGCTTTTTCGGCCTGCATGGCCTGGGCCATCTTCATCTTGGCCTGGGCTTCTTTTTCGGTGGCTTGGCGGTTGGCTTCGGCTTCGATCAGGATCTCGTCGGCCTGGAACTGGCTGGCGAGCTTGCTGGCTTCGGCTTTTTGCACTTCCTTGATCTTGTCTTCTTCGGCGCGGGCGGCGGCGGCGGTCACCGAGACGGTCTTGGCCCGCTCGGCGGTCATGACCTCTTCGGTGTCTTTGATCTTTTCTTGCTCTTCGACCACGGCCCGTTCAACCACCACGCGTTCGCGGATGACGTCCTGGATGAGCTTACGCTCTTCTTCGAGGGCTTTTTCTTTGGCGATGTTGGCCAGTTCGACCACGCGCTCGCGTTCGGTGGCTTCGAGGCCGCGTTCACGGGCGACACGCTCGGTCTCGACCGCGTCGGTTTTTTCTTTGGCTTTTTGGGCAACGAGGATCTGACGCAGCTTGTTCTCTTCGGCGACGCCCAGCTCTTCCTCGGTGCTGATGCGGGCCTTTTCGCTTTTGTAGCGCTCTTCTTCTTCGACTTTGTGGGCCTCGGCTTCTTCGCGGGCTCTCACGCTGGCGATCTCGCGGGCCTGCTTGGCTTCGGCTTCTTCTTGCTGGCGTTCCAGTTCGAGGATGGCCTCGCGGGCTTCGACGTCTTGCTTCTTGATGGTTTTTTGTTTTTCGCGGGCGATGTTATTCGCCAGCACGGCCTCTTTGGCGGTGAGGTCGGTGATCTTTTTGATGCCCTCGGCGTCGAGGATGTTGTTGGGGTCGAGCTTGGAGAGCTCGGTTTGTTCCAAGTAGTCGATGGCGGCGTCGTCCAGCACGTAGCCGTTGAGGTCGGTGCCCAGGTGCGCGAGAATCTCGTTTTTGAACTTCTCGCGTTCGGTGTAGAGCTCGGTGAAGTCGAAGCTTTTGCCCACGGTTTTCAGGGCTTCGGAGAACTTAGAGTCGAAGAGCTCAATCAGCGATTGGATGTCTGACGCGCGGCGGCAGCCGATGGACTGGGCGACCTGCAGCACGTCGGCGGCAACGTTGTTGACGCGGACGAAGAAGGCGACCTTGATGTCGGCCCGGACGTTGTCTTTGCAGATAAGGCCTTCGCTGCCGTGGCGGTAGATCTCGATCCGCTTCACGGAAATGTCCATGAACTCTGGTCGGTGCATGATGGGGATGACGGAGGTGCCCGAGAAGCTGACCTTGGTGGGGCCAAACCCAGTGCGGACTAGGGCGGTGCCTTGCTCGACTTTGACGAAAAACTTGGCGAGCATGGCGAGCAGAGCCATGAGCACGATGAAGACGCAGACGACCACGGTGATGACGGTGATCATCACGGGTGTGAGTGTGAAGGCGAGCGTGGGAAGGTCGGGCATGGGCGGAAACTCCGGGGGGGTGTACTTCGTTGTGTGTCGAATCGGGGGCGTTTTAGAAACGCTGGACGTAATAAATGCGCTGTTCTTTGTCTTCGCCGACCAGGACGGCTTCTTCGCCTTTGTTCAAGACCGTGTCGGCGTCTCGGGTGCGGACGTTGAGTTTGAGCGGCGAGCCGGAGGTGGCGACCTCGGCTTGACCGAATCGCTCGTCGGCGGTGAGCGAGGCGATGGTGCAGCGGCGTCCCAGCAGCTTGGTGTTGTTTTCAGCTTCGGTGTCGCGTTCGATGCGGTCGAAGATGGCTTTGAGTGGAAGCGTGAAAACCTTGGTCAGCAGCAGGCCGCCGATGACCAGAGGAACGACCGCGATGAGTTGCAGCAGGGTGGCCCAGTGGCCCACCAGCGGCCAGGTGAGCACGCCCAGGGCCCACAGGCACATCAGGAAGACTGACCACAGGACCAAGATGGGCACGGCGCCGATGTGAAAGAACTTCAAAATGCTGGCCGTGGCGCTGGTGGCCATGAGGCTGCTGTCGACCTCCATGTCCACATCGACATCGGTGTCTATATCGAAGTCGAGGCTGTCGAGCCCGACGGCGCCGATGAGCACGACCAGCCAATAGGCCATGGTGAGTGCAAGCAGCACCGAGAGCGTGAGGTTGACAGGGCTTTGGGTGCAAGCGGCGATGAAGTCGGCCACGGGGGCGGGGTCCTTTCGAATGCCGGGAAGACCCTTGAATGCGGGCGTTTTTCCCAGACTTGAGTTGATAGATCTAGCGTAACGCTCGCTTCGTCGCGGGGATGGGAAAGCCACCCCGCGGGTGTCGCGGGTGTGGGCAAAAAGTGCTCACCAATGGGCTGTGGGGTCAATCAGGTGGTGGGGGCCCTTAAAAAGCGTGGGGCCGTGCGTGGGTGGGTTGGAACGGATTAGACCCAGACGGTGAGGAACAGCGCGTCTTCGCTGACCTTGCCCACGAGTTTACCGATGCTGCTGGTGGTGAACTTCACTTCGACTTCGGGGTGCTGTTCGAGCCACTCGTTGACGTGGTTGTCCATGTGGGCGATGGCTTCGAGGCGCAGCTTGGAGACGAAGGTTTTGCAGTGGGTGGCGCCCTTGCCGTCGGTGTTGGGGTTGCGGGTCCAGCGTTCTTGGTCGAGCCCGTCTTTGCGGCCGAGCATGTGGATCTTGGATCCGCTCATGGCGTTGTCGTCGAGGTCGCTGTCGGTGATGTCGATGGGGGTGAGGTCGACGGCGCCCGGGTCTGGGGTTTTGGGGGGCGGGCCTTCGAGTTCATCGAAGTTCACGGGAATGGCGTTGTCGAGCAGTTTTCGGTCGCGGTCGTCGGCATGGGTCACGGAAGAACTCCAATCGGAAAATAAAAAAACGTAAGACATGAGCCCTGGGAGGGGGCGCCCGGGCGGGGATCCTTATTGAAGATATCGCGCAACCCCGTAAATACGAGGGGTTATTGTCGCGGGGTGGCTAGGCGGCTAGAGGCTGATGCGGAGGTGCCAGTCTGGGGCGTGGGGGCTGGGGCGCGATAGGGCCAGCACCAGGGCCCTGGTTGGGGTGTGAAGGGTGGCGTCGATGCGGGTGGGGGTCCAGTGGGCGATGTCGATCTGGCCACGGGCGGCGACTTCGACCCGGCCGCGGCCGCCGCTGAGCGGGCCGGACCAGTTGAGATAGCGGCGGCGGTGGGGCGGCAGCGCGTGGGCTTGAAGCTCGCCGGGGGCGGGCCAGTCGCTCCAGAGCAGGCCGATGCGGGCGGTCCACAGCTTCGGCGCGCTGGCGGGGCGATCTGCGTGGCCACTTGCGGGTCGACTTGCGGGTCCATTTGCGGGGATCGCGTCGGCCGCCGCGGGGGGCGGGTCGATGAGCCAGTCGTAGTGAAAGCCCTCTGGGGCGTGGTGGGCCAGCAGGGTGGTGGGGCGGGACACGGTCATGGCGGCATGCGGGGCGGCGTGTGGTGCGGTTGGGGGGCGGTCGCTCGGCCCGGTCGGTATCCTAGTGGGCGCACGGGCCGTGTTTGCTGATGGCGTGGCTTGTTGTTGCTGCTTTCTGCTTCACTTTTGACCGCGCGAGCCCCCCGGACGAACCCGATCATGATGCCTGCCTGCCCTGCCCGCCGCTCTGCCACGTTTCTTGTCCACGCCGGGCTGCTGGCGAGCCTTACGCTGGCTGGTTGCCAGGCGAACGTGTCCAACCGATCCGCGGGCTTTGACAGCATGCGGGAAGGGGACACTGCCGCGGCGATCGAGTATTTCCAGAAATCGGTCGACGCCCGGTCCACGGATTTTCAGTCCCAGTACTGGTTGGGGGTGAACTACCTGAACAGCGGTGACCCGCTGCGGGCTCAGGTGCCTTTGGAGCAGGCTTTGGCTTTGCGGACCGGCGACAGGTTGTGGACGCCGAAGATCGCGGACGCTTTGGCGGATTCGTACTACGGCCAGGATCAGGTCGAAAGGATGTATGACTTCTTGGACAACATGGTGAAGACCTACGGCCAGCAGTCGGGCGATTACATGCGTCAGGCCAAGTTCATGGGCTTGGTGGGGGACTCGGACGGGCAGAAGCTGGCCTTGGACAAGGCGGCTTTCTTTGCACCCGCCGGAGACATCAAGCCGTATCTGGCCCAGGCGGATTTTTATGAGGCGCACAACAACGTGCCCGCGGCGATCGAGGCATTGGGTTTTGCCTACTACAGCGATCCCAACGCCGAGGTGGTCAAAGACCGTCTGCGGGGCTTGGGGATCATTCCCGGACCCACGGTGGGCAAGGCCCCGGACAAGCCTGCGTTGATCGATTGACCCCGCTCTGGGGGCCTGTTGTTCGTCGCCGGTGGGTGTCGGACGCCGCGTCTGGCTCTGTTCTCCGAGGACTTCATGGACATCGTGATCTGCGGCGCCGGCGAAGTCGGACGCCACTCGGCGGAGGTGTTGGCCCCTTTGGGGCACAACGTCACGTTGATCGACCAGAACGCCGAGCGCCTTGCGCAGATCGACGACGCCGCGGATGTGCGCTCGTTGGTGGGCAGCGGCACGCGGGCGGATGTGCTGTCCGAGGCGGGCGCGGACAAGGCGGATTTGTTTATCGCCGCGACCGAGGTGGACGAGATCAACCTGCTTGCGGCGTCGATCGCCACGGCGATCGGCTGCGAACGCTCGATTGCCCGGGTGCATCACTCGGTCTATTACGAGGGCAAGGGGCTGGACTATGCCAAGCACCTAGGGATCGATCACCTGGTGTGTCCTGAATACACCACGGCCCAGGCCATCGCCGCGACGCTGCGCTCGCCCGGGGCCCACGCGGTGGAGAAGTTTGCCCGCGGGGCGATCGAGCTGCTGCGGATCCGCGTGCCCGAGAAGGCCAAGGCGGTGGGCGTGCCGCTGTGTGATCTGAAACTGCCCGCGGCCAGCCGCGTGGCGGCGGTCGAGCGGGGGGACGTGGCGTTTTTGCCCAAGGCCCGCACCAAGGTGTTGGCGGGGGATCTGGTCACGATCATCGGCGAGACCAAGAGCTTGGAGAAGACGGTGAAGGTCTTCAAGCCCGACGCGGGGGGCCGGATGAGTGTGATGGTGATGGGGGGGTCCACCCAGGGCGTGTGGCTGTGTCGCGAGCTGCGCAACCGCAATTTTTCGGTGCGTTTGTTTGTTCAGCGACCCGGCCGGGCGCAGGAATTGGCCGAGAAGCTGCCGTGGGTCACGCTGATCAACGGCGACGTGATTAACTCGGACATTTTGATGGACGAGCGGGTGGACCAGGCCGACGCGTTTGTGGCCTGCACCGAGGATGAAGAGACCAATATTTTGGCGGCGGCGCGGGCCAAGAGCATGGGGGCCAAAAGTGCCACTGCGGTGCTTCAGCGCCCGACCTATTTGCACCTGATAGGGCACATCGGTTTGGACCACGCCTTTAGCCCGCGGGCCACGGCGGTGACCGAGATCGAGCGGTTGCTGGCGGGGCAGGCGGTGAGCGAGTTGGGGGTGATCGCTCAGGGCATCGCCAACGTGTACGAGATCCGCGTGCCGGGGATGGCCAAGCAGGTGATCGACGTGCCGCTGCGTGAGATCGCGCTGCCCGAGGGGGCGTTGATTGCCGCCATCTCGCGCGGGCAGCGGGCCTTTGTGCCCGGGGCCGATGACCGGGTGCAGGTGGGCGACACGGTGGTGGTGGTGGGGGCCCCCGATAGCCTCGATACGCTGCGCAAGTTATTTGGAGCGTGATCGATCCGAGGGCGTCTCCCTCTTGTTCATGACTGGGCTCAGGGCTGGATGGAATGAACTACCGCTACGTCGCCTACCAATTAGGTCTGATTTTGCTGGTGCTGGCCGCCGCGCTGGGGCTGACCACCGGCGTGGAGCTGGTGGGCTTTGGCTGGGACGCGGGCGAGCGGCTGGCGGCGGCGGCCTTGGGCGGGGCCACGCTGGTGACGGGCCTGGTGGGTGCGGCGCTGTGGTACGGCGGGCGTGCCAAGGTGGCGGCCACGCTGCACCGCCGCGACGCGCTGCTGCTGGTGGCCCTGAGCTGGTTGCTGGGCGCGGGGCTGGCGGCCACGCCCTACTACGTGTGGGGGCAGCTGGGCGGGCCCAACCGGGTGGCCCAAGTGATGCAAGAGGGGGCCCAGGCGGGCCAGACGACTCAGGAGCGGGCGGCGGCTTTGACGGCGTTCGACCCGCCGCCGCCAAGGCACCCGTTTATGTCGCCCGTGGCGTGCTACTTCGAGGCCATGTCGGGGCTGACCACCACCGGGGCCACGGTGCTGGGCGGGGCGCCCAACGACATCGTGTCGCTTCCCCACGGTCTGCTGCTGTGGCGGGCGCTCACCCACTGGCTGGGCGGTCTTGGCATCGTGGTGCTGTTTGTCGCGGTGCTGCCGATGATTGGCGGCGGCGGCAAGCGCTTGTTTCAGGCCGAGGCGCCCGGGCCTCAGTCGCCGGGGGTGCGCCCGCGCATCCGCGAGACGGCGCGCGTTCTTTGGGTCATCTATCTGCTGATCACCCTGGCGGCGGTGGGCAGCTACCGGGCGGTGGGCATGGGGTGGTTTGACAGCTTCTGTCACGCGTTTTCGGTGGTCAGCACCGGCGGGCTAAGCACCCGCGACGCGAGCATGGGCGCCTACGGATCGTTGGGGGTGGATGTCGTGAGCATGGTCTTCATGCTGCTGGCGGGGGTGAACTTTGGGCTGATGTTCCTTTTGGTGCGTGGGCGCTGGCGCGATGCGCTGGGAGACGAAGAGCTGCGGGTGTATCTGGCGCTGAAGCTGGTGGTGATCCTGATTGTGGCGGGCAATATCTACGGGCGTGAGATCGTCACCACCGCAGGGGCGACCGTGGAAGCGGGCGTGGGCGCGGCCCTGCGGTTCGCGGGCTTTCAGACGATTGCGCTGCACACCGGCACGGGGTTTGTGACGGCGGACTACGGCCAGTGGCCGTTTCTCAGCCGGGCGCTGCTGGTGGGGTTGATGTTCATCGGCGGCTGCGCCGGGTCCACGGCGGGGGGGATCAAGGTCATCCGTTTCTGGATCACGCTCAAGGTGCTGGCGGCGTCGCTCGAACGGTCGTTTCGCCCGCGGGTGGTGCGACCGCTGCGCGTGGGCAAGACGGTGGTGGACGAGGACAACAAGCTGGGGGCCCTGACCTACTGCTTGTTTGTGTTGATCCTGGTGGCCGGGGGGGCGCTGCTCATCGGGGTGTTTGAGTCCAAGGGCGGCGAGACGGTTGATTTCTTGACCGCGGCCACGGCGAGCCTGTCCACGCTGGGCAACATCGGCCCGGGCTTCAACGGCGTAGGGGCCACGCAGAATTACGGGTGGTTTTCGTCGCCCTCGCTGGCGTTGATGAGCCTGCTGATGCTTCTGGGCCGGCTGGAAATCTACGCCTTCGCGGTGCTCTTTTTGCCGCGGTTCTGGCGGGGCGACTGACCCGGGCATCGGGGCGGGGGGAAACTATACTGACGTCATGCCCGTCACCGATTTCGACACCGTGAATGTTGACCTTCCTCCGATGACCGCGGCGGAGTCGTTCTTTTTGCCCGAGGTCTTTAAGGGGCTGGGCACAACCCTGCGGCACATCGTGGGTGCGGTGGGCGGATCGTCGCGCAAGGGCAACCGGGCGATGGAGTACCCCGAACAGCGGCGTGAAGACATGCCCGTCGAAGAGGGGGGCATGAACCTGGGCAACTACCGCGGGGTGCACCGCCTGAACCGCGACGAAGACGGCCGGGTGCGCTGCGTGGCGTGTTTCATGTGTGCCACCGCCTGCCCGGCGAACTGCATCCACATTGAAGGCAAAGAGTCTCCTTGGGACGACCGCGAGAAGTACCCAGTGAAGTTTGACTTGGATGAGCTGCGCTGCATCTTCTGCGGCATGTGCGAAGAGGCCTGCCCGGTGGACGCGATCGAACTGACCCAGACCTACGACATCGTGGGCATGTCGCGGCAGGAGATGATCTTCGACAAGGAGAAACTCTTGGCGGTGTACGACGCGACGGTCCAAGACAAGCCGATGTAGTGGGCTTGCCGGGGGGGCTGGCGGGCGATTGGGCGGATGCTTAGGCGGCGGTGAAGACGAGGTCGGTGGAGGTGTTGCGCCGTTTGACGAGGGTGATCTCGTTGCCTGCTGCGTTGTAGGACACCTCGTCCATAAAGGCTTGCATAAGCATGAAGCCGCGTCCCGAGGGGAGTACGAATTCGGCGTCCTCATCGGGCTCGTCGGCGGTGGCGGTGAGTTTGGAGGTGTCGAAGCCCGGCCCCTGGTCGCGAATGGTGATCCGCACCTCGTCTTGGGTCAGCATCTCGGTCACGCGCACGGTGCGCGAACGATACGGGGCCAGGGTGCGGCGCTCGGCGGCCAGGGCGTAGTAGTCTTCGACGCCGTGCTCGCGCAGCTTGGAGTCGAGTTCGAGGTTGCCGTGGTACATGGCGTTGCTCAATGCTTCTTCGACGGCCACGCCGATGCGGGCCCGCTCGGTTGAATCGCACACGCAAAACATCGCCACGCTGTTTTGCAGCCGGGTGACCAAGGCCGGCAGCAGATCTGGGTCGCAGCCGATTTCGAAGATGCATTGGCTCTGGGTCATGCACCCCAGCAGCCGGCGGCGGGTGGCGTCGTTGCCCATGTCGCCCAATACGCGGGCGGCGCATTCCAAGACCTTGCGGGCGTGGCCGTCGCAGACGGCCAGCCCCGCGGCGCCCGCGGCCAGGGCCGCGGCCAACGCGTCGGCGTCCGCATCTGGGAGGGCGGTGACGAGCACCGGGGCGCGGCCGGGGGTGGCGGTGAGGTCTTTGAGTATCGCGCCACGATCGGCGGTGGCTAGCGACAATTCGACACAGACCAAATCGAAGCTGCGGATGACCGAGGCGTCGAGGTTGGCCAGCATCGTGGGGGTTGCCGAGGTGACGTCCCACCCACCGGGGGTGCTCAACTGAGCAGCGAGCGCTGTGGCGCGGTCGGGGGCATCTGCGGGCTGGATGAGCAGGATCTGAGGCATGGCAGAGAGGGGGGTGGGGGGGATAGGAGGCCTTGAACCGGTATCGACCGCGGATCTGCGGTTGTGCACGTTGGGCCTTCAGGTTGGGGCGTTGGGGGTCTTTCTGTGCGGGTTAGGCTGCAATCACCACAGGCCTGCCCTACACTCTGGTCCCGTGTACACGGCGACGAATCACGGGGCTCGGTGGAGTTTTGAACCCATGGGGTTTTCCCGCGTTGCCGCCGACCGTCCCTGCCCCTTAATCCCTGCCACGAGACCTTCGCGATGAAAGCCGCCCTGCTCTACGGAACCTGCACCGGCAAAACTGAAGCCGCCGCCGAACTGATCCGCGACGAATTCGCCGACGATTTTTTCGACACCTATGACGACATCGCTCAGGTTGGTGCCGAGGGCTTGGCTGGCTACGACTTTGTGATCTGCGGCGTGCCCACCTGGGATGTCGGTGAGATCCAGTACGACTGGCAAGACGTGATGGACGCGGTGGACTCGGTGGACCTCGCAGGCACCAAGGTGGCCATGTTCGGCATGGGCGATCAGGGGGGCTATCCCGACACCTACCAAGACGCCATCGGCATGGTCTACGAGAAGTTGCTGGAACGCGGCGCTGAGGGCAAGATCGGTTTCACCGAGACCGAAAGCCACGACTTCGAGGCGTCCAAAGGCTTGATTGACGGCAAGTTTTGCGGTCTGGCCCTGGACGACGACTGCCAGCCCGAACTGACCGAGCAGCGGGTGAAAGACTGGGCAGAGCAGCTGAAAAGCGAGTTGGGAATCGCCTAAAGCCGGGGGTGGGTGCCCCGGTGGTGCACGTTCCCGAGGGCGTGAGCCGATGGAGACTGTAAAGGGACCTGGCAAGGCGGCCGGGTGTTGCGTCGCGTGGGGGGAAAGTTCTGAAAAGGTGTGAACATGGACGTTCAATGCGCGATTTACCTTAAAGAGGTCCTTGCGGGCCTCGAACAGGCTCACCGCTACGCGGTGTTGATGTATTACGCCGACGATCTGAACGCCGAAGAAATCGGTCTGGTGCTTGATCTGCCGCGCCACCGCGTGCAGGACATCCTCGACGCGTTTCGTGTTGAGGTAGCGCGGCGGGTGGCTCAGGTTTCGGTGTGATCGCGTGCGGGGCTGAACGCCGCGCGTGCGGCAGCGCGGGGAGGAGTTTGACAGCCTTTCAACATCGTGGTGGCGGCATGGGGCGGCATAAACGAAGCCTTGGGAGGTGAGTGGGCGCACGCGGGGGCGCCGGAGCGATGGAGGTAGGGTGGAGGTGTGGGCCTGAAGGCGATGGTGAACGAGGGCCGCCGGGGGCGATGCGGCGTGGGCTTGGTGTTGATAACGCACAAGTTATTTTTATTTAACCCTTTATAATTTTAACCGAGGATGCATTGACAGTCTCCAGAGCCAACCGATAGGATGGGTTCTCCATGGTTTGAAATGCCCTGGCGCGCCTTCGTTTACAGGATCGGAGCCCTGTAGCGAAGGTTTTTTTGTGCGCATGGAGCGGTGATGGCGGGGGCTGCGCGGGGCTGATCGCCTTGAAACCGCAGTTTGCGACAGGTTTTCCACTTGACCGTGCGGGCGCGGCGGGACTGCTGGGTGGTGCGGGGGATGGCCCGGTGTCGGGTTTGCGTGAAACCCGGTGGGCCGTGACACTGACAGGCTTGAACTTCTTGGCCCATCTTTATTTGGCTCAGCCCGGCCCCGGGTCGATGCTGGGCAATCTTCTGCCGGATCTGCACCGCGGGCGGCTGGACGTGGACGCTTTGGCGCCCGCGGTTCGGGCCGGGGTGCTTCGCCACCGCCGGGTCGACGCCTTTACCGACACCCATCCGGTGTTCGAGCGTTCCAGGGCCCGGCTGCGGGATGAGATGGGCCACTTCGCGGGGGTGGTGGTGGACGTGATCTACGACCACTGCCTTTCAGTGCATTGGAGCCGTTACCACCCCGAGCCCTTGGCGACGTTTATCGAGCAGTCGTATGTGGCGCTGCGGGCCGAGACCGGCGGGTTGACCCCGCGCACCCATGTGGTGCTGTCGATGCTCTGCGATGAAGACTGGATGACGCCCTACGGCACAGCCGAGGGGTTGGAACATACCCTGAGGCGGCTTTCAGCCCGGGTGTTTGAGCGCTGCGGACGCCGCGTGCAGTTGGAGCTTGCGGCGCAGCAGATGGCTCAGCGCCCCGGCGATTTTTACGATGATTTTTCCGAGTTCTTCCCCGAGTTGATGGCGTACATCGGCGTGGACCACCGTGAGGCAGCGAGCCATGATGTTGAATGATGATTTTTTCGGGCGGGCTTGGGCCGCATGGGCGGTGGTGGGCTTCACAGCGTGCGCGGCAGCGGTGCCGGCCGCGGCGGGGGCGCTCGACGAAAGCCATGAGTCGCACGATGACCCTGTGCACGCGGCGTGGGCGGATGAATCCGCGAAGGCATCAGGGGACGCTGCCGCGACGCTGTCGTTTTACTTCGAAAACGATGGCACCTTTGTCCGCCCCAACGAAAATACAGACCGCCACTACACCTCGGGACAGGGGGTGAGTGTGGCTTGGCAGGGCGGGGGGCGCGGGATCGCCGACGCGCTGGGGCTTTCGGCTGCGAACCGCACGGCCACCGGGTTGGTGCTGGCTCAGCAGATCTTCACGCCCGACAACATCTTTTTACCGCGGGAGGACGACGACCGGCCTTATGCGGGATACCTCTTCCTGGGTGGGTTTTGGCAGCGGCAAGACAGTAACCTGCTGGATCACGTGCAGATTGACGTGGGGGTCGTCGGGCCTTCGTCTTTGGCTGAGCAAACCCAAGAAGTGGTTCACGATATTTTTGATGCCGATGACCCGGACTGGAGCGGTCAGCTGGGCGACGAGTTGCAGGTGAACATCACGCTGCGCCGCAAGTGGCGTGTGGATCTGGGTGAATCCACCGTGGGCGGATATCCATTGGAATGGCAGCTGATTCCGCGTCTGGAAACCGACCTGGGCACCACCTACCGCCGGGCCGCGGCGGGCGGGGTGCTGCGTATGGGCTATCAGCTGGCGAACGATTTTGGCCCCGGCGGGCTGACCGACCTTGCCAGCGAGACATCCAACGATTTTGCAAGCGTTCAATCGGGGCTTAGCGTCTTTGTGTTTGGCGAGGCCGTGGTCCGCTACGTGGAGTGGAACACCTTTCTCGACGGAAGCAATGGCCGCGACCCGAGCCTGTCGGTGTCCAGCCAGCCCTGGGTGGGCGAATTTGGCGGCGGCTTTGGGGTTGAGTGGAAACGCGGCCGGGTGCACGGGCGGCTGGGATACACCCAGACCTATTCGACCCGGGAGTTCGAGACGCAAAACGGGGGCAACACGATCGGTTCGATCGCGCTGCGCCTGGCGGTGGATTTTTGACGCGGCGTTGTTGGCCAAACGCCAATGGGCGTGCATGAAAAAAGCCCGCGGCTGCTTGAAGCAGCCGCGGGCTTTTTTGAATGCACAGGGGGGCGGGATTAGCGCTTGATGCGGGCCGAACCGCCGCCGGCGACATGCTCCAGCTCTTTGAGATTGAGCTGGCTGGTGTCGCCGCGGGTGGACATGATCAACGCGCCGTGGGCCACGCCCAAATCGACGCAGCGCTGGGGCTCTTGGCCCGTCAAGAAGCCGTAGGTGAAGCCCGAGGCGAAGCCATCGCCGCCGCCCACGCGGTCTTCGATCTCTAGGCGGGGGAAGTCCAGGCCTTGGTAAAACACGCCGTCGTTCCACATGATGGCCGACCAGTCGTTGATCAGTGCGGTCTTCACGCTGCGCAGCGTTGTTCCCACGACTTTGATGTTCGGGAAGTCGGCCACCACTTTGTCCACCATGGCCTTGAACGCGCCGGTGTCCAGGTCGGCGTCGGACTCGATGTCGACGCCCTCGACGTGATAGCCCAGCACCTTCTCGAAGTCTTCTTCGTTGCCAATGAGGCAGTCGATGTAGGGCACCAGCGGTTTGGTGGTGGCGATGGCGGTTTCCGAATCCCAAAGCCGGCCGCGGAAGTTCAGGTCGTAGGACACGATCGTGCCCGCCTCGTGGGCGGCCTTGACGGCTTCGGCCACCACCAAGCGGGTCGATTCGGACAGGGCGGTGAAGATGCCGCCGGTGTGCAGCCAGCGGACCCCGCGGGTCTGGAACAGGTGTTTCCAGTCGACTTCGCCGGGCTGGATGCCCGCGGTGGCCGAGTGGCCACGGTCATAGAGCGTGGCGGCCCCGCGCTTGGACACGCCGACTTCGGTGAAATTAAGCCCCACACGGTCTTTGAAGCCGAATCCGTCGTAGTCGCGGTTGACCACGTGCGAGACATCGACACCCGCCGAGCGGGCGTGGTTGGTCACGATCGCGCCCATGGGCGAGGTGTTGAGGCCGCCCACCCAGCCGGTGCGCAGGCCCAGGCGGGCCAGGGCGTACGCGACGTTGTATTCGCCACCGCCGACCGACACTTCCAAGGTGTTGGCGAACTCGATGCGGCCGTGAGCGGGTGGTGAGAGGCGAAGCATGCACTCACCCAGGGAAACCAGGTCGAGTTCACATTCTTCGGCGGGGCGGATGTTCAGAGGCATGAATTAAGCTCGGGGCAGAGGCTCGGAGGCGTGGCCTGGCGACAGACCGTGAGTGCAGAAACAGTGGCAGTATGAACGCTCAAATGATTTAAACCAAGACTTCTTCGCGGACTTCTTGGGTCACACGTAGCGTCAGTGGACCCTTGCGGCGGGTTTTAGTGGGTGTCGTGGCCGGCGGGGGCGTGGTGCTCGTGGCCGGCATGGTCCGCATGGTCGTGTGCAGGGGGGGGCTGGTTCAGGTTTAGCTCGAGATCGCTGGCCAGCGGGGCGATGTCGGTGGCCTGGTATCCCTGGCCGCGCGTGACTTCAAACCGCAATTCGATTTTGTCACCGATTTCGAGGTTGTCCAAGGAGACGCCCGGAGCGGTCGGAAAGCCCATGGTCATCTCGGGCATCGGGGCCGAGGCCCCGTTGTGACCGATGAACGCGGGAATGGCCTCGTGGTGGACCATCAGACCCGAGGCGGGGTTTCCGGCCTGGGGAAGGGCCTTGACCACCCCGCGAACCCGGTAGACGTCGACGGGGGTTTGGTTGTGGTCAGACGGGGCCTGGTTCAGGTTGAGCTCGAGATCGCCGGCCAGCGGGGCGATGTCGGTGGCCTGGTATCCCTGGCCGCGCGTGACTTCAAACCGCAATTCGATTTTGTCGCCGATTTCCAGGTTGTCCAAGGAGACGCCGGGGGCGGTCGGAAAGCCCATGGTCATCTCGTCCATCGGTTGGGGGGTGCCGTCGTGCCCGATGAACGTGGGAATGGCCTCGTGGTGGACCATCAGGCCCGAGGTCGGTTTTCCAGCCTCGGGAAGGGCTTTGACCACGCCGCGAACTCGGTACACGTCGACCGGGGCGGGTTCTTCCGCGCAGCCCAGCGGCAGCAGGGTGAAGGTGAGCAGTAGGGGGGCGAGGCGGGCAAAAGGGGGCATCGGGTCACTCCGAAAGGCGGGGGTTTGGGGCGTTGTGGGGGATCTGAGTCGTAAACGCCGGAGGGAAAGGCCAATCTTAGCAGTCGCGCCGGGCCTGCACGGCTTGGGAGGAGGGGGCTGAGGTGGAAGGAGGGGAGGGCGATGTGGGTGAAATGGGGCCAGGACGGGTGATAATGCGGTTGGAGCAAAAAAATCATGAGTGCGGGCAGGCCGGCTTGACGCGGCGGAGATTTTGTGATTTAATCCCTCCCCGCTCGCGACCGGCACCCGCCGGAAACGCCCAGCGGATTTGTTCCTCGGAACAGCCTCAAAAGAGACTTTAAACCGTTTCTCAGAGGACTTGACAGCTTCAATGGCTTCCCTATGATGTCCGACCCCCTGCCGCAAGGCAGGGCCAGGATGTCTGCTCCGGTAGCCGTTCAGTGCTGAAAAGCACGCTTTTAAAAGCGTACTTGACAGCTTGGATGGCTTCCCTATGATGTCCGACCCCCCGCCGCGAGGCGGGGCCAGGATGTCTGCTCCGGCAGCCATTGAGTGATGAAAAGCACTTCTCTCTTGAAGAGGAATCGCTTTCCATCGCAGCAGATCTTTGACAAGTGGACAGTTGGGAAATCGCCGCGAGGATGTGCCTCCGCCGGTCAGCCGTCACAGGCTGCCGGCGGCGGAAAAAATCTCCAACGCCATGTCACTTCACGGTGCATGGTTTGGGCACATCTTTGTGGATCGGCATGCGTCATTCACAGGACGCATGCTTAAAGGATGTGAGTAACCCAAAAAAACTCCTCCGGGCTCTTAGCCGACTCGGAGGGCAGCGGGGCGAACCCTTGTGGAGGGTCCCGCTGTAATGACCGCCTCGAGCTACCTGATCGCAATAGCGTGATGGAGTTCGAGGTAACAGGTTCATCTTTATTGAAGACAACCGCCGACCACTTTGAGGGTTGGCTCGTCAACAAAATTCAATCGAAGAGTTTGATCCTGGCTCAGATCGAACGCTGGCGGCATGGTTAAAACATGCAAGTCGAACGCGAACGAGTC
The DNA here is from genome assembly GCA_023300125.1 of Phycisphaera sp. Lineage (GTDB taxonomy): Bacteria > Planctomycetota > Phycisphaerae > Phycisphaerales > Phycisphaeraceae > Algisphaera. The sequence goes on from JALZVY010000091.1 coordinate 36,134, forward strand.
TTCGGACTTTATTAGAGTGGCGAAAGGGCGAGTAATGTATTTTTAACGTACCTCTAGGCCAGGGATAGCATCGAGAAATCGTTGGTAATACCTGATGACCCCGTAGTGTTGTATGGCACAGCGGGCAAAGGCTTGCCACCTAGAGAGCGGGAAATATCCTATCAGCTTGTTGGTGAGGTAATGGCTTACCAAGGCGAAGACGGGTAGCGGGTGTGAGAGCACGACCCGCCGCATCGGGACTGAGACACTGCCCGGACTCCTACGGGAGGCTGCAGTAACGAATATTCCGCAATGCACGAAAGTGTGACGGAGCAATGCCGCGTGCAGGATGAAGCCCCTCGGGGTGTAAACTGCTGTCAGGGTTTAGGAACACAATGACCATACCCAAAGGAAGGACCGGCTAACTCTGTGCCAGCAGCCGCGGTAATACAGAGGGTCCAAGCGTTGATCGGAATCACTGGGCTTAAAGGGTACGCAGGCGGACTGATAAGTATGTTGTGAAATCCCACGGCTCAACCGTGGAATTGCTTCGTATACTGTCAGTCTTGAGCATGTCAGGGGTCGTCGGAACTCTAGGTGGAGCGGTGAAATGCGTAGATATCTAGAGGAACGCCAATGGTGAAGACAGACGACTGGGACATTGCTGACGCTCAGGTACGAAAGCATGGGTAGCGAACGGGATTAGATACCCCGGTAGTCCATGCCCTAAACGATGTGTACTAGTTCGAGGAGGTTTTAACGCCATCTCGGACGGAGCTAAAGTATTAAGTACACCGCCTGGGGAGTACGGTCGCAAGGCTAAAACTCAAAGGAATTGACGGGGACTCACACAAGCGGTGGAGCATGTGGCTTAATTCGAAGCAACGCGAAGAACCTTATCCAGGGTTTGACATGTATGGATTAACTTCCCGAAAGGGAAGCCACACCTTTTAGGTGGAACATACACAGGTGCTGCATGGCTGTCGTCAGCTCGTGCTGTGAAGTGTCGGGTTAAGTCCCTTAACGAGCGAAACCCCTGTCGTTAGTTGCCAGCGAGTCATGTCGGGGACTCTAACGAGACTGCCGGTGTTAAACCGGAGGAAGGTGGGGATGACGTCAAGTCCTCATGGCCTTTATGCCCTGGGCTGCACACGTGCTACAATGCCACGGACAGAGCGACGCGATACGGTAACGTGGAGCAAATCGCAGAAACCGTGGCCCAGTTCGGATTGTGGTCTGCAACTCGACCACATGAAGTTGGAATCGCTAGTAATCGCGTATCAGCTACGACGCGGTGAATAAGTTCCTGAGTCTTGTACACACCGCCCGTCACGTCATGGGAGCTGGGAGTGCCCGAAGTCGCTTCAATTCAGGAGTGCCTACGGCAAGCTTGGTAACTGGGACGAAGTCGTAACAAGGTAGCCGTAGGGGAACCTGCGGCTGGATCACCTCCTTTCTAAGGGATTTCCTTAGACGTGAAAGCGTCGAACGAAGCAAACCGTTTTGGTTTGTGGGATGTCGGCCTGCGGAGCGATCCGCGTCACGATTCTGTTAACTCACCCTCGCCCGGAATGGTCTTTGGACCGACCCGGATAATCGCACGGTAACGTGTGGTGAAGGCAATAACCCAACTGTCCGCTTGTCAGCGATCCGCTGCACGAGCTTAAACCCGCTAACTGTATTTACAGTTGCGGGTTTTTTCGTGCGCGCGTCGAGCGTGCGCATGTGGAGCGTGCGCGTGTTGAGCGAGGGTGGGGGACTCGATGGGTGTTGTTCCACTTGTGGATGCGGTTGCCGGTTAACCCCTAGAATGGTGGCCATGAGTCAACGCAAAACCCGTGACCGCAAGGCGAAAAAGAAACGCTGGAAACAGCATCAATCCGCGGGGGAGACCGGCGGTGGTGGGGGATCGGTGCGTGATCCGTCCACGCGCGTGACCGGGCCGCTGGCCACGATCGTGGGGCTGTCGGTTGTTGGCGTGGCGGTCGTGGTGGTGGCGCTGCTCATTTTCAATATTTTGACGTAGGTGACGCGGCATTTGGTGTGCGTGTAATTCTTGGGGCCAACAGACAAGGCGTCTCAAGTACTGTCGACGTCGGTGCACGTGACGCCGTGATGCGAGTTGCGTTGGCGCGTGTCGGCCGGCGCCAGTGAATCAGCGTTTTGTGTGTGCGGCAAAGCCTTCAGCGACGCGATGGGCCTAAGGTCTTAGCGTGTTTGAGATAAACCCAGGAGACGTGATGCGAAAAACCATGTTGGCGCTTTTGGGGGGCTGTGTTGTGTGGGTAGCGCCCATGCGGGTAGTTTGCCTGGCGGACGAAGCCCCCGCGGGGATGGTGTGGGTGCCTGCGGGTGAGTTCGAGATGGGGTCTGACGCCCAAGGGGCGTGGGCCAACGAACGGCCGGCCCACCGCGTGAAAACCAGCGGGTTTTGGATCGATGAAACCGAGGTGACCAACGACCAGTTTGCCGCTTTTGTGGCGGACACCAGCTACGTGACCGTGGCCGAACGCCCGGTGGACTGGGAAATGCTGAAACAGCAGCTGCCGCCCAGCACCCCCAAGCCGCCGCCGGAGATGCTGCAGCCAGGGGCGTTGGTCTTTCAGTCCACCAAGCAGCCCGTGGCGTTGGACCAGCCCGGGCATTGGTGGCACTGGACAGATCAGGCGAGTTGGCGTCATCCCGAAGGTCCTGGCAGTGACTTGGCAGGTCGCGGCAACCACCCGGTGGTGCAGGTGGCCTGGGACGATGCGGTGGCCTACGCGCGCTGGGCCGGGAAGCAGCTGCCCACCGAGGTGCAGTGGGAGCGGGCGGCGCGTGGAGGCACCGATACGCGCTACAGCTGGGGCGACGAATTGAAACCGGGTGTGGTCAATACCTGGACCGGTCGTTTTCCCAACCGAAACACCGAGGAGGACGGGTACTTTCGTACGGCGCCGGTGAAGACCTACCCGCCCAACGACTTGGGGGTGTACGAGACCGCGGGCAACGTGTGGGAGCTGTGTCGGGATTTTTACCGCGACGACCGCAACGCCCGCCTTGCAACGCTGGATTCGCCGATGGACCCGCCTTTGCCTCAAGAGAGCCTCGACGCAGCCAACCCCGGTGTGGCGACACGGGTGATCAAAGGCGGTTCGTATCTGTGCCATGTGGATTACTGCGAGAGCTACCGACCGTCGGCGCGCCGCGGAACCACGCCTGATACGGGGTTGAGCCATACGGGTTTTCGGTGTGTGATCGAACCGGCCGCGAGCCCAACACCTTGAAGAAAATCAATGATGTCATGAGCCGGTGGTTGGCGATGGCGTGCGCGCTGGGTGGCGCGGCGCTAGTGGGGGCGTGCGCTCGCGGACCGGACTTCGATCAGCTCAAGACAGCGGGGCCTGAGCCTCAAAAAGAAGCGGCGGCGGCGGTGGTGTCCGACACCGGCTCGATCCAACTGCTGCGTCGGGGCGGGTACTTGTTGGCGGAGGCTGAAATCCACGGCGTGGCGGTGGGGCCGATGTTGATCGACACCGGGGCGTCGCTGGGGGTGGTGGCCCAGGGGGTGGCGGGCCGTCTGAACTTGCATAAAAACGGCCGCGGCCGCACCGTGGGCGTGGGCGGGTTGGAGTCGTTTGACTATGTCGAGGTGGATCGCATCACGCTGGGGCCCGGACGACCGCCGCAGACGCGGCTGGGGCTTCCCGCCGGGCGGCGAGCGGCACTAAATCTGCGCAGGTTTGATAAGTCTTTGCGGGCGGGGATCACCGGGATTGTGGGTTTCAATGAGTTGTCGCCACGGCCTTTCACCCTCGACGCGGCGGCGCAGACGCTGACGGTGCACGACCCCTCGGCGTTTCGCCCGCCCCGCGATGCGGCACGCGAGCGGCTGGAGTTGTACCGCGGGTTGCCGCTGGTGCGGGCAGAAATCCGATCGGGCCGCGGGCCGGTGACGGTGTGGCTTCTGATCGATTCGGGCGCGGACCGCGCGATCACGCTGCCCGACACGCTGCTGCGTGATCATCCGGGCCTGGCGGCCACGCGTTTTTCGGGCCGCGGACGCACCCAAGGGGTGGGCGGGGGGGTCGCAAGCACCCAAACCTGGTTGGGGCAGATCCGTCTGTTTGGATTGAATCTGGAGTCTTTGCCGGTGAGTTTTGAACCCCCGCCGCCGACGCTGAGCCACGGCGAGACCGGGCTGCACATCGGCCGGGTGGGTAACCAGTTGTTGCAGCACCTACGGATAACCTTCGACGCGCGGCGGCGGTGGGTGTACGTGGGTTGGGCGGGGCGTGACGATGACCTGCTCGGGGCTAGACCACATCCGCAAAGTCTCGGGCCGCAGCGCGCGGTGGGCGGCGGTTGATGCGGTGGACGATGGCCCGCAGACGTGACACCGCCCGGCGGTAGGCGCGGCTTTCGGTCGGTGTGTAGTGGTGGCCGATGTTTGTGATCCGGTGGTTGACGGTCAGGCCGGTGACCTGCGGGAAGCGGCTGGGGGTGTGTTCGCGTTGCCGCGCGAAACGCGTGCCGCTGGGGATTTCAAAGCGGCGGAGGGACACCCGTTCGATGTACGGCTCGTGTTCCCAGAGAAAAGCGGCCGAGGCTTCGAGGTCGGCGGCGTCTTCATCGGGGTATCCCATCATCATCGTGGCGCGGACGCTGATGTCGGCTTCGCTTGCGCTGCGCAGGAAGCGGCGTGTGGTGGCCAGGTCGGTTCCTTTGTTCATGGCGTCCAGCACGCGCTGACTGCCCGACTCGATCCCGGTGGTCACTCGCACCATGCCCGCTGCGCGGGCTTGCTTTAACGCGTCGAGGCTGAGGCTATTTTCGGATTTTGCGTCGACGTGAACCGTGGCGATCCATGTCGCCTTGGGCACCATGTACGGCATGTTTTCAATGATCGCCTGCCACATGCCGAGGTTGGAATTGAGATTTATATCTTTGAAGACGAATCGGTTGGATTTGTGTCGGGCGTGTTGGTGTCCCACTTCGTTCATCACATTGTCGGCGCTGCGCGAGCGAAACGTGCGTCCCGTGGTGCTGGTGACGTCCGAGCAAAATGAGCATTCCCCCCAGCCGCAGCCGCGGCCGGTGAGGATGGGCACGATCGCGTTGGGGTAATGGGCCCACGGAAAGTCGCTGTAATCCGGGAAGGGGATGTCGTCGAGATTGTGGAGCGGCGGGGCTTCGAGGGTGAGTTGTCCGTTTTGGTGCCAGATCCCGCGTTGCTTCACGGTTTTCTTGCTGATCACTTCATGGACGATGTGGCACAGGTTGGGTTCGACCTCTCCTCCGATCAATGCGGCCAAGCCCGGGGTGTCCATCCACCGCTGGGCGACCTCGTGCCCGTGGAAGGAGTCTCCGCCCAGAATCATGGGGATACCGCGGTCGCGGCAGACTTGACCCATCGCAACGCAGTGGGGGTGAGATGTGAGATCGGTTGAAATCAAGACCGCGTCGTAGCCCGTGTCGAGATAACGGGCGAAAGCCTCGGCCAGCGCGCGTGTTTCTGCGGCCAATGCTTCAGCGTTTCGCTTGGCTGTTCGCTGGCCAACGGCCTGGATCCATGGCTGACGGATGGCCTGGGTGCGGTAGCGCCATTCTTCGCTCCACCGGTGCCAGATCGTGGGACGCGACGCGCGGGGCATGTCGGTGGTCCCTGTGGGTACGTCTACGTGGAACCCGCCTTGGCGCAGCATGGCGGTGAAGTACCCCGTGGTGATGGAGGGGTAGCGTGCCAAGTGATGGAGATCAATGATTAGGACGCGTGAAGACATGTTCGCTATTCAAAATCGTGAGATGGCAGCGCTTGGGGTCTGCACGATGCAGCGGGGTTGGCCGAACGGCATTTTCCTTATGAACTGAGCCGACAAGCTCCACTTGTCCACCCTGTGGCATGCGGTGGGGGGGCGTGCGATGTCGCGCATCAACCCCGCGCCCGCCATGGGCGGGCGTCGACAAGCAGGCCGAGGCGGACTAAACCGAGTATCTCGCCCAAAATGCGGGGGGCCACTTTTTTTTGCGGTCATTTTGACCGCGGCGTTGGGCTCACGTGGCTTGCGGGCCTGGTGGGAGGGGGCTTGGGCGCAATGAAAAACGGCCCGGACATTGCCGGACCGTGATTCGTCTGAGGTTGTCTGTGGCGACCGCGAAATACGCGGAGGGCGGCTTAGATGCCGTTGGCGTCGCCGCGGCCGTTCCACATGCCGTTGTCGGCTCGGCCGTCGCCGTCCGAGTCGTCGACAGAGGCCAGGTCCAGCGCCTCGGAGTGGCCGTCCGCGAAGGTGAAGCCTGCGACGCCGCCTTGGTTGCGTGGGGCGGGGGCCGAGCGAACGCTGTAGATGAAGTCGAGGTCGTAGCTGCCGGCGTTCTCGTTGGTTCCGCCTTCGTAGTACGAGCCACCCGAGTCGTTGGACCCACGGGCAGAGCCCAGCGGTGGGTCGATCACGTAGACGGCACTGCTGCCTTCGCCGGGGTCCCCGGAGGCGTTGCCGTCGCGTGATCCGGCGGTGTCGCCCACGGCGATGGTGGCCGAGGGGGCGATGATTTCACGTTCTGCCCGGGCGTGGAAGGTGGGAGAAAAGCGGGCGTTGCCCAAGTACTGGAAGTTGTAGCCGTAGCCGCCGTGACGCGGTTCGCTGCCGGCGCTGGGGACCGGAGCGCTGGTGGGAATGGGCATCACGTCGCGGCGAGCGGCTTGGTCGGTGGGGGTGGCACTAAAGGTGTGAAAGAAGGGGTTGGTGAATCCCGAGTTCAGTTCGCGCTGATCGAGATTTGGGCTGAGGTAGACATCGGTGTTGCCCAGGTACCTAAAGAGGTAATCGGCCCAGCGGGGCTTGATGTTGCCACGGTTTGGGAAGGAGTCTCTCAGTGTGCTGTTGCCGGTGTCCGACGAGTGCATGGGGTAGTAGCCCTTGTTCTCGGTGTTGTAGGCCGCCAGGGCGATACCGATCTGGCGGAGGTTGGACAGGCTGGCGATTGAACGGGCGGTGCCGCGGGCGGCGCCCAAGGCCGGCAGCAGGATGCCGATGAGCAGCGCGATGATGCTGATGACCACCAGCAGTTCGATGAGGGTAAAAGCGCGGGCGGGGCGGAACGGCATGGGAGCTCCAGTGTGAAAAGGCAGGTCGCGTTCATGATATTGAGACTGACTCGCATATGCAAGCCAGGAGGCTCGGAGCTCCGTCGCCGGGCCCGGGCAGCCCTACAATCCCTTCCATGCCCGCTTTGAACCGCATCTATATGGATCACGCCGCGACCAGCTTCCCCAAGCCCCAGGAGGTGATCGATGCGATGGTGCGCTACCAGACCGAGTTGGGGGCCTCGCCTGGCCGGGGGGCTTATGCCGAGGCTCAGGAGTCGGCGGCGGGCATGCAGGTCTGCCGGCAGCGGATCAACACGCTGCTTAACGGGCAGTCGCCCGATCACGTGGTGTTCACGCTGAATACCTCGGATGCGCTAAATTTGGCGATCCGGGGGCTGGTGCGCTCCGGCGATCACGTGGTGACGACCTGGCTGGATCACAACTCGGTGCTTCGCCCGCTCAACGAGCTTGAAGCACGCGGCGAGATCACCCAGACCCGGGTGCGCTGCGACCCGGCGACGGGTTTGGTGGACCCCGAAGATCTGCGGGCCGCGGTGACCGAGCGCACCCGCTTGATCGCGTGCGTGCATGGTTCGAATGTGACGGGCACGCTGCAGCCGGTGCGGGCCATCGGTGCGGTGGCCCGCGCGTGCGGCGTTCCGCTGCTGGTGGACGCGGCCCAAACCGCGGGCCACGTGCCGATTGATGTGCAGGCCGACGGCATCGACCTGCTGGCGGCGCCGGGGCACAAGGGGTTGCTGGGGCCGTTGGGCACGGGCTTTCTCTACATTCGCCCGGGGGTTGAGAAGTTGATGCGGACCGTGCGGGAGGGTGGGACAGGCAGCCGATCTGATTTGGACGTGCAGCCGGAGTTCATGCCCGATCGTTTTGAACCCGGCAGCCACAACGCACTGGGCATCTTGGGCCTGAGCGCGGGGGTCAAGTACATCTTGGATCGTGGTGTGCCGGCGCTGTGGGCCCATGAACAGACGCTGGTCCGGGCGATGATCGACGGCCTGAGGGACGCCACGCCGGGACTCACGCTTTACGGGCCGCCGGGGGTGGCAGACCGGTGCGCGGTGTTTTCGGTGCGTATTGCAGGCATTGACGACCCGCTGGAGTTGGCCATGTGGTTGGAGCGCGAGTACGGCCTGCTGACACGGGCGGGCATTCACTGCGCTCCCTTGGCCCACCGCACGATCGGGACCCACGCGGCGGGGGGAACGACGCGGATGAGTTTTGGCCCTTTCACAACGCTTGAAGACGTGGCTCACGCCTGCGATGCCCTGGCGGAGATCTGTGCGGCGGTGGGGGCGGGGGCTGCGCGGTAGAAGTAAGGCTCGCTAAGTTTTTGGTGCCGGGCTTGAGGTGTTCAAGGCGGTGCGTAGCGTGGTGACGTGATCGATGCAGCGGCGGCTTTCGGCTCTCAGGTGGTCGATCTGCCGTCGCATTTCATCGAGGCTGGCGTCGCTGGTGTCGTGCCCCAGGTGTTCGCAGTGAGCAGCGAGATCACGTAGTTCGAAAGCCGTGATGAGCCCGGCGGCCCCTTTGATGGCGTGGGAGGCTGCCCGAGCGGCCGCGGCGTCACCGGTACTCAAGGCGGTCTCGAATGCTTGGATCTGGGTGGGCAGGCCTTGCGTGAAGCTGTCGAATATGGCTGAGAGAAACTGGGTGTCGCCCATGCACCGTTCCAAGGCGTCTTGGGCATCTAGGGGGGGCTTGGTGGGCGCTTTCACGAGACGGTACTGCTTGATGGCGGCACGCAACGCAGCGGGATCGATGGGTTTGTCCAGCCAGCCATTGATGCCCGCGGCGGTGCCCGCGGCGCGGTCGCTGGTGCCTCCCGCGGCGGTCACCCCGAGGATCACCGCCGGCGCAGCGCCCACCGCTGCCTCGGCGTCGCGGATGGCTTGGGTGGCGGTCCAGCCGTCCATCTCGGGCAGGTGATAATCCATGAGCACCAGCCTGTAACCCGCGTCATGGTCGTTCAGGCGCTGGGTGTAGCGGCGGATTGCGTCGCGACCATCGGTCGAGGCGTTGCACATGACCCCCCGGCGGCGCAGAAGCTCGGCGAGATACTGCCGGTTGGTGAGGTCGTCCTCGACCAGCAGCACCTGCGCGTCGGGCGATTCGACGCAGGCGGGGTCTGAAATAGGAACGACGCAAGGTGTCGGCTCCACGCCCGGCGGCGACGCATGGGTATTGATGTTGAGTAGCCCGTCGATGGCCTCGGCAAGTTGGGCTGTACAGCAAGGTTTGGTCAGCAACAGCATGGACACAGAAGTGGTTGTGGGCTGGGTGCATGTCACCGGGGCCAAGATCAGGTGCGGGGTGGAGTCGGTGGTGTCGCCAATGGGAGGTGTCGAGCAGGCCGCATTGGCACGCACATTGGTGACACGCAGGTCATAAGCCTCGTTGGAGCCCACGACTTCGAGTCCCAAGTCGCGAAGGTTTTGGCTTAGACGTGACCGGTTGACGGGGTCAGGGTCGGTCAGCAGAACCCGGCCGTTGAGCCGTGTGGACTGGTGGCACGGACCTTCGGTGGGGGCGCGATCCAGATAGACCGTGACGGTGAACGTCGAGCCGCGGCCGGCCGCGCTGTCAATGTCGATGTTACCGTCCATCGCCTCGACCAATGAGCGGCAAATGGAGAGCCCCAGCCCCGTGCCGCCGTAGCGGCGGGTCGCCGACGAATCGGTTTGAACAAAAGGTTCGAAGAGTTGTGTTTGTTGATCCGTGGGGATTCCGATCCCCGTGTCGATGACCGAGAGGGTGATGCCGCAGCGCGAGGGCGGCAAATGGTCTGGGAGATCCGCGGGGGCCAAACGGATGTGGATGCTGCCGGCCTCGGTGAACTTCACGGCGTTGGCCAAGAGATTGACCAGCACCTGCCGCAGGCGGCCGTTATCTCCCATACACAAGGTCGGCGTCGAGGGGGCGATGTCGACGTTGAGCTCAAGGCCGGCCCGATGGGCGTGAAGAGCCATCACCCCGGCGGCGGACCACACGCATCGCTCGGGCGAGAAGGGCTCGTGATCCAACTGCAGGTGCCCGGCTTCGATTTTGGAAAAATCTAGCAAGCCGTTGATGAGGTCCAGCAGCAAGCGACTAGAGAAGCGGCACGATTCGACCAGGCTTTGTTGGCGGTTGTCCAAAGCGGTGTCGCTGAGCAGTTCGGTCATCCCGATCACGCCGCTGAGAGGGGTGCGTAATTCGTGGCTCATCGTGGCCAGGAAATCACCTTTGGCCAGGTTGGCTGCGTCGGCACGTTGGGCGGCGGATCGAAGCGATTCTTCGGCTTGTTTGGTGGGGTCGATATCCAGGTTTAATCCCTGCATACGGACCGGCTGACCCATCGCGTCGCGCTCGACCACACGTCCGCAGCTCAAGTTCCATCGGTAGACGTCGCTGCTGTTGCGGACGCGGTATTCGACGCGGAATTCATTGGCATGGCCTTCCAAGTAGTTTTCTAAGGCCAAGTGGATGGCGGGAAGATCGTCGCGGTGCACGCGTTCGCGGAAGAATGAAAAATGCGAGGTGTCGTGCGTGCGTTTAAACCCGTTGAGTGTTAGCCACCGATCGCTGAGATTCAGCGCGTCGGTTTTGAGGTTCCATTCCCATTCGCCGCCGTGGGCCGCGTTAAGCCCCATGGCCAAGCGACCGCTCATCTCGATGGCATGTTGTTCGGCACGAACCCGTTCGGTTTCTTCGGTGAAATTGATCAGTACGCCGTTGATCTTGCCACGCGTGTCGTACATCGGGACGCGGCTGATGCTGAGCCATCGCTGGAGACTCGGGGGACCGATCTGCTCTTGGACGTTGATGAGCGGTTGGCCACTTTCGATCACGTAGCGCTCTTGGGCATGGAGGATGCGTACGGTATCTTCTGCGTATCCCAAGTCATGGGCTGTTTTTCCAATCGCCTCGTCTTGGTTTTTCATGTTGTGAAACCGAGCGAAGACGTCGTTGTATCCCAAAAGACGTCCCGAGGTGTCTTTCCAAAGAATGGCGATGGGGCTGGTGTCGATCACACGTTGAGCAAAAGTATGCTCGGCTGAAAGACGGCGGGTCAGCCGCCAAATAAAAAGCATCGAACTTAAAGCGATAAAGGCTACAAACACCAAGTTTGCGACTTGCCAGGCGCTTTCTTCATACGCGCGATCAGATTCAAGAGACCTGATGCGTTGATTGATCGGGCGCATCATCTGCATGGCCAACTGATCGATCTCATCTCCCTGGTCTCTGGCGGCGAGGATTTGTGGAGACTCGGGGGCGCTGGTCCGCGCGGCGACCCTCGTGGAGGGCGTTGTTTCTTCTAGTGTGTCGAGTGACTGTTGTAGAGTCTGAATATCCTGGGAAGACAGTATGTTTCCTCTTTTTAGGATTGCGAGAGCGTCTTGGCAGGTTGATTCGGTTTCGGTAGCGGCTGATCCGGGCAGAAAAAGGCTACGGATTCGGTGTTCATACCCGGCGCGGTATTGGAGCATGGCTTCACGCTCGATGTGTGCCGTCATCACCGCGTTGTCGATGGATCGTGTGCGGTCGGATCGATATACCTGCATGCCCACCGCGGCGGTAAACGCAACCGCGAGAACCACGGTGGCGACCACGGGGTGGCGGTGGCGGGCACCGCCCGTGGTCTTGTTCTGTCCAGGCGGTGTCGCCGGGGTGCGAGAAGTGCCACGTTGCTCAGTAAGAATTGGCGGAGGGGTCTGCATGTTCGGGTTGAAATGCGTGTGATGAGATGGGTGACAGCTGCTGGCTTTACATCGGAAAGTTCTGCGTGCCGCCTCGGAGGCCGTGAATGATTTCAAATCCTGTACCGATAAGTCGCAGACGTGGTTATTTTTAAAAAGTTCCCCCCCAACTCTCAGAGTCGATCTGCCCCTGCCCGATGGATAAGTACGCCCATCTTGACGTATGGCAAGGAAAAACCATGGCCGAGATTTTGATCGTTGATGACCTGCAGATGTTCCGTGATCCGGTAGCCGATGCGCTGCGTGAACGGGGTTGCACCGTGACCGTGGCGAGCGATGGCCGCCAGTGCCTGGACGCGGTGCAGCGCCGCGTGCCTGATTTGGTGCTGCTGGACATCTCGATGCCGGTGATGGATGGGGTGGACACGCTGTTGTCGCTGCGGTCCGAGCCGCGTTCGTCTCACCTGCCTGTGATTATGTTGACCGACGCTGCGGAGCGCGATTTGATTGTCAAAGCGGGCAAACTGGGGATCAGCGGATACATTTTGAAGTCTTCGTTTTCAATGGAGACGCTCTTGCAAAGGATCGACGACGCATTGGACGGCCGGGAGATGGAAACCGAACTCGACCAATTGGGTGTCATTGAAGCCCCCAAGCGGTTGAACGGGGCGGCGTAGTTTGTATTTCAGCTCAGGCGTGCCTTGCTCCTGCCGGGCTTTGCGTGGACGCAGGCATGCCGATGGCTTTGGGGTGGTGGTGGGCGCGGGGATCTGTGCCGAAAAATTGATCGACTATAAGTATCTTTGAAATAGATGCTCATATTTTCACGCTCCGTCTGTTCGCGGCCAGGAGGCCAATCTGAATGGCGGTGGCTGGTACGGAGTCGCGTTGTGGCTGTGATGGGCGATACTGCGCCTCGCCGCGGGTAAAGCATGCGAAAAAAATTGAAATAGGACTTGCACACGCGTGGGAGGCGTGCTTTAATTGGACCGGTCCAAATCTTGGGCTTGTCGGCTTAAGAATCACTTGTATTGAGCCCGTGAGATCACGCCATGGCTTCTTCTTCCAACAAAACGATGACTATCCGTCAATTCGCCGAGCTGTGTGGGGTGTCCAAGTCGACCGCCAGCCTGGCGTTTAAACCGGCCGCCGAATGCCCGTTGGCAGAGAAGACGCGTGAGGCGATCCTCAAAACCGCGGCCGAGGTGAATTACCGGCCCAACTGGCGTGGCCGGGCGCTCTCGACCCAGAAGAGCGGGGCGATCGGGCTGGTCTACGCGGGCAACTCTCCGTACATGTCGAATTATTACGGCCTGCTGATTGGTGAGTTGATGGACCGTTTGGCTGTAAAGGGCTTCGATTTGATGCACATTCGGGCCGGCGTCGGCGGGGCAGCGTTACAACGCAAGCTCGCTGAGCGGCGGATCGATGGCTGTTTCTTCGTGGCTTACCGAGCTGAACTGATCAAGCTGGTCGATACCCGCGCGGTGCCCTCAGTGCTGATCAACGGCAACCCCTACGACAATGCCTCGTGCGTTCACATCGACGACATCCGCGCCGCCCGCGAAGCCACTGCTTACCTCATTGGGCGAGGCCACCGTCGCATCACGTTTTACAACGACTTGATTCGCGACACCGGGCACCGGTCGGTGGGCGAACGTCTCGCGGGCTACCGCGAGGCGATGCGCGACGCGGGCCTCTCAGAACATATTCAGTCGGTGGTGGCCGAGCAGGCTCAGTACGCCGAGCACTTGGCGGGCCAGTCACCGGACATTCGCCCCACCGCGGTACTCGGCTACGACGACCAGCGCACGGTCGAACTGAGTCTTGAACTGTGGCGACAGGGTGTGGCGGTACCCCATGACCTGAGCCTGATGGGATTCAACGACGAGGCTTCGAGCCGAAACACGATCCCGCCGCTGACCACGATGCGGTTTCCGGTGACCGACGTCGCGGACGCGGGCGCGGCAGCCATGCTGCGCCGGATCGAAGCCAAGAGCCCTGCAGCGGGCGATGTGGTTCAGCTTCCGATGACACGGGTCGATCGCGATTCGGTCGGTCCGCCGCCGGCAAGCTGATGCGTTGTTGCCACAAGTGCTTGGCCTAAGTGGTCGCCCCGAAATATTGCCGTCAAATACTGCTCTCTTATCCCTACCCTCCCATTTTACCTGAGATTATCTGATGAAAAATTTCATTGCCATGAGCGACAGCAGTTGCCTTCCGGCGGCCAAACGCCCGCGGAGTAGGGCCTTCACCCTGATCGAACTTTTGGTCGTCATTTCGATTATTGCGCTGCTCATCGGCATCCTGCTGCCGGCGCTGAGCTCCGCCCGCGACACGGCCCGCGGTGTCAAATGCCTTTCTGGCTTAAGGCAGGCCGGATTTGCGTCGTTGGCTTATGCCGACGAAAACAAAGGGCGGCTTCCACACGGTTTTCTCCGAGATCCGTCGGGTACGGAGATCAGCGGGTGGGATACCGTGCTCACCGGTTGGATGAGTGCGCAGGGGACGACCTTTAGCAGCGGTGTAGAACGCAGTGAAATTTTTCAGTGCCCCTCGGCCGGGGTGGCAATGGGCACGCGACACTATTCGGCGCAGCCATTCATGATGCCCGACATCAACCTGGCAGATGCCAACCCGATGCGGCAATACAACACGGCAAGGATTGTCCGCTCGAGCGAAATCATCATGCTCGGCGATGGCGTACAGGATCCGTTGACCGGCACCGCGTCAACAAGTTACTTCGCGGTTCCGGGTGCCGCGTTTCAGCCCTTTGACAGCAGCCGAACCAACAACAACGACCCGATCGCCGACGAGGGGCGAAACGCCGATTTGGCGGCCAACAATGGTTTTCTTCGTTACCGCCACGGCGGTGAAACCTCTGCGAACGCGGTGCACCCCGACGGCCACGCAGAGAGTTACGTCAACGGTGACATCTTGCGCCGCAACACGCAGTCAGACTGATTACTGTCCCACATAATTTGGACCGGTCCAAAGTATGTTTCTTTGCTTCCCAAAAAAGGAGATTTTTGATGATTTGTTCCCCTCGTAATCTAGCTCTCACCGCTGTTGTGGCCTTGGCCGCGTCCTCCGCGGTGGGTCAGACCGCACTTGTGACCTATGACTTCAATAACGCAGACGCCAACCGCGACTTCAACGCCACGGCGACCAACGGCGGCGGCGCCCCCTTGGCCATCCAAGAGTTTAACCCCTCCGACCAGGCAGTCGGCGTCACCGGGAGCAATCTCTTCGCCACCGGCGGCGGAACCACGAATGGCGTTCGGCTGGGCAGTAACACCCTGACCTACGGCGTGACTCAAGGCGACGTTCTGGTGGTCGGGACCACGGGCTCGGCAGCACTTTCTTTGGACGACTACTTCAGCTTCACAGTGACTCCCGACGCGGGTCAACAGTTGGACCTGAATGGGATCACCGTGGAGGCCGCCCGAGGCGGTGGCAGCGATCGGGGCTTCGAGGTCCGGTCGAGCCTCGATAACTACACCGCCGTGCTCACCGGCTCGGAGACTGTTCTCATCCCGAGCCAACGTCCCACGCTCACCGACTTCACCGTCGACCTGAGCGCTGCGGCATTCGATGCGGTGGGTGCTCCTGTGGAGTTCCGTGTCTACGTGCAGAGCACCGGTACAAACAACTCACTCGAGTTCGACAACCTCGTGGTCCTCGGCTCGGCTAACCCTGTTCCCGAGCCCGGTTCGCTTGGGCTAGTGGGTCTGGGCGTCTTGGCTTTGGCCCGTGGCCGCAAGGCTTCGGTTGCCTGATCTAGATAGCTTTTGTGTCCTGTTCGGTGAAAACTGAACAGGACGTTTTGGAAGAGGGGGAGATCGCCCTTTTTTTTGGCCGCGGGTCATCGATACAGCATGTGTTTGTGGCATTGGCGGCTTGTTCTCTTAAATAGGTTTAGCCCACGTGGGCGCATCGTCATGGTTAACGTCATACTCCGTATCGCCATTGAGATTGGGCCGCGCTCTTGGAAGGTGATGGTGGCATTCACGTGCGGGTGCCTGAGCTGTACGGCTCTTGCTGGGGGCTCTGAGCCCGTGCCGTCTGCCAGCCCGGTTGCCAGCGCGGTGGCGGTGGTTGAGGAGCTTGAGCCTGCAGAAATCATGAACCCCCGCGGTTTCGTGCTTTTTGGCGACGATGCTGTGAAACTCGGAGCGCTGTCCGAGTTGCCAACGCTGGACGGTGTGGAGGGGCCGGCGTACCGCGTGACGACCCGCGGCACGCCCTCGGCCAAATGGGGGGTCCAACTCCATGCATACAACGCCTCTGCCATCCGCAAGGGCGACGTTGTTTTCGCCACGTTTAAGGCCCGCAGCGGCGGGTCGCTGGTGGGCGATGCGACGACCGAGTTCATCTTCGAACGGGCGTCGCCCGACTGGGAAAAGTCAGTGGCCTTCAGCACCACCGTGGGGCTGGCGTGGACGCAGATCGATATCCCCTTTCGGGCGGCCGCCGATTTGGGGCCTGGTGAAGGGCACGCCAGCTTCAGGGTGGGGTACGCCGGACAAACGATCGAGATCGCGGAGATCCGCATCGTGAACCTGGGGCCGGACCACGATCTCTTGTCGCTGCCTGCGACCTCGCGTACGTACGAGGGCATGGAAGACGACGCGCCGTGGCGTGCTGCGGCCCAGGCGCGGATCAACCAACACCGCACCGCGGATTTCAACGTTCGCGTGGTGGATGCCCAGGGCAGCCCCGTTCCCCGTGCGAGTGTGTCGCTGGACATGACCCGCAGCGCTTTTGGTTTTGGATCGGCCGTGGTTGCGGAGATGCTGGTGTCTGACACGCCAGAGGCGGAGTCTTACCGCGGGATCGTTTCTGAGCATTTCAACGAAGTGGTCTTTGAAAACGATATGAAGTGGGGCTTTCAGGGCAGCCGATTGGCGAACACCGATGCGGCGGTGGACTGGCTCGAAGCCCAGGGTATCGCGGTGCGTGGCCACTGTTTGGTGTGGCCGTCGTGGGGCCATGTGCCCGAGACACTCAAGCAGCTCAACGATGCGGGCGACCACGACGCGATGCGTGCGGTGATCGCGGAGCGCATCGCCGGGGCGGTGGGCCGCTACGCCGGCCGGTTGATGGACTGGGACGTGATGAACGAGGTCTTTACCAATCACGACCTGGTCGATGTGCTGGGTGAGCCTGAGATGGCCCGCTGGTTTGAGCAGGCCCACGCGGCTGATCCCGCGGCGAAGCTCTACATCAACGACTACGGCATCTTGACCGGCGGCGGGACCGACGAGGCCCATCAGGCGGCTTACGAGGCCACGATCCGCGGCCTGATCGAGCATGGGGCGCCGATCCACGGCGTGGGCATGCAGGGGCATTTTGGGCAGACGCTGACCCCGCCCCACACGCTGCTGAAGGTCTTGGATCGCTATGCCGCGATGGGGCTGGGGATCAAGGTCACTGAGTTCGACATTTCGATGGACAACGAATCGATGCAGGCCGCCTACGCCCGGGATTTCTTGACGGCGATGTACTCGCACCCCGCCGTGGAGGCGGTGGTGATGTGGGGCTTTTGGGAACGCCGGCACTGGCGGCCCAACGCGGCGTGGTGGCGGGCCGACTGGTCGCCCCGGCCCGCGGTGGCGGCGATGCGGACACTGCTGGAAGACCAGTGGTGGACACGCGAGCAGGGATCGACCGACGCGCAGGGCCGCTGGTCGGCCCGCGGCCATTTGGGGGAGTACCGCGTGCGGGTCACCACGCCAGACGGCGGCGCGTTGGAGCATTCTGCCACCCACCGCATCGCGGGCACCGAGGTGGTCGTCACGTTGGATTGAGGCCGCGGTGGGGGCGGGCGGGGCTGGCTTCTATGGCTTTATTTGCAATAGGCTTGTGTGTTTTGCAGGCGAAATATTGGGCGGCCCGTGGTTGAAAGCGAGGGGGCGCTTGGGCCACGCCTTACGGCGTCCTGAGGGGGTGGGGCCCCCTGTGCTTTTGGCTTGGCGAACAAAAAAAGGTGACCGCTGAGCGGTCACCTTTCATAGCGGAGAGGAAGGGATTCGAACCCTTGGTACGCTTGCGCGTACACACGAATTCCAATCGTGCGCCTTAAACCGCTCAGCCACCTCTCCGGGTGGGGCCGGGTAGTTTAAGCCATCGTTCGGCCGCCCGCCACACGGCGGGTCGTGGGTGCGGCGAACAGCTACGATCTTGGATCCGCTCGCTTTGGAAGCTTCTCCCTTGTCTGAACCTGTAAACCCGCCCCTTGCTGCCGACGACCCTGCCTGGAACGGCTACGTCGTCATCGACAAGCCGATCGGCCTGAGCTCGATGGACGTGGTGCGTCGGGTGCGCTGGTCGGCCTCGCGGGGGCGGGGGGTGAAGAAGACCAAGTGCGGCCACGCGGGCACGCTTGATCCGTTGGCCACGGGGGTGGTGATCTGCTGCGTGGGCAAAGCGACCAAAACGATCGACCGCTTCATGGGCCAGACCAAGGAGTACGAAGCCCAGGTTGATCTGAGCGCCTTCACGACCACTGAGGACCGCGAGGGGGAGCGCACCGAGGTGACGCCGGCTCGCGGCGAGCCGACCCACGCGGAGGTCGCCGCGGCCTGCGCGTCGTTTGTGGGTGAGTCGGTCGAGCAGGTGCCTCCACGATTTTCTGCCATTCACGTCGATGGCCAACGCGCCTACGCGTTGGCCCGCGCTGGTGAGGATGTGAAGATGCGCCCGCGGTGGGTGCGGATCGACGCGGTGGACCTACTGGAATATGCCTGGCCGATCGCTCGTGTTCGGGTGGTTTGTGGCAAGGGCACTTATATCCGCGCCCTGGGCCGCGACCTGGGCGTGGCCTTGGGCACGGGCGGCCACCTTGCCAGTCTTCGCCGCACCGCCATCGGGCCTTACCGGGTGGAGGACGCGTTCCCGCTGGATCGCTATGGCCAAGAGCCGATGGACGTGGGGGACCTGCGGCCGGTGCCGGAAGAGGCGGAGTAGCGGGGTTTTTGTGGACCCTCGGCGTGCGTGAGGGGGGTGCCTTAGGGCTGTTTTTTCGCGTCGGTGTCCGTCTCTGCGGTGGTTCCGCGGCGCATGCGGATGACGGTGTTGTTTTTGCCTTTGTCTTTCACCGGACCGATGGAACGGATGGTGCAGTGGGTGACGTTCTTTTCGAGGATGAGGGTGGCGGGGGTGTAGTTGGTGACCGTGGAGCGGGTGAGTTCTTTGCGTCCGCCGCAGGTTAAGACGTTGGCGGACCGGGGTAGGGGCTTGGTGGTGCCGTCGTGGAGGATGAAGGTGGTGCGGATGCCGGCGATCTCGCCCAGGTTGGATCGGGGGGTGAACTTCACGCCGTCGGCGGGGCTGAGGATGGTGACTTCGTAGAAGCTGTCTTCGGGGGTGTGGGTCCGCATCCGGAACACCGGGTTGTAGGACACGTCGGCGAAGCAGTTTTTGACGATGACCTTGCCACCGTCTTTGGCGGTGACGTCGAAGCTGCAGTCGCCGCCTTCGCGGACGGTGACGTTGTCGAGGGTGATGTCGCCGGTGCCAAAGAGCGCGACGCAGCCGCGTTGGCGCTCGACGACGGTGTTTTTGACGACGATGTTGCGCACGTCGTTGTAGGAACGGATGGCGTCTTCGGTGAGGGGGATGACTTCGTTGCGGGGGATCGGCCGCTTGCCGCGGAACATGATGTTGTAGCCGTGCTCGTGTGCGACGCCGACTTTTTCGCGGTAGATGTCGCGGGTTTTGCGCAGTGCACCTGTGAATAAGCAGTCTTCGATGAGCGCGCCGTCCACGTTGTGGAAGTGGATGGCGTGGCCGAAGGCCTGGTTGTAGATTTTGCAGCCGATGAGGGTGGTGTTGTTGGCGTCTTCGAGCGACATGAACGAGTGCTTGTCGAGGCGGGTGAAGGCCCCGCGCCCTTTGCCGTAGTAGTCGGAGTAGCCGTAGGGGCTAGAGCCTTTGACCAGAAAGGTGCAGTCGATAAAGCGGTTGTCGTCGTTGACGACTTCGAACATGTTGCCGCCGGAAAAGAAGTTGGGGTATTCCAGGTCGACGTCGGTGCGGAAGTAAGCGCCTTCGAAGGTGTTGCCGCGGCCGGTGACCCGCCAGTTGTCGGCCATGTGGGTTTTGCGGGTGAGCTTGCCTTTCAGTGAGCTGGGAATGGTGATGACCACGCCCCTCAGGTCGAAGTGGTTGTTGGACCCCGTGGCGGCGAAAACCTGCTCTTGGGTTGTCGTGGGGTTTTTGTCTTTTGCGGCGGTTCGGATCTTGGTGAAGGTCACCGGGGGGTCGATCTTGGTGGCGCGGTAGTGGCCGGGTTTGAGGCGGATTTTTTGATCGCTGTCTTTGATGGCGGCTTGAAACGCGTCGAGGGTGTCGACGAGGGTGAAGCCGTCACGGATCTCGAAGTCGTCGGTGGGTTCGGGCAGCGGCGGCGGGTCGCGCTTGATGATCTGCATCGGCGGGTTGCCGGCGAGCTGCAGGCCCAGGTCGATGGCTTGCTCCTGGGCCAAGCTGGAGGGGGCGAGGGCCATCAGGGTGCTGATGCCGGCGGCGAATAAGGCCTTGAGGCGGGGGTGGAGCATTTCGTGGCTTCCCTGGGGAGTGGGTGTGTGTGGCGGGGGCATGCGCGGACGTTCAGGCGGCGGGTGCGCCGTATGCCGCAGGTCAAAGTATTAAAGCCGATAAAGGGGATGCGTCAAGAGCCTAGATGCCCGGGCGGTGTCGGTCGCCCGCCCGCGGGGTGTGTGTGCGGTGGGCTAGGTTTCGTTGGGGAAGTCTTTGGCCCCGGAGCTGCGGCCGGCCCAGCCCATGATGACCAGGCCCAGTTCGTAAAGCAGGTACAGGGGGATGGCCAGCACGAACATGCTGGTGAGGTCGGTGGGGGTGAGCAGGGCCCCGGCGGCGAAGGCGGCGAAGAGGGCGTATTTGCGAAACGGTGCAAGGACACTGGCTTTCACCAGGCCCGACCAGCCGGCGACGAGCATGACCACCGGCAGCTGGAAGGCGATGCACACGCCCAGCATCATGTTGGCGGCAAATTTGACGAAGGCTCCCAGCTCGACCCTTGGTGTGAGCAGGTTGTCGCGTTCGAGCGCGATCGAGCGGATGGCCTCGCCCACACGGATCTTGATTTTGCCTGCCCGGGCGTTGACCCACATGCTGCCGTTGGGGGCGTCGGCGGGGTCTTGGTCGAAGACGGGCAACGCGGGGGGAGCGGCGGCGGGGTCGTGGTCGGTGGTGAGGATCGGGGCTTGGGGGGTGTAGCCCTTGAGCAGCAGGGCGGTGAGGGCGTTGGGGCTGCCCACGTCGACCGGGGGGTATTTGGTGGCGAAGTTCAGGAAAAAAAGCAGGCTGACGGGCAGCAGCAGGTAGTAGGTGAAGGCGACGCCCAGCGCGGTCATGACGGTGCTGAACGGCGCGAGCAGGTGGGCGGCGCGGCGCTCGTGTCGGTAGAGGCCGCCGGCGACGAAGCGCCAGCCTTGGAAGAGGATCCAGGGCGCGGCGAGCAGCACCGCGGCGATGAGGCAGACCGGCAGGTAGACGCTGGAGAAGCCGGCGGTGGGTTCGAGGGTTTGGGTGCCCGGGGCAAAGCCCATGGCGTCTTGGGCCTGGATGAGCGGGCGTGCGAGCCAGGCGATGAGGTTGAAGCCGAACCAGAAGGTGAGGATGGCTGCCAGCAGCACCCCGGCGAGCGACCAGATGATGCGGCGGCGCAGCTCTTCGAGGTGATCGCCCAGGGGCATGGCGATCAGGCTGGCGTCGTCGGGCTGGTCGAGGGGCATGGGGCGGGCAGTTTAGAGGGTGCGGGGTGGAGTGGGCGTGAGGGCCGAGCAAATCTTGCACGATCACGGTGCGCCAGCCACTTTGAGCAGTGCAGGTTTGCTTTGATCCCAACCCCTAACCCCTAACCCCTAACCCCGCCGCCGCAGGCGGCTACACAATCACCATCGCGTCGCCAAAGGAGTAGAAGCGGTAGCCCTCTTGCACGGCTTCGTGATACCACGTGAGCAGTTGGTCCACGCCGACGCCCGGCAGGGCGGCGACCAGGGCAAGCAGGGTGCTTTTGGGCAGGTGGAAGTTGGTGAGCAGGGCGTCGGTGTGCTGCCAGGTGAAGGCGCCGCGGGCCACGCGGTCGGGGGTGATAAACAGGTGGGTTTCGGTGGCGAAGTCGTTGCTTGCGGGGTGGTCGGGGGGCAGGGATTCGATCGCGCGGACGGTGGTGGTGCCCACGGCAAGAATGCGGCGTCCAGCACGGCGTGCTTGAGCCAGCGCGGCGGTGGTGGCGGCGGGCACGCGCAGGGTTTCGCCGTGGATGGGGTGGTCTTCGAGCACATCGGTGCGGACCGGGGCGAAGGTGCCCGGGCCGATGTCCAGGGTGACGCTGGCTTGCTGCACGCCTTGCCCGGCGAGGGTGTCGAGCAGGGCGGGGGTGAGGTGCAGGCCTGCGGTGGGGGCGGCGACCGAGCGTGGGGCAGGTTGTTGCTGGGCGCCGTGGGCGAAGACGGTGTTGTAGCGCTCGAAGTCTTCGGGGCGTTCGTCGGGCACGCCCGCGCGGCGGCGTTGGGCCAGCAGGTAGGGCGGCAGGGGGGTGAGGCCCGCGGCGTCGAGCACCGCGGGGGTGTCTTGGCCGCCTTCGAGGGTGGCGGTCCAGCGGGCTTGGTCGTCGCGGGATTCCAGCAGCAGGGTGATGGGGGCTTCGGGGGATGCGCCCAGGGTGATGCGTTCGCCGGGTTGCAGCCGGCCGCCGGATTCGAGCAGCAGGGTCCAGCGGCGGTCGTTGTAGGCCAGCAGCAGCCCGCCCACGCGGCCGCCGGTGGCGGCGCGGGTGCCCCTGAGCCGGGCCCGCAGCACGCGGGTGTGGTTTTTGACCATGAGATCGCCGCGTGTCAGCAGGCCCAACTGCGGCAGGTCGCGGACGTGGGCGTGCTCGACCTTGGCGCTGCCACGCCGGCAGACCATGAGCCGGGCGCTGTCGCGTGGTTCGGCGGGCACCGCGGCGATCTGGTCGTCAGGCAGGGTGAAGTCGAGGGCGTCGGTCTGCATGGCGGGGCGGCTGGGCTGGGGGGAGGCAGGGGCGGTCGGGGATCTGCGTGCGGCGAAGGGGTAGTTATAGATCGTGACCGCGAGGGCGACGCGCAGGACCGGTAGGCTTACGCGGATGGTCGGTTCTGCTTTGACATCTCAAGGCGCGTCGTTGGCGGCGTGGCGCGGCCGCCGCAAGCGGCGGGTGTGGGCGGTGGCGGGGCTGGCGCTGCTGGGGGTGTTGGTGTTGGTGGCGGCCGACCGCGGGGGTGTTTTTGGCCCCGCGGGGGCCGATCGGGGGCGGCTTGAGGGGCGATGGGCCCAGGTGGCCGAGGTGCGCGGGGGTGACGGGTCGGGGCCGGTGATTGAGCTTGCCCGCGGCCTGGAGATCGGGCTGTTGGGGGTGGCCGACGCGCCGGGGCAGGCTGTGGCGGCGGCCCAAGCGGGCGTGGAGGTAGGCGATACTGGCAGCGTGGGCACGGCGGTGCTGGATGCGCTG